>JABJJO010000089.1 GCA_018660825.1 Planctomycetaceae bacterium | reverse complement strand
CGAGTTTACCACTTCCGATCATACGGCAAAGTTCGATGACTTGCGCGTTGCGAGTAAAATTTTCAATTGGTACGATGTCGTATTTGATACGTGGGTTAGGATCTTTTTTGCCATGTTCAAGGCAAACGGTTGTGACTTTGACTTTGCGTACTCGGCCAGGCTCGATGTTTTGGAAGCCGCCCATGCCGCCGCCGCCGCCCATACCCATGCCGCCGCCGCCCATACCCATGCCACCACCGCCGCCGCCCATGCCTTGGCTTTGACCGCCACCGCCACCCATGCCCATACCGCCACCGCCCATACCCATACCACCGCCGCCCATGCCACCCATTTGGCCCAGCATTGGAACGCCAGCAAATGCTTCTGGCATTCTGATATTGAGTTTACGTTTGGTGCGATTCTTCATCATGATGTTGGCAGACTTACTGCTACGAGGAATGAACATCACATCGATCAATCCAGCCTTCTTAGCAGCGAAGAATTCAACCGTGTCGTTGTCTAACGATTGGAATGATCGGTTGCCAGAATTACGAATGGCTCCACTGATTGTGAGGGGCAATGCAACAGCGTTTGCTGCCAAACCACATAGTGCGAGACGACGTGTAAATTGAGCCTTAGACATGTTTTGAATTCTCCGTTTTCTGTACCAACTATTCAGCAACTTGTTTATTTTGTAATTATAGACAAACCAAGTTGCGGCGTTCAAAAAACTAACAGATTACTGCTAAGTATTTATGAACGTGAACTTACTTACCTAACTATTCTATCCTTACAGTGCTAATCGCCATTTAGAGCCTATAGTAAGCAATTTTTATTCACATTATTTTTTTGTTATCGCTGCTTTAAATGGTCGTTGCCGGCAATTGCCCTTGTTTTTAAGGGGTCATAGAAAGGACGCTCGGCTATTGGTCCGGCAAGAGCCTGTGCCGATTATTACGTTTACGCGGGTTAGGCAAAATGTTTGTCCCGACGCTGGTGTGGATATTCTGAAGCTTGGGGTCAGAATCCTGTCATGCAAAACCAGGCTGTGAATGTCCACGAAGATGCCCAATTCGTTTGCGGGCGATTTGAAAGAAATTAGCAGCACATATTTCAAAAAAAATCAACCTAGTATGATGATAGCCGAAAACCATATTGGGTGTGGAATACAAGTTCAAAAACAAGTTAAAAAACTTTATTTATTTAACCGTCATACAGTTGACCGTTGGAATTGGTGTTCGATAAACTAGCCTCTCTGCCGAGAGTTTGTTGTTATTGTTTTTCAGGTTAGCATCGCGTTTCTTTGATAGTGCCGTAGCGAAAATAATACCAGACTAAGTGGCAGTGATTCAATTAATTAAACCAAGTCGAACGGCCACAACGTTGTGGCGTCATGAAGGAACATTAGATGAGATTCTGGGAAAGTGGTTGTGGTCGGATCGGGAAATTGAGATGGCAACGAGCTGCCGCGATAAGCATGGTGACGATGGTTGTCATGAGTGTGTTCGCTACGAGCGTATTTGCTGCTGAGAATAATAACGAAGCATCAGAATTTTTGAGCAAAGATAAACTGTATTGGGGCATTTGCTTAGCGGCTTCGTTGGCAGCCTTGGCCCAAGCTTGGGTTTTCTTTCGTTGGATGATGGCGCGCGACGAAGGTAACGAAACCATGATTGAATTGGCTGGTCACGTACGCGATGGTGCCTCCGCTTATCTCGCTCAACAATACAAAGTTGTCATTGTTTTTTTTGGTGTCATCTTTGCATTCTTGTGCGTAGCAGCATTTGCGCTCAAAGTGCAAAGTGAATATGTGCCGTTTGCATTTGTCACCGGTGGTATGTTCTCGGGATTAGCTGGATTTTTTGGGATGAAGACGGCAACGTGGGCTAGTAGTCGCACAGCTGCCGGGGCTGAGAAGAGCCTTAACGAAGGACTGAAAGTAGCATTTCGTAGTGGTGCAGTAATGGGTTTAACTGTTGTTGGCCTTGCTTTACTAGACATCGTGATTTGGTATGCCATTCTAGCGTGGGGTGTTGGACTGGGGCTCGAAGCCATTACCGTTACGATGTTGTGTTTTGGTATGGGAGCGAGTTCACAGGCTTTGTTTGCTCGCGTCGGTGGCGGAATCTTTACCAAAGCAGCTGACGTGGGTGCCGATCTAGTGGGAAAAGTTGAACAGGGCATTCCAGAAGATGATCCACGAAACCCAGCGACGATTGCGGATAACGTGGGAGACAATGTTGGTGACGTTGCCGGCATGGGCGCTGATTTGTACGAATCTTATTCCGGTTCGATCTTGGCAACAGCCGCCTTAGGCGTGGCTGCATTTTCTGGTAATACGGATCATCAGGTAGCCGCCTTGTTTTTGCCAATGTGTATCGCAGCGATGGGTGTCTTTTTGTCAATTGGTGGAATCTACTTGATTAAGAGTGATGACAATGCCAGTCAGTCAGCTTTACTAAAATCATTAGGACGGGGTATTAATGCGTCGACGATTGCCGTGGCAATCGGCGCCGTGTTTCTCGCAAGATGGATGATGCCAGAAGACAACTGGATGATAGCGTTTAGCGTAATTGTTGGTCTGGGAGCAGGTTGGTTTATTGGATGGTGGACTGAGTATGTGACAAGCGATGAATTTGCACCGACTCGAGGGTTATCCGAATCTGCGCAAATGGGCCCCGCGAATGTCATTATTCGTGGATTGGCCGATGGTATGCAATCGGTTTGGTTACCCGTGTTGATTGTTTGTGCAGCTACGTTATTGGCATTCGGATTTGCAACGGGTTTTGATTTCAAGGACGTAGGCAAGTTTACCCTCGGTCTGTACGGCGTTGGCATTGCTGCTGTGGGGATGCTGAGTACGCTTGGTATTACCTTGGCCACAGATGCATATGGCCCCATTGCTGATAATGCTGGTGGTAACGCTGAAATGGCAGGTTTGGACTCAATTGTTCGTGATCGCACAGATGCATTGGACAGCTTAGGAAATACAACCGCCGCGACTGGCAAAGGATTTGCCATTGGCTCGGCCGCATTGACTGCTTTGGCACTGCTGGCTGCGTACATGGAACAAGTTCGAGTTGGCTTTGATCGCTGGGCTGAAGAAGTTGTGGTTGCCGAGCACGAAGATGGTTGGTACAAGGTTAACGATCAATTCTTGATTCTTCACGAAAATAACGAAAAGAACGAACATGAAAATACGTCATGGTTGATGTTCCCTGATGAAGTGAACGGTAAGAAAGGACGTTACTGGAGGGATGTCCCAAAGAATACCGAAACGCCAATTACGAATTTAGCACTTACATTAGGACTCCCCGTTGACAAACCGATTCTGCTCACCGATTCTGTCAAGGCAGATCTTCCCAAGAAGGGTCGAATGACGCTTAATGCAGGATCTGAAACAAGACCCATAACGCTTGTACGCCGCGACATAGCGACGTTACCTGATTTTGCGCGGTATTACGATGCATCGTTGTTGAACCCAAAAATCTTAGTCGGTGTGTTTATCGGTTGTATGGCTACATTTGTATTCTGTGCGATGACGATGAACGCCGTTGGCCGTGCTGCTGGTGGGATGGTGGAAGAAGTCCGGCGGCAATTCAAAGAGAACCCTGGCATCATGGATTACAGTGTTAAGCCAGATTATGCGACGCCGGTGCGAATTAGTACATTGGCGGCCCAAAAAGAAATGATTGCACCGTCACTGTTGGGACTGCTAACTCCCATAGCTACTGGATTGATACTAGGTGTTGGCGGTGTGATGGGACTATTGGTTGGAACGATGACTTGTGGTTTCTGTCTGGCAATCTTCATGTCCAACTCTGGTGGTGCTTGGGATAACGCCAAAAAATACATTGAAACTGGCAAGTTTGGTGGCAAAGGATCTGATGCTCACAAAGCAGGGGTTGTTGGCGACACGGTGGGTGACCCGTTCAAAGATACGAGCGGTCCCAGTTTGAACATACTCATTAAATTAATGAGTATGGTTAGTGTTGTCGTTGCTGGCTTGATTGTTCGCTATAGTTTGACCGCGCTGGAAATCTTCTAATACAAGCGTCGATGGTTTAATTTGCTAAATCAATAGAACAGCCCCACTCGTATGAATGATCGACGAATGAGGCTTTGGATGGTGACAGTTGTTAAGATGCCGAGTAAAATTCTTGGTAGATGCAACAAAGTTTTCAATCTGTTTTTAGCTAGAAGTTCAACAACCCATGACTGAATCGTCCGAACCGACTGATGCTACTGATATCTCCGATATGATTCCTGAATCGGATCGTCTACGTCGAGGAGAAGTTCCTAATGAAGAAGCTCGAATTGCGCGGTCGCTAGAACTCGCCAAAGCGGCTGCTCGAACGGCTGCGGAAAATAATGGCCGCGACATCGTTGTGCTCGATCTGCGGTTACAATCGTCCATGTTTGATTTCTTTGTGCTCGCCACTGGGTCAAGTCGTCGCCAACTACATGCGATTAGCGAGGAAATCGATCATACATTAGAAGATGATTTAGAAGATCGGCGAATCGGCATCGAAGGTTATAGTGAGAGTCGCTGGATCCTGCTGGACTATGGCAGTGTGGTGATTCACTTATTTGACGATGAAACCCGTGAATACTATAGTTTGGAGTCTTTGTGGGCCGATGCGACACAAGTAGATATCTCCGACCTTCTTTCAGCGGTCGCGGCGGAAGATATTCGTAATCAAAGTTAAGGCTAATAACAATACTTCACGCGACGGTCTCTGCTATAAGTGATATTGCTTGGCGGTCGAATGGTTGAAATTTATGAATGTTCTAGCGGAAATTAAACAGCGATTTGCAGGTGTCTTAGGATCATACGCTGAATCGAATAATGTTGAGTCATTACTCGCAATGATCAAGCCCGCTCAGGATTCGCGTTTTGGCGACTACCAAGCTAATTGTGCGATGTCGCTCGGGAAACGTCTGTCACGCGCACCGCGCGATATCGCCGCAGAGATTGTGGAAAAAGTCCAATTAGATGATTTATGTGATAACGTAGAAATTGCTGGGCCCGGATTTATCAACTTGACGATCCGAGATGACTATTTGGCACAGCAAGTCGTGCAAGCATTAGCCGATGATCGGTTAGGAGTGCCTGCTGTTACTACGGAGCGAACTTATGTTATTGACTATTCTTCACCCAACGTCGCCAAGCCAATGCACGTTGGTCATATACGTTCAACGGTAATCGGCGACAGTCTAGCACGCACACTAAAATTTTTAGGGCATCAGGTCATCCGAGATAATCACCTAGGTGATTGGGGCACTCAGTTTGGAATGATTATTTATGGCTACAAGCATTTTGTGGATCTAGATGCATATGCGGTTAACCCCGTGGCAGAGCTAAGCCGTTTATATCGCTTAGTCAATCAATTGGTTGATTACTATAAAAGCAAATTGCAACTAGATTTGTTGCTGGAACAAATTAAGATTCGCCAAGAGAAAATTGAAGAATTGTCTGCTCTGGATCTAACAGGCGATGAATCCCAAGATAAAAAACTAAAAAAGTCGCGGCAACGAGCCGCGACTCAATTGGATCAAGCCAAATCGAATTATGAAGCGGTTGATCAGAAGTTATCGGCCATCGATAACGACGCTACGTTGAGTCAGTTGGTTTTGGCACATCCCGACATTGCTAAGAGTGTCCTGCTTGAAACGGCAGCCTTGCACGCTGGCGATGAGGAAAACGTCAAGCTCTGGAAGGACTTCTTGCCCAAGTGCCGGGCTGATATCCAGAAGATCTATGGCCGTTTGGATATCGAGTTTGACGTGGAATACGGCGAGAGCTTCTACCATGAAATGCTCTCAGGGGTCGTGCAAAAACTTCGCGACCAAGATTTGGCTACCGACAGTAAAGGTGCCGTATGTGTTTTTCTTGAAGATTTTGATACGCCGATGATCGTGCAAAAGAGTGACGGAGCATTTCTCTACTCAACTACGGATTTAGCAACGATCCAATATAGAGTTGCTCAGTGGCAACCAGATGAGATTCTATATGTTGTAGATCATCGCCAGAGCGAGCATTTTCAAAAGCTATTTGCAGTGGCACAGTCATGGATAGCAGACAGCGTGCAGTTGCGGCACATCAGTTTTGGAACAGTCCTAGACGAACATGGGCGTCCTTATAAGACGCGATCCGGTTCGGCCGTGGGACTCGAGGGGTTGCTTGATGAAGCTGTGGCTAAGGCTCTAGAGATTGTCTCTGCTGATTCCGGCGATGGAAATAGTGAGTATGCGTTGACGACTCAGCAATGCGCAGAGGTCGCTAATGCCGTTGGTCATGGCGCGATTAAATATGCAGATCTGGCCCATAATAGGACAAGTGACTATGTGTTTAGCTATGACAAGATGATGGCTTTAGAGGGTAACACGGCAACCTATATGCAGTATTGCTATGCTCGAGTCCAGAGTATATTTCGCAAAGGAGAGGTCGACTTAGAGCAGATTCGAGTAACGGCCGATAGCGTCAATTTGGATCATTCGGCCGAACGATTGTTAGCGCTGACGCTAGCACGTTATGCCGAAGCATTAGATGAAGTGTTAGAAGACTATCGACCTAATCAACTAACCAGTTATTTGTTTGACCTAGCGAAACGTTTTTCATCTTTCTTTGAGCAGTGTCCTGTTCTACAAGCGGAGGACGATGCGATTAAGTTGAGTCGCTTGCGGCTTTGTGATTTAACCGCACGCACTATCGCTCACGGTTTAGACTTGTTAGGTATTGGTGTTGTACAACAGATGTAGGTTTCGCCCTGATTTGAATCAGGGGTTCCTGCAAGCTGAGGGGCTTTAGGTAATGGCGCACAACAATTTACAGACGATTGCTGAGCGTGAGGCAAGTATTTTGGCACCCTATGCGATGCACAGTAGTGACACATTAGGTCGGTGTTATGACGAGCAGCAACAGTCTTATCGAGGGCCGTTCCAACGCGACCGCGATCGTATTGTACACAGCGCTGCATATCGGCGGTTGAGTGGTAAGATGCAAGTGTTTACGGGCGATATGGGCGATTACCATCGTACTCGGCTCACGCATACTCATGAAGTTTCATCAATCGCCCGTACCTTAGCCCGAGCCTTGCGATTGAATGAAGATTTGGTAGAAGCGTTAGCATTATTTCATGACATTGGACATCCACCATTTGGTCATGCTGGTGAAGATGCGTTAGCGAAATGTCTTGAAACAGAGGGTGGGTTTTCTCACAATCAATACGCCTTGACGATTGCCGAGCAGTTGGAAACGAGGCATCAGCATTTTCCGGGATTAAATCTCACTCAAGAAGTACTTGCGGGGCAAGCGACTCGCGTTGATAAGAGTGCCCCAGAGATATCTCCATTACTGGAAGTACAGGCGGTTGAGGCCGCGGATTCCATGACCTATGACGCTCACGATACTGATGACGCCTTAAAATTGGGACTCGTTAAGTTTGCTGAATTAGAACAGCTGGATCTGATAAAAATTTGCCAGCAGCAGATTGCGTCGCGAGTTGATGAGTTGGGAGAGCGAGAATATCAACGCGCGATTATCCACACTTTGTTAGATTGCCAAGTGACGAATGTCCTAGAACATACCAGCACCGCACTAGCGAATTTTCAGTGGGATTCGGCTAGTGCAGCGCGTCAATCGGATTTTCGCATTGGAACTGTTGGAGAAATTGCCAAGGCAAAGAAACAGCTTGAGGCATTTTTGTATGAACGTGTTTATCGTCATGTGGCGATCGTAAAAACTCGTGAGCTTGCTCAACGTCAAATCCAGCAATTATTTGCTGTATTAGTCAAAAATCCCGAGATCATGCCGATAAGGTTTGTTGAACATGGCGAGCAAGTTGGTTTGCCTCGTAGTGTGGGGCATTATATTGCGGGTATGACAGATCGCTTTTTTGAGCAACAATTTTTGGCTCATGTTAGCCGGTAGCCATGTTTTGAACTATAAATAGCACTTGCATATATTTTGGCATGCTTTTGTGTTTGATTCGATTTTTTGGTAGCAATCCGGATTTGGTGCGTTTAAAATGAAAAAAGCGACGGGTTTTTATTGTTGACGGCATTATTAACCAAGCTTAGTCCGTCGCGATTATATTTATATTATTTCCGCAGTGACGCACGATTGTGTAGTTCACTGCACCTATTATTATTCACATTTATTTCATTAGGGGTTTTATTATGGCTTTATGGTTCTTGCGCGGCGTTTTTCTCGCGATTGCATTCGGGGCTGGTATTTCTATTGTTTCCAATGTGGCTGAAAACCAGCAGGAGTATATGCTGTTGGGTACGTTGTTGATCGTGATTGCTACGGTCATTGTGGTTTTGGACATCTTGGTTCGCCGCAAACCAGTCGAAATCATTTCGTGTACCTATTTTGGACTTATCGTTGGACTCTTTTTGACCTATATCATTGGTACAGCGATTGACCCAATTTTGACATTCTCTAACAACGAACAATTTCGAGGAATATTGCGGCTTGCGATCGCGATTCCTCTGTGCTACATCTGCATATCCGTGTTGCTACAAACAAATCACGATTTTCGGTTCATCATTCCCTATGTTGAATTCGCAAAAGATTACAAAGGGCTACAACCACTAGTGCTCGATACAAGTGTGATCATCGATGGCCGTATCATGGACTTAATCACGACCAATATATTTGATAGCAAGCTTGTTTTGCCCCGTTTTGCGTTGCAGGAGCTACAAAACATCGCCGACAGCAACGACAAGATGCGGCGGACACGCGGTCGCCGTGGTTTAGATGTCCTCAAAGAATTGCAATCGAATCCGGATATTGAAATGATAATTCATGAGTCGGAATCGGAAAACATGCGTGGGCAACCAGTTGATATGAAATTAGTACTGTTGGCACAAGAACTAAACGGTAAACTCGTCACGGGTGATTACAACTTAAACAAAGTCGCCACGCTCCAAGATGTTACCGTCATTAATCTCAACGATGTAGTGAATGCATTAAAGCCCGTGTTTCTTCCGGGTGAACAATTCAATATCAAAATTGTTAAAGAGGGTGAAAGCGATTCTCAAGGCGTCGGTTATTTAGACGACGGTACGATGATAGTTGTTGAAGGTGGACGACGGCACGTGAACGAGACGGTAACGGTTGCGGTGACAAGTGTTTTGCAAACAAGTGCCGGACGATTAATTTTTACAACTTGTGAAGATGTAGAGCAAGCATAACTTCTCAGCTGCATAAATATTGCTATGGCGACGATCGACAATCTTCAATCTGCGACCCCGCTGAGTACTGGTGACCCCAACAGTATTTGCATTGAAGGTGCGCGAGTTCATAATCTTAAAGACGTGCATGTCGTAATTCCACGTGGGCAACTTGTTGTCATTACTGGGCCGAGTGGTTCTGGGAAAAGTTCGCTGGCCTTTGATACGTTGTATGCCGAAGGGCAGCGGCAGTACATCGAGAGTCTATCCGTTTATGCAAGGCAATTTCTTCATCAAATGCCCCGTCCGGATGTCGATACTATTTCCGGTTTGCAGCCTACAATCTGCATTGACCAGCGAGTTGGAATTCAGAACCCTCGTAGTACCGTGGCGACCGTCACCGAAATCTACGATCACTTACGACTACTCTTAGCACGGTTGGGTACGCCGATGTGTTTTGCGTGTGGTGAGGCAATTCGTCAGCAATCTAAAGAGGAAATTCAGGAGGCATTAATGAGAATGCCCGAAGGTACCAAGGCGATGATCATGGCGCCTATGGTACGAGGAAAGCGAGGACAACATCGCGAGGTATTGGATAAAATCCGTAAGCTTGGTTTCGTGCGGGCTCGAATTAATGGCCGTGTGTTTGACGTGGAGTCTTTTCCGGAGTTGGAACCGAGGAAAATCCATCAAATCGATGCGATTGTTGATCGCGTGATTATTCGACCAAGTGTTCAATCTCGCATCGGTGAGTCGGTCAAACTGGCATTACAACATGGTGACGGATTACTGACATTGTGTAGTCGCCACATTCCTGCGGGCGCAGATGAATCTGAAGGTGAATGGATAGACACGCTCTTCAGTTCACTTTATGCCTGTCCCAGTTGCGGTGTTAGCTACGAAGAAATAGAGCCGCGAACTTTCAGCTTTAATAGTCCCTACGGTGCGTGCACGGACTGTACTGGACTTGGGCAATCTCAGCAATTTGATTGTGAACTGATTTGCCCTGATTTGTCGGTCAGTCTCGACGCGGGTGCATTAGTCGTGCTCGAGGGAGTTACCGCTAAGCGTAAAGAAATGTATCGTGACGAAATTACGGCATTCCTCGACACTAAAAAATTGGCATGGGATGTACCGCTTGAAAAATGGTCGGCTCTAGAACGCAAACAATTCTTTCGCGGCTTTAAAAAAAAGTTTGTTGGTATTTTGAATCTGCTTGAGAAAGAGTATGCGACCACCACTAGCAAAAGACGACTTGAACAACTGGCATCTTATCGTGATATCGTTATTTGCGCGCAGTGTGACGGTTCGCGATTGCGAAAAGAAGCGCTGAGTGTTTCCTATCAGGATTTAAATGTTCATCAATTTGTGAAAATGTCGATCAGCGAGGCGGAGGAATGGTTTTCAAAATTGGAAATCAGCGAGCGTGATATGTTGGTAGCAAAACCGATTATTGACGAGTTAATCTTGCGATTAGAGTTCTTGTCAAAAGTGGGGTTAGATTATTTAACATTAGATCGGTCAGCTGACACACTCAGTGGTGGTGAAATGCAACGGGTGCGATTGGCCAGCAGCATTGGGTCCGGTCTTGTTGGTGTTTGTTATGTGTTGGACGAACCCTCGATTGGACTGCATCAACGTGATAACCAACGGTTGATCGATTCGTTGCGTGATTTGCAGCAATTAGGTAATTCGGTCATTGTTGTTGAACATGATGAAATGATGATGCGTGAAGCAGACTTACTGATTGATATGGGACCTCTAGCCGGTGAACAGGGCGGCGAAATCGTAGCAATCGGCAGTCCACATGAGGTTGAATTACAAGAATCCTCGTTAACAGGTCAGTACCTGTCGGGGGTACAAGGTATCCCAATTCCATCGCAGCGGCGCCGTATATACAAAACAAACCAATTGAAATTGAGAGGTGTTTCGACAAATAACTTAAAAGAGGTGAATGTCGAAATCCCACTTGGCGTTTTTGTTTGCATTACTGGCGTGTCCGGATCCGGAAAAAGTTCACTAATTAATGAAACTCTGGCCCCCGCAGTTACTAGGCAGTTAGGGCAAGTGGCACCGAAACCGGGGCCGCACAAATCGCTAAACGGTGCTGAGAAAATAGACAAAATCGTCCGCATTACGCAGTCGCCAATCGGACGCACTCCTCGCAGCAATGCCGCAACGTACTCTGGTGTGTTTGATGAAATCCGCAAAGCATTTGCGAATACTCGTGATGCACGACAACGAGGATATCGCGCCAATCGATTTAGTTTTAATGTGAAAGTAGGTCGGTGCAGTCATTGTGACGGACAAGGGGTACAGAAAATCGAAATGAACTTCTTACCCGACATACTAGTAATGTGCGATCATTGTCACGGTGCTCGGTTCAACCGGACAACGTTACAAGTTCGTTACAAAGGATTGAATATTGCTGATGTGTTAGCATTGTCTGTGCGTGAGGCGTTAGATTTCTTCGAGAATTTTCCAGTCATTCACCGAACTCTGACTTGCCTGAATGATGTAGGGTTAGGTTATCTAAAACTTGGACAACCATCGACGACATTATCAGGTGGTGAAGCGCAGCGGGTGAAGTTAGCAACACATTTGGCCAAAGTCGATACAGGGAAAACTCTGTACCTGCTTGACGAACCGACTACAGGTTTGCATTCTGATGATATCCGAAAATTACTCGATGTACTGGGGCGTTTAGTTGATCGAGGTAATACAGTAGTGGTGATCGAACATAACCTTGATGTCGCAAAATCAGCTGATTGGTTAATAGACTTAGGGCCTGAGGGTGGACAGTTTGGTGGTGAGGTTATTTCTGCAGGAACGCCTGAAATGGTGGCCCAGTGTGAAGCGAGTTTTACTGGGATTAGTTTGCGGCCTTTACTAACAGAAAACAACTAGAACTTGGTCTATCTATTATGCTCAAATCAATAATGCTCGTTTCTCTTGGTGCGGTTGTAGGTGCGGTCGCTCGATATTTATTGTCCGAAGCGACTGAGCGGATGTTTGGTCATCACCTTAGTGAGGGCGGATTTCCATATGGAACTCTGTTAGTCAATGTCGTCGGCTGCCTAGTAATCGGTATTTTGGGCGGCTGGGGAGTACCTGAATTATCAAACTCGACTACTAGATTACTGCTGATTACAGGATTGCTAGGAGCGTTGACCACTTTTTCTACGTTCGGGTGGGAGTCGCTGGAATTAATGCAAAACGGCAAAGTAGGCGTTGCATTAGTTAGCATCGGGCTCAACGTCGTTGTCGGCCTAGTTGCAGTTTACGGTGGCTATTTGGTAGGACAATATTTTGCTCCAGAAGTAGTCTCCTAGACTCGTGACCACTAATAGACTCTGACCCGCTTGTCGAAAATGACTGGCTGCCATAGCCTGAAAGCTACGATGAGCTTTTTTGGTGTTACAGTTAGTATAATCTGCGGTAAACAAGTCGATTCTTATGCAATTATTCTGCAAAAACCTAACGCCGCACGCGGATCTTAGCTCATAATTACCTATATATAGTAGGAATATTTGATTTGAGACGTCATTAGTGGATTCATTAGTGACAGGAGAAAGATACGATGGCAACAGCCGATAAAACGACCAATACTGAAATCATGACCGGTGCGAGCATTATTGTCGAAGCTCTCATTAGAAATGGTACGCAGGTCGTGTTTGCCTATCCTGGTGGCTGTAGTATGCCATTGCATCAAGCGCTGTTGGCAAAGAAAGATGTCTTGCGCACGATTTTGCCTCGTCACGAACAGGGCGGAGGCTTTGCTGCCCAAGGTGTTGCCCGTACAACCGGTCGCGCGGGAGTCTGTATAGCCACCAGTGGCCCAGGTGCTACAAATCTAGTAACTGCAATTGCCGATGCCAAGCTTGATAGTATTCCAATGGTTGCTTTGACTGCACAAGTACCAACGGCTGTCATCGGAACGGATGCTTTTCAAGAGACGCCGATGGTAGAGATTTGCCGTGGGATTACCAAACATCATTATTTAGTGACTCGTGTCGAAGAGTTAGCTCGAGTTGTGAGAGAGGCATTTCACGTTGCCACTACGGGTCGTCCAGGCCCCGTGTTAATTGACATCCCTAAGGATGTTCAGATCGATCAATGTGCGGTCGATTGGGACGAAAAGATGAATTTACCGGGGTATCGAGCGACTGTTAATCCTGAATCACCCGTGGAACAAATCAAACAAGTTGCCGCAGCGATTAAACATGCTCGTCGCCCATTAATTTATGCTGGCGGTGGAATTGTAAATGGTGAAGCAACTGAGGAACTGCGGGAGCTCGTTGCCACGACCGGTATCCCGACAACTCTAACGTTGATGGGCCTCGGGGTTCTTCCTCCGAGTAACGACTTATGTATGGATATGTTGGGGATGCACGGCACCGTGTATGCCAACAAGGCGGTAAGTGGATGTGATTTATTGATTGCCTTGGGCGTTCGTTTTGATGATCGAGTGACCGGTAACCTTGAGCGGTTTGCCCCAGATGCGAAAATTATACACATCGATATTGATCCTTCAGAGATCAATAAAAACAAGACAGCGCATATTCCGGTCGTGTGTGATGTTAAAGATGCATTACAGCAGTTATTGCCGCTGTTGGAATATAAAGACGAAATTGATACTTGGCGGACCCAGTGTCAGCAGTGGAAACAAGAGAATCCGCTGACATACGATCAGGAATTTGACGGGATTCTGCAGCAACATGCGATAGCCGAGTTGTCGCGTTTAACGTCGGACTTGGATCCATTTATTACTGTTGGAGTAGGCCAGCATCAAATGTGGTCCGCTCAGTTCTTTCAATTTCAAAAACCTCGTCGCTGGTTATCAAGTTCGGGGTTAGGCACAATGGGTTTTGGTTTGCCGGCAGCGATGGGCGTACAAGCCGCGAATCCAGATAAGCTTGTGATCGACATTGATGGCGATGGCAGCTTTCAGATGAATATCCAAGAACTGGCAACGTGTAAGTGTGAAAACCTTCCAGTGAAAATTCTGCTGCTCAATAATCAGCATTTAGGGATGGTAGTGCAATGGGAAGATCGATTTATGGATGGTCGCCGCGCACATACATACTTAGGACCGATCGGCGACGATGAAGCCCTAGGGCAAGGTAATGGTCCATTTGTCGATGAGCGATATCCAGATTTCGTCCAAATTGCTAAAGGTTATGGATGTGGTGCAGCAACGGTCAAAGCGAAGGCTGATTTAGCCGCAGCAATTCAAAAAATGATTGCCTACGATGGTCCCTATCTACTCGACGTTCAAGTGCCCTATCAATCGCATGTATTGCCGATGATTCCTTCTGGCGGCAGTGTAGAAAACGTAATCACAGAATAGACCCCCAAAGGGTCGATTTGTGGGATGTCTGATAGCGGGCGTTTTGTTTTTGTTTAAATCGCAGACGGCCATCCTCCTTCTGCGGTGGGCGCCACTACAGCACGGTTTTTTGGTATAAACACATTTATGAATGAACAACAATCCCCATCCGCAGAATCACCTCCGCGACTTGCACTGCATTGGCAAATACTGATTGGTATGATTGCCGGAGCTGCTGTTGGCTTGCTGCTCAACCTTAGTCTCAGCACCACCGATGTGGCCCGCAGCGAAGATATTCCGACACACTTGTCGAAGGTTGAGTTGCGCGATAGTACAAACACCATTACGATAACGACATTGACTCACGATAATGTCGAAACCGTCTACGAAATCGGTGGGAAACTCGATGCGAAGTATGCGGACTTAAAGAGTTTTAAAATTGACCAACCGAGTCTGCATGCCGTCTTCGAGAGTCACGGGCAAAGCTGGGCACGACAGATTGGAAACTTGTGCAAACGATTAGGCGGTCTTTTTTTACGGATGTTGCAAATGGTCGCGGTGCCATTAATTGTGACGTCGCTAACCGTTGGCGTGATGGGGCTCGGGAAAGCCGAACGTTTGGGCCGCATGTTTCGCCGTACGATGTTGTATTATATTTGCACCAGCTTCTTGGCAATTGTGACTGGGCTGATCATGGTCAACGTAATTCAACCCGGCGCGGGAACAGATTTAACGACTCAAAGTCCAACAACCTATGAAGCCGCGTCTAGTTCACTGCCGCAAGTGCTGCTGGGCCAATTGGAAACATTGATCCCCACGAATCCCATCCGCTCTTTGGCTGAGGGTGATTTTTTATCGATCATTAGTTTTACAATTGCGTTCGCGATTTTTGCATTGATTCTAGGTGGTAAAACCGCCGAAACAATCTTGAACCTAGCGCAAGCAGGGTTTGATGTCATGATGAAAATGACGATGGCCGTTATTGCACTAGCCCCGTTGGGTGTAATGCTGTTAATGCTATATGTGACTGCGACACACGGTAGTGCCGTATTCAGCTCGCTGGCTTGGTATATGTTGGCTGTATTCTTAGCATTGGTTGTGCATGCCTGTGTCACGTTGCCGTTGATCTTAAAATTCGTAGCAGGGCGAAACCCGTGGGAGTTTGCCAAGGCGATGAGTCCTGCGTTACTTACGGCATTTAGTTCAGCATCGAGTAACGGTACGTTACCGTTAACGATGGCTAGTATCGAACAGCGAGCGGGAGTACGTAACCAAACAAGTTCGTTTGTATTGCCACTGGGGGCGACGATCAACATGGACGGAACGGCGTTATATGAAGTTGTGGCTGTACTGTTTATTGCTCAGCTTGTCGGTATAGATTTAACGCTTGGCGATCAAGTGGTGGTGGCGCTGACAGCATTGTTGGCCAGCATCGGCGCGGCTGGTATTCCGCATGCTGGGTTAGTCATGATGGTGATTGTGTTGCAAGCGGTTGACTTGCCGGTCGAAAAGCAGGGCTTGATCATCGCCGTAGATCGAATCTTAGACATGTGCCGCACGAGCGTGAATGTATGGAGCGATTCGTGCGGCTGTGCTGTAATTGATGCTCTGGACGACGAGTGAGCGAATTATTTTTCCGCGCCTGATTTGAACTTAAAGATTTGTCCGCCACCCATCTGTGTTGTGAGATAAACTTCGCCATCCTCATCCTCACCGAAAGTAATGATCGGTAGGTTTTCGCCTGAGTCGTTGAGGTTGGATATCGAGTGGTTGGCAATCACTTTCCCTGTTGCTTTGTGTTCTAATGCCCAAATGTTGCCACTTACATAGTCAGCGTAGACATACATGCCATTCAAAGCCGGCACCGATTTACCTCGATAAATAACACCGCCCGTGATCGATTTTCCAATGTCATGGTGGTATTCGAAAATAGGTTCGATAAGCTCTGGTTTGGGTCCAGAACCGTCTTCATAGGCATGCTTTCCTTCCCGAAGATTCCAGCCATAGTTGCCACCCTTGGTGACGATATTGATCTCCTCCCACAGTTTCTGCCCCACGTCAGCAGCGTATAGTGTTCCAGTTTTGCGATCGAAACTGAATCTCCAAACATTACGAAAACCGTAAGCGTAGATTTCGGGTCGAGCTTTAGCAACGTCGATGAAGGGGTTATCCTGCGGGACAGCATAGTTTCTGTCTCCGCTACGGTTATCAACATCAATTCGTAATATCGTCCCGTTAAGCGTGGCGAGATTTTGCCCGTTCTTAAAAGGATCTCCACCCTTGCCACCGTCACCGAGGGCAATGTATAGATATCCATCAGGGCCAAACTCGATAGTTCCTCCATTGTGATTCCAGAACGGTTGAGGCACCCGTAGCAACTCTTCCTCAAACGTTACATCGGCCTTGCCAGCATCATCCTTACTGACTCGGAATCGACTAATTACTGAAACGTGATCATCTTCTTTGGCTGTATAAAACAAAAAGAACTCGCCTGTTTTGGCGTAATGTGGGTGAAAAGCAAAGCCTAGCAACCCTTCTTCGTTCTCTTTGTCTTTGTACATAACTTTAGCAGAGTGATCAAAAAAGACGGTTGCTTCTTCCACATCACTAGAATTGTCAAATGTGTATATCGTCCCGAGTTGCGAAGCCACGAAGATTCTTCCGGATTGATCACCTGCGTGCGTGACCACAATAGGCCGGGCGATTCGCAGATTTGGAAAAGCGGGTTCAATTCCAACATTAAGGCTCTGAGCCGGTAATAATTGCGTAGTGGTTGTTAGCAACAAACAGGAAAGCAGAAGGACTAAATTTTTCATTGTTTTCATCTCAGAAAGTTCGTCTAAATAAAACTGGCCGGTGAACAGTGAGTGCTCGCAGGCCAGTTGTGGAATTGAGCGCATCGATCTAAACGATTACTGTGTTAGTCGACTTTGATCAATTGGATGTAGAAGATAAGTGTTGAATTTGGGCCGATGCTTGGTGGTCCCTGGGCTCCGTACGCCAAAGTTGAGGGAATGTAAAGTTCCCATTCATCGCCTTCTTTCATCAGTTGCAACGCTTCTGTCCAGCCTTTGATGACTTGGTTTACACCAAAGGAAGCGGGCATTTTGCGTTTGACTGAACTATCAAAAATAGTGCCGTCGATTAACTTGCCTTCATAGTGCGTTGTGACTTGAGATGTTGGTCCAGGCGTTTTACCATTCCCTGCTTTCAAGACTTTATATTGCAGTCCACTCTTGGTGGTCTTCACGCCTTCTTTCTTCGCGTTTGCAGCCAGAAATTCTGTGCCTGCTTTCAAATTTATTTCGCCGGCCATTGATGCCTCCTTTTGTGCAGCTTGTTGTATAACTTGTTGAAATGCCATAAATGCGGCTTGCAATTGCTCGTCGCTCATCGTCACTTTGTCAGCAGAGAAGTCCTGCATACCCTTTAAAAACGCATTGAGATCTAGTGGAACTTTGTCAGCCTTCATGTTTTTCATGAAGGAAACTCCAAAAGCATAACTGCCTCGTGTGGCAACAGATTCTGTTTTAAGTTCATTATTGGGTGTGTCTTGAGCATTGGCACTGATGGTGGTGCCAATGAGCGCCATGATGAAAAAGTGTTTTGCGAAACGCATAATATAGGTCATCCTTTCGGGATAAATTAATTTGATTCTATGGGTGATTGGGAAGTGATTGAATGTGTTGTTTTTTGGGTAGCGTGTGTTATGAGGGTGAACCACAGATATACCACAATCCATATTTTAGATGACAAATAGGTGTATTGCTATTGGAGAGAACGATAAATGAAAAAATCCAACGACGAATGAATGAGATTTGATAGCAGGAATTCTAGTTTTTACGGCGATGATAGTGCCAACCTGGAATGAAGAAGCACAACGCGGAAACGCAGCCAAATAGAGTCAGGGCATATTTGGGAAAAGCGGCCATGATGAGGGACGTGATAAACAGCGCAGTTGCTTGCAGATAGAATTTCCCGGTCAAAATCCCCGCTTTGAATAAGAAGACCATCCCGCTGATAAGTCCGAGTACCGGAGCGGCTTGTAGAGTTTTCAGCCCCAATAGTGATTCAATCGGAAATAACAACGCAATCGCGATCATACTGGCGGCCCAAGCATGAGCTATTTGACGTTCGACGAATAGTACGGATCCTCGTAGGTGTCTGATTCTCCAGAAAACGACAGCCCATGTCCCTAACCCCAATGTCCAAGTCATTGAATAGTACAGGCGATTATCAAATCCATTAAGAAACATTACATTTGTCACAACACAGGCGACGAGCAACACAACGCTGTGCCACATCCACAGCATTCCCCATTTTTGTAATACGACAGCATGTTGTGTTTCGCTGAACCAGCCAGCGATGATACTCGAGAATCGCCCTTTGTTTGCGCTGACCGGTTCATTGTTGAGGTAAGCACGTAGGTCATCGGCTAATTGCTGTGCCGATCGATATCGCAAGTCTATGGGTTTTTGCAAGCATTTAAGAATGATCATCTCCAAATCACGATCGATTCGAGCATTGAGCACACGTGGTGGAGTAACCTCTTGGTCTAAAACAAGCAAAACGGTATCTACCGGTGTTGCGGCTGAAAATGGTGGCCGCCCAGTTACCATGAAATAGAGGATAGCACCTAATGCATAAATATCGGTGTGCACTCCCATAGATCCTCGGCCCCCGCTGGCCTGTTCTGGTGCCATGTATGCTGGTGTACCTAGTATGGCACCAGTTTGAGTAATGTCATGATCGAGCGTAAAGCGTTTCGCAAGCCCGAAATCTGTAACGTGTGTTTTGCCGTTCTTGTCGACCATAATATTCGATGGTTTGAGATCACGATGTAAAATCCCACGTCGATGAGCATATTGTATTGCTTCGCTGATCTCTAATAGCATGGCTGCCGATTGTCGCTGCTCAAAGGGTTGCTTTTGCCCCATTTCGCCGATCGTCTGGCCGGTCACGAGTTGCATGCAGAAAAAAGGGTGCTCCTCAAACTTCCCGACCTCATAGACGGAAATAATACCTGGGTGATCTAGTTGTGCAGCTGCTTCGGCTTCTTGTTGGAACCGTTCGACATGTTCGGGCTCGCTGAGTCGTCCTGGCAGAATCATCTTCAGAGCAACTTCTCGGTCTAAGCTGATTTGGTGCGCCCGATAAACGACGCCCATGCCTCCTCGTCCAAGTTCCTCGGTTAATTCGAAGTCACCTTGTATCACCGGCAAATTGAACTCCCAGGACAGTGTGGCTGCCGAATTACCGGGAGATAGGTGTTGCTCTAAATTTCCATCCTGCATCCGAAATTGATCACCGGCAACCGTGGCAGCGACCATGGCAGCCCATAGTTCTCGTAAATCGGTTTCAAGTTCAGGATGGTCATGGCACAATGCTTCAACGTGTTGAATGTCTCCTTGCCGGAGCCTCTGTTGAAGTTCTTCGACCAGTGTGGCTAAGCGTAGATCAATATCAGAAGATTGAATAGGATCGCCCGGATTTTCAGGATCTGAAGTCACAGTTGTCTAAGCGTCTTTCTTGATAATCTTCTTCAGGGATCATCAGACTACGTAGTTTTTTTAGTGCGCGTAAATACCGCATGCTCGCAGCGGCTTCGGAGACATCCAACGCCACCGCAGCTTCTCCATTAGACAACTGTTCATGGTGCCGCATCAAGATGATATTCTTATCAATTTCTGGCAGCAATTCCAAAGCCGCTTCTGTTTGCAGAGCCATTTCATGACGAATGGCTTGGGCTGCAGGCGTGATATCTAAATCCGGAAGTTGCGCGGCAAGGTTTACGGTGGAATGGTCGATGCGCCCCCGAACGACAGGTGCTTGCTCACGGTCCACGCTACGACGCTTGGTAACTCGATGACGCCGATGCGCATCAATAATTCGGTCTTTAGCAATCTGTCGAATCCACAGATGAAAATCCATGATGGGGTTATCTAGATAGCGATCGATACGGCGGTTCGCCTCGATCAGCACATCTTGTAGCACATCGCTGACATCGACTCGCTGTCGGATACGTCGGTCGAGTCGTAGCTGTATCATGCGATGCAGCGATTTTCGATGACGGTCAAGTAGTTGATTCCAAGCATCATCGTCGCCTGCTTGCTTTTGGGCTAATAGCGCTATCGTTTTTTCAGTAGTTGGCCACATCGTTGAACTCCGGATACCAAAGCTAAAACAAATACTTGGTACCTATAACTGTAAACGCTGCAGCCTTGATAACATATTATTTTGACTTTTTCTGACAAATTGTCCAACCGACGAGCCCCAATAGCGAGAAACCTAGGGAATTGAGCGCACCATGAGACACAATCATGATTGGAATTGAGAGCGATTGATTGCCAGTATATTCTCCCGTTGAGTAGATAACCGCCATGATGGAACTAGCAATCAACGCCGTTGCAGATATTGAGAGCAACCATCCGCCATGCGATTTTATGAATCCGGCACAATAGATCTGGCAAACCGCCATCAGGATACAACATGTTAACAGCGAAATCGAAGCGACGACCTCAATGGTTGGTGAACAGGCAATACCGATTCCGACAGCAGGAATACTGACTAACATAATCGGGCACGTGATGATGAGTACGTTTATTAATGCCCGTTTGTTTTTTGTGGAAAAATGAATCAGTTGACCGGTCAGGACTGGTAAAGCAAATCCAGCAAAATGAAAATGCAGTGCAGTCAACATGGTGAATTCCATATCATAGACCCCTAGTGGTTTTCCGACGATCAAGCTAGTGAACCACAGTCCACCGACCGCGATGAACAACCATCCGCCGGCAGCGGGCAAATGCTCCCACGGAATCCTTTGCGTAGTGGTTCTGTTTTTGACGAGGGTTGTGATAAAGTGCCAGAGAGACGTTCCCCCAATAACGAACATCCACAATGTGAACACAAACCACGAAACTCCACCTATCCAGGACACCGCGCGGTATCCAAGGGCCTCTTTATTTACCGGGTAAAATAAAAGCATGCTGCTGGTGGCAATAACAGCGGGTAGGGAACAGCAAATCCAAAGCCTCCAGGTAATGTGTCGAATACGTTGATTTACAGTCAACAATTCCGCACGAAAACTGACATGAATGCCTAAAGGAACGACTAGCAATATGGCTAGCATGAGAATCATTAGTGGCAGCGGTGTGATCATAGTGGTTGTCAATTTTAGCCATTATCCAAAATTGGGTGGCGGCCTCATAGTGACTATATAGTTTCTGAACTTGTTGCGGTTACAGTCGCCACCATTGCTTGGCCCGCTAATTTCCGAAAGCGTTTCTGTTGAAAATTTACAATTGGTTTCCCCAGTAGTGATAACAATGATCCGGGACGAGAAATAACGGTAATGCGAAATCGCACAATATCCGACTCTTGATCCCAGTCAACCTGAAAACACTCTTCTCCTTTTTCGATATGCCCAGGAACCGTACCGTAAGCGAAACCAAATTGTCGATATCTTCCGCCGTCGCGTTCAGCGTTTAACGTATATACGATGCGTGCCGGGTTTGCAGACCATTGTGTTAGGACTTTAAATAGAACGGCGACCATGTTACCGCTTTGAATTGGAGTGTCGTGCCATTTCAATGTGGCCATTGTGTGGTTAAACATTTCCCATTTGCAAATAGATTGTGAACCTAGCTGGAAAATGTCTTCCCCTTCGCCTAGGACAATACTGTAACGATCGAGCCGAAAACCGGGTGGAGCGTTGCCGCGATCAATCAAATCTGCAGTGCAGCCGACGTAGGCGTAGTTGAAATCGATGTCTTGACATTGATTGAGGTAACTACGAATAGCATCGTCTGTGGGTTTTTTTCCGAAATAAAACATAGGCTACAGACACAATCTGTTGAAGCTAAAAATGAACGGGTTGTTCTATGGGGTTAACCGTAAGGTCTTTCCTTGAGGTAACATCGTCGCATAATACAATATAGATGTCCAACCAACACGCAGGTCTCAGGCCTGCTTGTTAGGGCTTATACGGGTGCCGGTAAATCGCGCCGAGTGAACACTTGATCACCAATGATGTACATCAACAAACCTAATCCTATTAAGACCAGATGACAACCGAGGCCACTAAGTCGATAGATTTCATCGCCCCGATATAACCAAAAATCCCAGTATCGTTCGGGTTGGTTTACGTAAATGTGCACCAATCCTTCGGGGTCAAACGGATTGAAAAATGTGTAATTTAACAAAAAATCATACTCGGGTTTTGCCATCGCCAAGACCCGCATCATTTGTTGAACCACCACAAACGCGATACAGATTCCAATTGTTCTCCAGCGGTAGCGATCCAAACTAGAAATCATCATCGCAAAACCAGCCACAAAAAAACCCATTGCAAATAAGATAGTGATCGCCGGCCAAAACTGATTTATTTCAACAAACTCGGACATCGGTCTTTCAATCGTTTCAGGCTCAGCGAATGAGAGTGGAATAGAAAACGGCATCCCGGGAATGTCCAACGAGGGCGGCGCGATGGTTTCGGTAACCGTATGGGTATAAACACTGAGCGTCATGGCAGTCCAGGCGAGGATCGCGAGTAGACAAGTTCCGGTTGTGGTTACGAGGACTTGTACCCAATAGATTCGTCGTCGCGAAATAGGGTTCCCTAAAAGCATTTCGAGTGTCCCGCGATTGAGTTGTCCTGCGACGCAATCAGATCCTCGCGAGATAGTCCAAATGACAATGATGGTAATAACAACGGGTTCATTGAATGCTTGGGCGACGCGACCCGTGTACGTCATTAATTGTGCAAAGGGCACTGCTGAAAATTTTTCAAAATCTTTAAAAAACTCAATGACCTGTCTAAATCGTGCGGCATCAAAAAACGTGATTGCCCAGATACGTATATAGATGAAAAACAGAATAGCCAGACTGCAGGCGATGCATAGTATCTGTGATTTGAGTAGATAATGTCGTACTAAATGAATCATGAGCTGGATATCTCATGATTGGAATGGATCTGTTCGTAGAGGCTGCGCAAACGAATAGGTTCGATGGATACATTCTTGAGGGTGACGCGACTGAGCCACTCGAAGGCTGGTTGCAGGTCACCTTTGATTTCAATAATGATCTGTTCTTGGTCATCGTTGCTGTCAAGTTTGGAATACGAAACGCGGATTTGTTTTTCGAGATTCTTGGGTGGCGGTGGCAGTCGTTGTGGGGTTCGAGCATGCAAGCGATGCGTCAGTCGGATGTTGGAAACTTTTTCCGTCATTGCTAGTTGACCGTCTTTAAGAATAGCAACTTGGTCACAAACGGATTCGACTTCGTCGAGGATGTGTGAGGAGAATAGAATCGTCTGTCCAGTTTGTTTCCGCCGTTGCAACAACTCGATGACCTGTTGTCGAACTGTGGGATCCAAATTGGAAGTGGGCTCGTCGAGAATAATCAACGGGGCCTGATTGGCAAGCGCAAGAGTTAGCGCTAGTTTCTGTCGCATTCCAGTAGACATCGATCGGACGCGTCGGGAGAGGTCGAGTGCCAAGAAATCGGCAATGTCGGTTGCTTGTTGAAATGAGCCATCTTTGCGAATGGAGGTCATGACACGCAACAAATCGCGGCCTTTGTAATGTCGATCCAGACGGACATCGCCAGGTAAATAGGATATTTTCTCGCGTACTTGTAATGATTCACGGTGACAATTTAGTCCAGCAATGGTGGCCGTGCCAGACGTGGGTTTCATCATCCCCATCAACAAACGGATAAAAGTGCTCTTGCCGGCACCATTGGGTCCTAATAGGCCAAAGATGGTTCCCTGTGGGATTTCAATCGAACAGTCATTTAACGCTGTAATGGCGCCAAAATGTTTTGACAGATTTTGCGTCTCCACAAACGGCATGTAGCATGTCTTTCTACGCAGTGGAAATATGGTGGTGAATTTGGCGGATTCCTAAACCGGCTTTAGCGGTTGAATAAAAATGCTGGGTTGTTGATCAATGCCCATGCCAAATCCTGTAGTCCCGTCAGTCTCTTGTTGTCATATTGTATTTTTACCGCTGCCACCGATGCGGACAGTGCTTGATACTGTTTATCTGTGGCAAGGTACTTTGTGCGGAGATCCGTTTGCTGCTTTTCGTTTCGATCAGCTGCAGGAACACTCAATAGTGCCGCCAGATCAGCTGGCAAGGTATTTAGGGTAACCGGACGATTCGAATCCGAAGCGGAAATCCGGAATTTTCCAAGCTGATGCATGTTGTCGGTAAAGTTGTTGACGATTTTGAGGGTGATCAGGCAACCACCCTCAAAGCCGACGTCTCCAGAGGTCTGGAAAACAGCCGTGTGGTTTTTCCCCTGTTGAGGAGCAATGGCCCAACCTGTATCTGGATTACCATCGATGGCCATCGCAACGTCATAACCGGCCTGACTAAATGTAGCCGATGGATCCGTTAATTTGACCGCTTGGACTTCTCCTTCGCCATTGATCGGCTGGATACCTATACTGAATTCGCTGACGACAAAATTCCCATTCTTGTCAGATCGGCCTGGGCCTTTACCAGGCAGGGAGTCGTCAGACAATGCCTCCAGTCGGATGGCGGTCACGTTAGCCAGATCCGTTTTTAACTGAATGGTATAGGTGCTTTTTTGGTTTTTCCCAGTTGCCCAGATGATGCCGTCATCTCGCAGTTCCAGTTTTGTTTCCTGATCCGTTTGGCCAGCAACAAATTCCGTGGGAACCCACTTGTTTACTCGGTTCAGTCCAGCTTCCCATTCTTGCTGGCGACGGGGGAGATCTTTTTCCATTTCGTCAAGTTCGGATCGTAATTCGAGGTAGTCCGCTCCGCCTTCGGTGAGTGCTAGTTTACCAATTTGAATTTCCTGATCTGTGGGATATCGTGCGAGGAACCGCAGGAATATCTCTTCAATCAACTTTTCATCGTCCTTGAATTCCCGATCCATGCGGAGCAGGGCATTGCTGGGATCTGTCAAGGCGTTGGCGATCGTTGGCCCGTTGACGAGCTTCATAATGGGGCCAAGCACGAGTCCGGTGGAGCGTTCACATTCGCAAGCGCTTTCCCGAACAGGCCTGCCAAAGTCATCTAGAAACGGTACCTTGACTCCGACGTCGGGCAACTCGGCTGCTCGGAATCCCTTCGGAACGCCCGGAATCCCCTGTGTAGATCCCGTGGCAACATGAATGGCATCAAACAAAACTTCAGCGGGTAAGCGACGAGCGATGGCGTGGGAATAGTTGATTTCATCCCCGGCATTCCATTGATTGGTAGCCACCGTGTGTTGATACACTCGAGATTTACAGATCGTCCGCAGCATATGTTGCACGTCAAACCCACTCTTCACAAAGTCGTTGGTAAGGGCGTTTAGCAATGCGGGGTTGGTCGGTGGGTTTCCAGCACGGATATCGTCGATCGGTTCGATGATTCCGACACCGAACATGTACCCCCACAGCCGATTTGCGTAACTAGAAGCAAAATATTGGTTATCTGAGGATGTGATCCAATGGGCAAGTTTTTCAAGTCGCGGTACTTCTTCGCCGATTGTATCTTCATGCTCATAAGGAAATGATGGAGCGGCAACTTCGCTTGTGCGGAGATGAGTAACTTCGCCAGCGCCGGAATTGAAGATGACTTCGACCAACGGTTTTGCACCTTCAACGGCTGACCCTCCAATTTTCTTTCCTAGGAATCGAGCGTCTTCTTTGCGGCCAATTTGAGAAAAGAAAGCGGCTAGGCTGTAATATTGATCTTGTGTCCAGCGTTCGAAGGGGTGGTCGTGGCATTTATTACAGTTAAAGCGTACCGCTAGAAAAAGGTGTGTCGTGTTTTCCATCAAAGTTGCAGGGTCGCGGATGATCTTGTAGTAAGCCGCGGGCGGATTTTCG
Organism: Planctomycetaceae bacterium; assembly: GCA_018660825.1. GTDB lineage: Bacteria > Planctomycetota > Planctomycetia > Pirellulales > Pirellulaceae > UBA721. The sequence goes on along the minus strand of JABJJO010000089.1, from coordinate 101,331 downwards.
ATTGTGGAACCATTGGCGGTTAAGATTTCATGAGCGAACTGGTTGTAGGGTTTGTTGGTTGCGACGGAATGTTTAATCCAGTTGCGTAGAGCAACGGCGCCTTCTTCGCCGAGAAACTTTCGATTCACTTGTAGCAAATCGGCCCAGCGGTTTGTCCAATGCTCAATGTATTCTTTGCTACCCACGAGTTGGTCAATCAGTTCATCACGTCGTTGTTTAGAGGGTTGTTCGCTTTCTAAGAACTGGCGAACTTGTGCAACCGTCGGTGGTAATCCCGTAATGTCGATATAAACACGTCTAACAAAATCTTCATCGGAGCATATCTCTGCGGGCAGTATTTTAACTCGTTCTAGTTTGTCATAAACAAAATCATCGATGTAATTTTGAGTTATTGGCTTTTCCCATTGGAAACCTGTGCGGTCGCCCATGACCGTTAGTGTCGTGGCGGCATAGTTGCCTTCGTATCGAACGAGAACAGGGCCTTCGCCCCGACGAATGAGTGTCAAAACGCCGCGCTGGTCTGCGTCGATGACTTCAATGTTGCCGCTTTCAATGAACGCTTCGCGTGTAACATCTCGCACACTGCCATCCGGGAATGTTGCGAGCACCGAAATCTGTTGTTTCATGCCGGCGCGAGGAATGATTGGATTCTTGGGGAATATTTCGATGGATGATGCTTTGGGATTTTCTAAGTCGAGTTGGCCACCTTGGGTTATCCAGTCGCGAATGATTCCGTAGTATCGCGAATCAATTGTCGTTCGTACTCCGCCAACGTGAGGTATAGCTCCGACTGCTTTGAGCAACAACAAACTTTGGTCCGGAGCCGCACGGTTAAATCGGCGTGCACCGATGTCGTCCGTCAGTGCGCGATGGTCGTACAATGGATCGTAACCACGTAGCGAAAGTTTAAATCCGTTTTTGCCATCTTTAGAGCCGTGACACGTCCCTGCGTTGCAACTCATTTTGGCGAGTATGGGTTGGACGTCTTGTACAAAACTCGAGGTTGGCATGTCTAGAGATTTGACGTTGATTGCGAGCGTTACCGAGAACTCACCGAATTGCAGGGTAACGGTCTCTTGACCAATGCTGATGGGCGCGACAATCCCGTCTGCGCTGATTTGCACGTGCTGAGGTGTTTCCTTGATGGAAAGCATGCGGGTCAGGTCAGCGATCTGTCCGCTTTTGAGTTGTCCCGTAACTAATAACTGACGGTAATCGCGTCCAGTGTTGAATTCTATCGCAGCGGGTTCGACCGTGATGGAATTAATGCGCAATCCCTCTGGTAGTGTTTCGGTAGTTGTCGTTTCTTGACCGGCTAATGGAGTGTTGCAAAATACACTGATGCAGGCTAGCAGCGACGACAGAATTATGTGTTTGTAGAATTTCAGGGTCATACTTTTGTCGCAGTTAATTATTTAGATTGGTTTGGATTTCAACGGGAATGAACTGTTTTGCGATTGTTCCTGTGGCAGCATCTATCAAGTAGATGTTGCCATCGAAACCGCCGGCGGCGATCGTTTTACCATCAGGATGAAATGCAACGGTAAAAATACCAGCGTCGATATCAACGGAAGCAATTTCTTTTCCATCGTCATAGTTCGCGATTTTGATCTGTCCGGCACCGTTAAAACTGCTGCCGGCGACAATTTGACTTCCGTCATGACTGAAGCGAGTACTAAAAATACGGCCGTTGAGTTTCGGGAATGCGCGAATCAAATTATAGTCATCGCCGATCTTACGAGCTTTGTCACGCACCATTTTGTAGACCTTGGGTACTCCATCAACGCCTCCGGCCAGTAGCTCATCTTTATCTGGATGTCTGTCCACCGCGTGCAACCCGCCCTTTAGTGCTCCGGGAGTGATACTGGTGATGTTGTCGATAAATTGTGACGTCTTAACATTGATCAACTTCATGCTGCGATCACGACTGACGGTGACAAGGTGATCACCTTCTTTGCTGAAGACAGTGTCTAAGACCCAGTCGCTGTGTGCGCCGCTAAAGAGTACTTCCGTTGCATCATCAATTTTGACCGCGTGGATTGTTGCATCTGGGCATCCGTAGGATACCAATTTAGAATCGGGAGACCAGTTGGCTCCATAGATTGTGTCGTAGCCAGCGGTGAGTGCTAGCAGCAACTCCGCACCTTCGACTTTCCACACTTGTAGTTCACCCATGCGTCCGGGCGAGCCGCCGGCGACAGCGAGCATTGACCCATCGGGAGAGAATCGAGCGGATTCAATCCGCTCGGAAAGCCCAATTAATCTGGCGACTAATTCACTGCCATCGGCACGGTATAGCAACACTTCGTGAAATCCAGAGATGGCTAAATACTTTCCATCGCTGGAGAAGTCGACGGATGTAATGATCGGCGCGGCAACATAGACTGGTGGATTTTCTGGCGAGTAGCGCAGGCGTGTTGATGCGGGTGAGTCATTTTCAGCGCCTTGGGTGATCCATTTTCGAATTAAATCAACTTCAGAATCAGCCAATGGATTTTTGTTTTGCGGCATTTCGGCAGCGCCATCGATCTTGCTGATAAGGCTTATGAGATAGCTTTCATCGGGTTTATTGGCAACGATTGCCGTTTCTTCAGATTCTCCCCCTTTGAGTAATAGTGGAAAATCGGTCATGACATAATCACCACCTTTTTTCGCAGGTTGATGGCAGCCTTGACAGTGAGTCTGGAAAATTGGACGAATGTCTTTGTAGTAGCTGATTTTGCGAGCGGTGGGCGCTGCTTTCTCCGTTTCATCAACGGCTTGTGCGGTGATCGTCATTACGCCAAGCAGCAGTGTTAAAGAGCAAATCCAATTGAAGACGGAAAATCGAAATAGGTGTAGTCGGCTCATGGTTTTGGGGTGGGATATTATGCGGATTAAGATCGACTTGATTGGAACCAATTATAGCATAGTTTGAAATACAAATTGATTCACTTAAAATTAATATTGCTGGTCCAAGTCGACGGTTTGGTGGAATTCGGGGATGGTCACGCCGAGACCGCATTGTTCTGTTATTAGTTTGGACAAAGTTTCCGCTGCATCCAAATCGCCATGGGTCAAGAAAACCTGCTGGGGACTGTCACCGAAGTGGCTGATCCAGTCGAGCAGGCCGTTTTGATCCGTATGTCCGGAAAACCCCGAAAGACGGACTACTTCCGCTCGCACATCATAATGGCGGCCGTGGATTCGCACGGACTTGTCGCCTTGGGAAATTTGCCGGCCGAGGGTGCCATAGGCTTGATATCCAACAAAAACAATGGCGGCCTTTTCGTCGGAAATATTCTGGCGTAAATGAAATTTAATGCGCCCCGCGGTACACATTCCTGAGGTTGACATAATAACGCAAGGTTCTTTAAAGGTGTTAATTTGCATAGATTCTTCGCGTGACCGGCAAAGGTGCATGCCCGGAAAATCCAAAATTGATTTGCCTTCGATAATCATATTCCACGCATCTTGATCAAAACAATCGCGGTGTTTTTGAAACACTCGTGTTACATCCACTGCCATCGGGCTATCGAGAAACACCGGAACCTGAGGGATGCTGCCTGATTGGACGAGTCGACTTAAATAATAGATTAACTCTTGGGAACGTTCGACGGCGAATGTCGGGATGATTACATTCCCACCGCGCAGCACTGTCTGTTTGATGATATCGCCTAGTTGTTGTTCGCCATCGCCGTGTGAGGCATGGTTGCGATCGCCATAAGTAGATTCCATGACCACATAATCAGCGTGTTCAAATGTGGCGGGGTCGCGAATAATCGGTTTGTCGCATTGTCCGATATCGCCTGAGAACACAATGGTTTGAGTTTTATTGTTTTCACGGACGACGATTTCAAGCATCGCAGAACCAAGAATATGTCCGGCTTCTTTAAAGGTGACTTGAAAGACGCCGTCGCACAAGGATGTGGTCTTGTTATAGGTAACACTGCGGATCATCGGCAGCGTTCGTTCGACATCTTCCTCCGTGTATAAAGGTTTTACGTCAAAGCGTGATTTGTGGTTGTCTCTTTTATGACGCTTAAGTTTTTGAGCGACGTCTTCTTCTTGAATTTTAGCGGAGTCGCGGAGCATGATTTCAGCTAATGAAGCAGAAGGCTGGGTCATGTAGATGGGGACGTCGAGTCCTTCAGCAACTCGCCGGGGTAGCAGGCCAATGTGATCAATATGCACGTGTGTAAGAACCATAGCATCGATTGACGCGGGTTCGATTGGCAGATCTTCCCAGTTGCGAGACACGTATGGACGTTCTTGATATAACCCGCAATCAATGAGTAAGCGATGTCCCGCTACTTCAACACAGTAACATGAACCGGTGACTTGTTGATTAGCACCTAAGAAGTGAATTTTCATAAATTGTGGCAGCGTCCTGTGATTAAATATGGATGAGAAAATAGTACCGTCTGGCAGTACCACCTATTCTACTAATCCCCACTCGCTTCAACAAATTTCTTACGTACTCGTAGCATTATTTTTTGGACTGAGCGTCTATGCAATTCAAGTTCGTCTGATATCTGATTCAATGTTCGACCTTGAATGCGAAGCAATAATACGCGGCGTTCGATGTGCGTGAGCGCCGCACACATCCGCCGCCAGTTGTCGGTGTCGGTCAACTGTTGCTTTGGCGGTTCTTCAGGAGCTGTGTGGTTCTCAAGTATTTCTTCCGTTTCCTTCTCATTGCGCCGTACGTTGCGGATTTGATAGGATAGGTATCGACGATGGATCTCTTTTAGTTTGTTATCGAGCACTTGTTCTAAATAACCACGTAAACGTTTTTTATCCCAGTCGGTGAAACGAGTTTGATCATGTTGCAGGAATGATTTCCATACCATCTGAGTTACATCAATCGAGTCGAGGTAAGGGCGCACTAATGTGTGCAATCGTTTGCTTGCGACGTATTTTAAATGGCTTGAAACTTTTTCGCAAAATGACTCCGTGAGCGAACATAGTTCAAGCTGTTGGCAATTGGTTTCCACAATAAGACAAGGCCTCCTAGAAAACTTTCCGTTCTTTGTTAGTGCCAACTCCAAATGGTTGTACGATGTTGGAAACGCCATAGCAAAATATTTGTGGCACACATCTTTGTTTTGTTAACACGAATACAAAAACGTGCCAACGAATAGGGTTGTTTTTATTTGGCACTTGGATGACACGATCCCCAGATAATTAACCCAAACGCACGCAAATATGCAAGTAATTGTAAAGTGTCTAAGGGACAGCACTTTACAGAGACAGTATTCATGAGCGACAATCGTCGTTCAGGAACAAAATTGTGGCGTAAGATAAAGATGAGATAATGACAAACTGGTTTTATCAGCTTGGTAAGGACGAAGTTGGTCCGATATCAAATTTCGATTTATTGCAACTTGTTGAACAAGGTGTGATCAAACCGGAAACACGTATTCGTAAAGACGACGCTCAGTGGGTCAATGCATCTGCGGTTGGTGGATTGTTTGAGGCATTAGAAGCCGAAGTTGCCAAGACCGTTTGCCCATATTGTTCGGCGCCTGTTCTGCAGGTGCCATGTCGTTGTCCAAAATGCAATCGAGATGTTACTGTTTCGGTGCGGACTAAAGTAAGTGAACAAAAATCCACTCCGAATAGGCAGACGGTGATCGACCGATTGAGTGAAATTGAAAAGCTCAATCAGGATATTGAAATTGAAGGCGAATCGGAGCGGGTGTTTATTGTGCTGTTTGCAATTGCAACTGCATTGCTGTTTCCAGCGATTGCAGGGTTATTTGTGGCTGTTCAGAGTGGTTCGCAAACGTCGGCGTTGCTTTCCACAGCGATTGTTGGGTTGTTGTTAATATCTTCGGTGTGGTCGTTCATTCGTGGTAAAAGGAAACCGTCAGAATCCGTTTAACGTGAAGTTGTTGTCAAAAATATTTGTGGAATATTTCTATCTAATATATGCACTAATGTGTCCACTCCACCGTATAGAACTGAAACAACGACAACGCAAAATCGTTGTCCATCGATTTGTTTATTTTAAGAGCATCTAGTGAGTGTCCGCTGCATGGAATCGATCATATCTCTACAAAATGTCACGAAACGCTATGGCAGATTTCTTGCCTTAGATGATGTGTCTGTTGAGATTCCCCCGGGCATTATTGGTTTACTAGGGCCAAATGGCGCTGGTAAAAGTACGTTGATCAAAGTTCTGCTGGGTTTAGTAAAACTGACAGATGGTCGGGGTGAGATTCTAGGACACCAAGTGGTTCCATGGAATTTCCAAGAGATTCGGTCGCAAGTAGGTTATATGCCTGAGGATGATTGCTTTATCGAGGGGATCGCCGGTGTCGAGATGGTTCAATTTGCGGCCCAGCTTACCGGCTATCCGCAATTGCCTTCGTTGCAGCGTGCTCACGAGGTATTGGATTTTTGTGGTACAGGCCAAGAACGTTACCGACAAGTCGAAACGTATTCGACCGGTATGCGACAGAAGCTGAAGTTTGCTCAAGCGATCGTGCACTCGCCCAAATTACTAATTTTGGATGAACCGACCAGCGGACTTGATCCAGAAGAGCGGACGGCGATGCTTAACCGGATTAAACTACTAGGTAGTGAATCTTCTATGTCAGTAATGATCTGCACACATATATTGAAAGATGTACAAGACATTTGTGAATACGCGGCCGTGATGGTTGATGGTCGAGTGCCGCTGTTGCAGACAGTCGAAAAGCTGCGTAAACCGGCAACACCGTCCTTTCAAGTACGTGTTCTGGGAGATCCTCAACTGTTTATAGCGGAAGTGGTTCAGCGTGGGGCAATGGCGGTATTGGGAAACCATAACGTGATAACGGTATCCAACATTGATGCCCGCGGCGATCGGTTGATTTGGGAATGTGCAAAAGCCGTGCAAATTAGTGTCCAGAGTGTGGTGCCCGCCAAGATCAGTATGGAGCAAGTCTTTATGCAGGTGGTCCAGGAGGCAACCAATGGGCATTAATAACCTGGGATATCGCAAATGGGAATTGACTCCGAAGATTGGCAGTCACCAGTGGACAACGATTACAAGTTTTGGCGTTCGTGTCGCCTGGCGGAGTAGTTGGCTCCGTCGCATTTTCCTGCTAGCGTGGCTCCCTATCTTAGTAATGGGAGTGGCCTTGTTTATATTGGAGCAGTCGATTCAAGATGTTGATTCGGATGAGTTCCCAATGAACTTGGGACGTCCGGTTGTCAGTATTATTATCATGCAACGTCCGGAAATATCTAACATTGTGATGATCACGTCGATCAAAAAACAATTTGATAAAGTAGCCTCACAACTGACTCAGGGTGTCTTCGGCTCGCTGGGAATAGACGTGGATAAAGACGCGGACAATCCGGATCAAGGCGATGCGAGGCAGCAGGGTGGTATTTTTGGTGGGGAGATAAGTTTTGATGTTGAGGATCTGAAGTTTGTTGCGGATATGTCGCCGGAGATGCTCGAGATGATGTTTGGCCAGACGACATCTCGTATGATGGGAGGAATTGGAGGTCGCCGTCGAGGGCAAGCTGGACAAGGGCCGTCAGCTTTGTTTAAACAATCCAAGCATAAACTGCAACGGTCTCAAGAGGTTGCCAGAGATTTGTTGGGATATGATTTAGATGGTAGTGGAGTGATAGAGTTTCGTGAACTTGTTGATTATTTGCGACCCACATTATGGGCTCAGATACTATTCACTTTTTTTATTATTCCACAGGCCTTCTCAGTTGTCATTGTCATTGGGATGGTAGCGCCCAAACTGATCAGTCGCGACATGAAGAACCGCGCGTTTCTGTTGTATTATTCGCGACCCATTAAGCCGTGGCAGTATCTACTGGGAAAATGTGGCATCGTATGGGTTTTTCTGGCAGGTTTGACAACGCTACCAGCCTTGATGTTGTATTGCATGGGAGTGGCGTTGTCACCGAGTATGTCCGTCTTGCTGGTCACTTGGGATTTACCGTTACGAATTATTATTGCCAGCGTTGTCTTGTGTGTTCCGACAACTTTATTTGCATTAACTTTGTCGTCGCTGACACGTGAAAGTATTTTTGCTAGTTTTGGTTGGTTTGCAGTTTGGATAATGGGATCGATTGCTTATGGCATAATGACCGTTGTGGAAGGCGTGGTGCGTATGAATAATAATGTGGATCAACCTAACTTTGTGGGGTTCGTTGAGTCGGGATTAGAAGGAAATTGGTCATGGTTGTCCCCGCTGCAAACACTTGAAAATCTACAGTCGTGGGTGTTTGGAATGGACCAGGAAACAGGCAGTATCGGTTTAGCGTTTGCGTTGGTTAGTCTGGTTTGCGTCATTTGTTTGATAATTCTACGACGTCGCATCGTGGCACCTATTCGAGTTTAATCAGCCGTCGTTAGGAAATATTGATAATTAACGGGCACCATTAGCGGACAATAACCAAGCCTCAGTAAACTACAGGAAATTACAGGAAACAAGGCATCATGTTTACGGCAGATAGACTCACAAAGCTCTATGGCATTGTTGTCGGCGTGAACGACTTCTCCGTTGATGTCGGACAGGGTTCCTACGGATTGTTAGGTCCTAATGGTTCAGGAAAAACGACGCTGCTTAATCTGATGACAGGTCAGTTGAAACCGACCGTGGGGTCTCTGTATGTCGCCGGCGAAACACCTTGGAAAAATAACAGGCTGCTTGAAAAAATTGGTTTTTGCTGTGCTCTAGATATCTTGCAGACCAAACGTAGTGGGCTTGAATGGGTAACACTATACACCGAAATGTTGGGCTACCGACATGCTATTGCCTTGGATATGGCACACACAGCCTTGGATCGTGTCGGGTTGTCACGTGCGGATCGAGTACGGGGATTAGATCAATATTCGCGAGGGATGAAGCAGCGTTGTAAGGTTGCTCAGGCGATTGCCCATGAGCCGGACTTGTTGCTGTTGGATGAACCATTTGCCGGATTGGATCCAATTGCACGATACGAACTGACGTCGATGTTAACCAACTGGGTTCAAGAGGGTCGAGGACTCATCGTATCGAGTCATATTTTGCATGAAGTGGAAACGATTTGCGAAAATTTCTTGTTGATGATGAACGGCCGATTATTAGCGGACGGAAATGTTTCCGATATTCAATCGATGTTGTCAGATGTGCCACGTAAGGTGTGGATTCGTGCAGAACGCTCGACGGATTTAGCGATTGCCTTACAAGCATCTGGTACGGTGGATTCGATTTCGTTCCATGATGACGGTGAAGGGTTGGAGGTTACGACCTTTGATGCCGTTTTGTTTGGTCAGAACTTTGCAGCGATGATATTGGACAATGGAATTGAGGTAACGGAATTGCACAGTGAAGACGATTCACTGGATTCTGTGTTTGAGATGCTGATGCGGATACATCGTGGTGAAGCCTAACAATCGCTTATGAGCGTGAAAGGAGGGACGAGTAGATGATTGGTAAAATATTAGCAGTTTTTCGATACGAACTAAAACAATCCTTCGGTATTGGACCAACAATCATTTGGTTGTTGATTATTCTTTTTCCTTCGGCATTACAGTTTTTGATAAACTTGCGTCTAGGCGGTGCTGGCAGTGTCGCGATTGAAGATGCTGGCATGCTGGTGGTTGTGTTGATTCCTGGAGCCGTATGTTTACTCAACGCCTTGATGTCGATGTCATCATTTCTGCACATTGAATTGGAAGGTAACACTTGGCCGTATGTGGCAGTGCGATCTCAAGGCAAAGTTGCCATGATGTTCGGCAAATACCTTGTTGCGGTGACTCGCAGTATGGCAGCTGGCCTGTTCGCTTTGATGTTAATGATGCCCTTAACATCGCATGCGCTGGAGACGGATTTTAGATTGCTAGTGGGTGTGACTGCCGCGTTAATCGCGTTGAGCAGTGTTTCCTATTGCTCCTTGTTTTGTCTACTAGGCGTGATCATGCACAAGAAACCGTTGATCATGGCGGTCATTTATATGGTAGCTTTTGAGGGTGTGATTTCGATTTTACCGGCCGTCGTTAATAAAATTACGATTCACTATTATTTGCGATCCATGTTGATTCGCTGGATGGATTGGAAAGTTTTTGATTTACCCATATTGAGTGACCCGAATATCTTTAGCCTTGAGAGCAACACTCCCCTTGATCTGTTTTTTCTAGCAGCCATCAATGTCGGTTGTTTAGTAACCGCTGCTACGCTGTTAGTGAACAAAGAATACCGAATGGGCGAAGCCATTTAGGAAAAAACGTGCGTGTCGTTCGCGATCTTAGGCGGGTTCGAGTGGGCTGCCCATAGTGATGCCGGGTGCGGGAAGAGTGGTGCTGCCCATTAAATGTAGGTCGATGGCCCGCGCGGCACCGCGGCCTTCATTGATCGCCCAGACGACAAGCGATTGTCCTCGTCGACAATCCCCAGCGGCAAAGACACCAGGAATACTCGTCGTGAACTCTCCATGGGTTGCTTGGTAGTTGCTACGAGGGTCTAGTTGTATTTCATCTTTTAGTGCTTCAACAACATAATGTTCAGGACCCAAGAAACCCATCGCGAGCAGCACTAGATCTGCTTCAATCGTCTTCTCACTACCTGCGACGCGAGAGAATGGAGGCCCGTTCTCTACTGGTTTGGACCAGTCAACCTGAGTGACAGTAACTGATTTCAAATTGCCGTTGCCGTCGTCATTAAATTGTACGGATTCAATTGCATAATCCCGTGGATCTTCGCCCCATTTTGCGGCCACTTCCTCATGCCCATAATCAATGCGATAAATTCGAGGCCATTGAGGCCAAGGGTTATTATCCGCTCGATCTGCGGGTGGTTGAGCAATGATTTCCAAGTTCACAATACTCGTGGCACCATGGCGTAATGACGTGGCTATACAGTCGGTACCCGTGTCACCACCACCGATGACCACGACTTTTTTATCTTTGGCACTGATGAAGTTTCCGTCTGCATGTTCGCTGTCGAGGAAGCTCTGGGTGTTCGCGGTGAGAAAATCCATCGCAAAATGGATGCCGTTTAGTTCACGCCCTGGGATAGGAAGGTCGCGCGGTTGCGTGGCACCGGTTGCCAATAGCAAGGCATCGAAATCATTGACGAGCTGTTGGGGCGAGATATCTTTGCCGACATCGACCCCAGTTTTGAACGTAATTCCTTCGTCTTGCAATAATTGCACTCGGCGTAACACGTCCTGCTTGTCCAATTTCATGTTGGGGATGCCGTACATCAATAATCCACCAATACGATCCGCTCGTTCGAAAACAGTAATTGTGTGACCAGCTTGATTGAGTTGATCAGCGGCTGCCAGGCCTGCGGGGCCAGACCCCACGATGGCAATCGTTTTTTCGGTGCGTTGTTCCGGTGGTTGAGCAGTGATCCATCCCTCTTCAAAGCCTCGATTGACTATGGTGCTTTCAATGTTTTTGATAGTCACCGGTGGATCGGTAATACCCAACACACAAGAGCCTTCGCAAGGTGCGGGACAAACGCGACCAGTGAATTCGGGGAAGTTGTTGGTTTTTTCGAGTCGTCGCAGCGCATCTTCCCAGCGGCCGCGGTAAATTAAATCATTCCATTCGGGGATGAGGTTGTCGATCGGACAACCGGAAGTTGATTGACAAAAAGGCACACCACAATCCATGCAACGTGCGCCTTGTGTAGTGAGATGATCTACATCTGGGGTGGTGTAGATTTCTTGATAGTCATCAATACGTACTAGCGGTAGACGATAAGGAATCGTCACTCGTTGAAACTCTTTAAATCCAGTTGGTTTTCCCATTAATCTTTTCTATTCGTAATCGATATTTGTTCTGTTGGAATACAACAGCTAACTTTAATTCGTTTATGACGAAGCCTCAGCAGTTACTTTTGCCTTTTGTTCTTCCAGTACACGCTTATAATCGGTCGGCATTACTTTGATGAATTGACCCAACATTTGGTCCCATTCTGCGAGGATTTGTTCGGCAACAGCGGAGCCTGTAAATTTGTGGTGACGTGCGATAAGTTCTTTTAGTTCGGCAATATCATCACCGTCGACGATTTGCTCTAATTCGACAAGTTCAAGATTACAGCGAAGATTGAAATCACCTGCTTTGTCCCAAACATAGGCCACACCACCGGACATTCCGGCGGCAAAATTACGACCTGTGGGGCCGAGGATTACAGTCCGCCCACCGGTCATGTATTCACAACCATGATCGCCGACACCTTCAACGACGGCATTGGCACCACTGTTGCGAACACAAAATCGCTCGGCAACTTGCCCTCGGAAAAACGCTTCGCCGCCCGTTGCTCCATACAGACAAACGTTGCCCGCGATGAAGTTGTCTTCGGCCGTGAAACTACTTTCCCGTGGAGGGTAAACCGATATACGCCCACCGGAGAGTCCTTTGCCAACATAGTCGTTAGCATCTCCCTCGATGTCCATCGAAATTCCTTGAGCCAAGAAAGCGCCGAAGCTTTGCCCAGCCGAACCTGTGAAGTGTATCTGAATGGTGTCTTCTGGGAGGTGGTTCCCACCAATGCTTTTGACGACATGATGGCTGAGGATCGTACCAACGGTACGGTTGGTGTTAACGATGGGTAGTTCAAATTCAACGCGTTCCCCGTTTTGGATGGCTGGTTTAGCAAGTTCCAAAAGTTGATTGTCGAGTGCGTGTTCCAGTCCATGGTCTTGCTTGATGGTACAAGTGACTTCTGTGTCGGGTGACGGTTTGTTAGCTGGTGTGAGTAGCGCTGTTAGGTCGAGGCCATCCGCTTTCCAGTGGTTGATGGCCGCCTGAGTTTCCAAGCAGTCGACACGGCCGACCATGTCAAGGATCGATTTAAATCCCATTTCTGCCATGTATTGACGGCATTCTTCGGCCACCATGAACAAATAATTTACGACGTGTTCTGGTTTCCCAGCAAATCGTGCTCGCAGTTCGGGATCTTGTGTGGCAATTCCTACGGGGCATGTATTGAGGTGACACTTACGCATCATGATACAGCCCAAAGTGATCAGGGGTGCCGTTGAGAAACCGAACTCTTCGGCTCCTAGTAAGGCGGCGATGGCGACATCTCGTCCTGTTTTAAGTCCTCCATCTGTTTGTAAGACGGTACGACTGCGCAGGTCGTTCATGACCAAGGTTTGATGCGTTTCGGCAATCCCTAACTCCCACGGCAAGCCAGCATGTTTGATACTGGTAAGCGGTGAAGCTCCCGTCCCGCCGTTGTGGCCGGAAATCAGGATATGATCGGCATGTGCTTTAGACACGCCAGCCGCCACCGTGCCCACACCAACTTCGGATACCAATTTTACGCTGATACGAGCACTGGGGTTGGCGTTTTTTAGGTCGTGGATGAGCTGCGCGAGATCTTCGATGGAATAAATATCGTGGTGTGGAGGAGGGCTAATTAGTCCGACACCCGGAGTTGAGTAACGAATCCGGGCAATGGTGTCATTAACCTTGCGGCCTGGTAACTCTCCGCCTTCACCCGGTTTCGCACCTTGTGAAATTTTAATTTGAATTTCATCAGCGTTGGCTAAATACCAGATGGTGACGCCGAAACGTCCCGAGGCTACCTGTTTGATGGCGGATCGTTTTGAATCGCCGTTTGCCAGCAGTGAGAACCTTTCGGGATCTTCGCCACCTTCACCGGTATTGCTTTTGCCCCCTAGGCGATTCATTGCAATGGCTAATGTTTCATGAGATTCGGCGGAAATCGATCCAAAACTCATGGCCCCCGTAACAAATCGTTTTACGATATCAGCCGCTGGTTCGACCTGACTGATATCGATTGGCCCGTCGTTAGAACCCGACTTAAAGGATAATAGACCGCGCAACGAACACCGTACTTGTTCGTCATGGTTGATATGGTCCGCAAATTGTTGATAGGTATCCGCATCGTTGTTGCGAGCGGCGTGTTGGATATTTGAAATCGCTGTGGGATCCCAACCATGGCGTTCACCAGCGGAACGCCAGTGATATTGACCAGGGTTTGGCAGTGCTTGAGCGGCATCGTCTTGTTGAGGTGGGAATCCCAACGTGTGGCGGCGGAGTGATTCGGTAGCTAGAACATCAAAATCAACACCTTGAACACGACTGGCAGTACCGACAAAACAACGATCAATCACGACATCTTGTAACCCGATTGCTTCAAATATTTGAGCGCCTTTGTAGGATTGTAGAGTCGAGATCCCCATTTTTCCCATGACTTTGAGCATGCCTTTGGCGACCGCTTTTTTGTAGATCGCGACAATTTTGTCATTGTCCGTGATGTCGTCTGGGCACAGTCCATCGAGGCGTGCTTGCCACAGTGATTCATATGCTAGGTAGGGGTTGATCGCATCGATACCGAAACCGGTCAAGAGGCAATGGTGATGGACTTCTCGCGCTTCGCCGGATTCTAGGACGAGTCCGATTTGAGTTCGTTTGGCTTGTTTGATCAGATGGTGGTGGACCGCACCTGTAGCTAGTAATGAACTAATGGGCACTCGCTCGGCCGAAGTTGCTCGGTCTGACAAGACCACTAGGCTGTATCCATCGGCAATCGCCTGTAGGGTTTCATCGCAAATGCGTGACAGAGCGGTTGAGAGACCGTTTGTGCCTGCAGATACACTGTAAGTAATATCGACGGTTTTTGTTTTCCAACCGTTTTGGTCCATCTCTTTTATAGCAGCGAGTTCGCTGTTGGTGAGAATAGGGTGAGGAATCAAGAGTCGATTGGCTTGTGCCGGCGTCGTGTCAAGCAAGTTCCCTTCGGGGCCAATGTAACACTCGAGCGACATGATAACGCCTTCGCGAATGGAGTCGATCGCAGGATTGGTAACTTGTGCAAACAGTTGTTTGAAATAGTCGTAGATCATCCGTGGCTTGTCGCTTAAGCACGCTAAAGCGGCATCGTTACCCATGGATCCTACGGGGTCGCGTTGTTGTTGTAGCAATGGCAACAGCATAAACTGTAGCGTTTCACTGGTATATCCAAAGGCCTGTAATTGTTGTAGTAATTCAGCGGATTCAAAGCTTGGCACAGTGCTGGTCGTTGGAAGTTCGGCTAGCTCGATGCGATTATCGAGCAACCACTGAGCGTAGGGATTGCGATCTGCAAATTCGTTCTTGAGTTCATCATCGGGTATTAACCGACCTTGTTGGAAATCGACAAGGAACATACGTCCGGGTTGTAGGCGACCTTTGTATTTAACGTTAGTTGGGGCGACTTGGAGTACGCCGACTTCGCTCGCCATGACAACCTTGTCATCGTGGGTTAGATAATAGCGGCTAGGTCTAAGGCCATTGCGGTCGAGAACGGCGCCGATGTATTTTCCGTCCGTGTAGACGATTGAAGCGGGGCCATCCCATGGTTCCATTAAAGCGCTATGGTATTCATAGAAAGATCGTTTGTTTTCTGGCATGGTGTCATGCTTTTGCCAAGCTTCGGGCACCATCATCATGACTGACTCTTGTAATGTGCGGCCAGTCATGTAGAGGAATTCGAGCACGTTATCAAAAGTTCCCGAGTCGGAGCAGTCGGGTTCGCTGATGGGGAACAAGTGGCTCAAATCATCACCGAATTTGGTGCTTGTCATAACGCCTTCGCGAGCGGACATGGAATTCATGTTGCCGCGCAGGGTATTGATTTCACCGTTGTGCGCCATGAAGCGATTTGGTTGGGCACGGTCCCAACTTGGAAAAGTATTGGTTGAGAAGCGTGAGTGAACCATCGCTAGGTGTGTGATGTACGCAGGATTAGAAAGGTCGGGGAAGAACGGGACGACTTGATAGGTCGTAAGCATCCCTTTATAAATCATGACTTTCCAAGACAGCGAGCAGATATAAAAGAGCTTGGCCTGGGACAGCGATTGCGACGAGCGTAATTGGTGGCTGGCTCGTTTGCGGATGATGTAAAGTTGTCGTTCAAAATCATCTCCGGAAAGATCGTCAGCGGCTGCGATGAGGAGTTGTTCAAAATGAGGCATTGCGGACAATGCAGTGGGGCCAACGTCAGCGTCGGTGGGATTTGTGGGAACTGGACGCCAGCCGATAAATTGTTGACCATGATCAACAATAATTTGTTCGACGGTTGCTTTGCACTGATTTCGTTGTTCTTTGTCGGTTGGCAGGAATACGAGTCCAGCGCCGTATTTGCCTTCTGCGGGCAATTCAATCCCTTGCTCTTCTTTGATCACTTGGCATAAAAATTCGTGTGGAAAGCCGGTAAGCATCCCAGCACCGTCACCCGTATTGGCCTCGCATCCACAGGCGCCCCGATGCTCCATAGCCATCATGATTTCATTGGCATCAAGGACGATTTGATGGCTTCGATCGCCTTTAATGTGCGCAACAAACCCTACACCACACGCATCTTTCTCAAATGCTGGGTCGTATAATCCTTGTTTCTCTGGGTACCCGAATTGTTGCGTCATTCTTGCCTGTCTGCCAATAAAGGACTGTTACTAGTTGATAAATTTAATAAGGCTGTCGCGGTTGTTTCCGTTGCGGAAACGGGGAAGATATTCTCGTCATCAATCAACATCTCGATGAAGTTTTCGATGTCGGTTCCGAGTGGAATATTGTCACGATGGATAATACTGACGGGACGAATAAGTGTGGGGCCTGTGATGTCCGCGGTACACAGCGAACCGGAGGTGAGTTCGCGGTGGACATGTGCTTTGGGGAGAATGCTGAAACCCGTGTTGATTTCAATGGCTCGCTTGAGCGTTTCAATATTGTCAAATTCCATCACGATGTTTGGACACACTTCGTGGTTGGTTAGCACGCGACGGATTTCTTGGCTAATCCGCAAGTCGCGACTAAAAGCGACCATTTCTAGTCCATGTAAGGCATGCAATGAAAGTTCTTGACGATGGGCAAGTGGGTGTTCGTTGGAAAATACGATAACCATTGGTTCCGCCCGCCAAGCAATAGCGGCAATCGACTTGGTGGATTCAGCATAACTAAGCAGTCCCAGATGAGCGTGGCCAGTCGTGACTAATTCATAGACTTTTTGCGGGTGATGATACTCAAGCTGGACATGGATATTGGGATTGTTTTCGTGAAAATTTTGGACAAAATGTCTCATGGTACTGAGTCCAACCGAGTAAATTGATGCAACACGAATAGTATTTTCAGTGGCATCTGATAGGTGGCGAATGCCTGATTCTAGTTCTTCAATTTGCCGCACTAAGCGATGACAACCTTCAAAATATTGGCGGCCTTCGTCCGTCACGATAAACGGACGTTTGGATCGGTCGAGCAGTTTGACGCCGAGACGTTTTTCGAGTTGATTGATGATTTGACTCGTAGCGGATTGAGTGATTTGGTTGTCTTTTGCAGCTCGTGAGAAACTGCGTCGTGTTACAACATCACAAAATACTTTCATCGAGCGTAATTTCATGTCAATTTCTTTTAATTTAATTAAGTCGACTGTTGAAAGCCAAGCAGGCCATAAGTTTCTGGTAGTTCCATTGTTTGCGCGCCATACAGCACGAATCACTCAAACAGCACGTTTCGTTTATTCTCAATGCAGATGTTGCTGTGCACTTGGGCATCTTGTTTAGCGATTAGCCAAAATCGGTTCACTTTGGCCTACACAATAATGAAGAGCAAACTGGGGGCCTTAAAATAGGACATCGAGAAATATTAGTAATACTAAAATCAAGTTAGATTAATATTATTAATAAACCCTTAGTAGATTAATCCCCAAACACTATAATACTAGGTGTTTTGTGCATGTCAACGGGGTGGGAAAGAATAGCCACGCCCGCTAATATAAAACAATCTAATATTAGAACTGATGCTATCGACAAAAAAGCCTTCGAGATCAATTTCATTGATCTATTTGACCGCAGGTTTTCGATAGTCCAGCGGTGGTTTTTGGCCGGGAATCATCAGTGATTTATAGGGCTGACTGCCGAGTCGTTGCTGTAATTCGGATTTGGCGGCGGCAAGGATTTCGGGGCTACGGTAGAGATCCCAAGCGGTAGCTGCAATGACACGAGACGCTAAGTTCAGCCCTTTCCCAGCAGCATCTGTACCGCCCGATGCAACTGCTTGCCAGCTATGCCCAGGCACGCCAGGGGTAAAACAAGCCGTATTAAATCCAGTAGTGGGCACGACCCACGATACATCGCCGACATCCGTGGAGCCCATTCCTACAGTTCCACTGGTATCAATGACCTCATTAATAGACGAAAGCGGAACTTGGTTATCGATGGATTGTTGAATACGAACGGCAAATTTCACATTAGCCTCATCGTATTCAAGGTCATTGAGTTGACGAAGATTTTTCATGGTTACTTGAGCGAGTATATTGTTAGGCAGGATTTCCAAGATCCCGCCTTGAAAATTAATTTCCAATTTTGTTTCCGTGGCAAGTGCGCCAGCTTCTGCACATTTAACAAGTCGCTTATACAACTCGCGAACAACATTGGATTTTGGATGTCGAATGTAATAATAAACCTCCGCAAATTCTGGAACTACATTAGGTGCACCTCCCCCGGCGGTAATCACATGATGGATTCGAGTGCCATCCGGCGTATGTTCCCGTAGTAGTTGTGTTGCAAAGTTCGTAAGTTCCACGGCATCTAGTGCACTGCGTCCCTGCTCTGGTGCTCCAGCGGCATGTGCCGCCTTACCATGAAATCGAAATTTGACTGCATTGCGTGCTAAGGTGCTGCGGTCCCCTGCTGAGTTGCGACTACTTGGATGCCAATGCAGCACCGCATCGCAATCTTTAAACAGCCCTGCATTAACCATGAACACTTTTGCACTGCCTCCTTCTTCGGCCGGACAACCATAATATCGAATAGTACCTTGTATATTTCCGGCTTTGATTTGTTGTGCAATTGCAATAGCGCCTTCCATAGATGCGACGCCCAATAAATGGTGCCCGCAGCCATGTCCATAACCATTGCTTTTATCCTCTGGTTGAGCACGCTGCGGTGTTGCTTGTTGAGATAACCCTGGCAAGGCATCGTACTCGCCGAGCATTCCGATGATGGGTTTGCCTTTGCCAAAAGTCGCAGTAAATGCCGTCGGTATTCCCGCGACTTCGGACTCGATGTGAAATCCTTGTGCACGCAATATTTTTATCAGCAAGGCGCTGCTCTTGGTTTCTTGATAGCCGGGTTCGGCCCAATTCCAAATTTGTTTAGCAGTTTTCCAACTTGTTTGTTGTCGAGCATTAATGGTCTCCAACATTTCATTTCTTTGAACATCTTGCGCGGTGAGTGTCGTTATTCCGACGGACCAAGATAGGGAAATTAGCAAGGCCATAGTCATGATTGGGTGGTTAGATCGGTGAGCCATCGTTAATGAATTCCGTGAGGGTCAGTGTGAAATAGGGAATGTCGATTTATGCTGGTTCTTGTTAGTGCATAATCGATGGGTTATAAGGAATAGCAAGTCCACTGTAGTGTAACCCATAGGGAACCCAAAACGTGCTCGCTGCTGAAATATACGCTCCCCGTCAAATTCGCATGATTGATGTTGAAGAACCTACACTGGTCAACAGTGCGGGCGGTGATATTATTTTTCAACCAGAATTGGCGTGTTTGTGCGGATCTGACTTGCTTTATTTTGAAGCGGACAACGAGAGCTATGAACCTGTTGTTGGACATTCACTGCATGAATTGATTGGTACCGTGGTCGACACGAACGGTGAGAAATTCAAAATCGGTGATCGCGTATTATGTGTCCCTGTAAATCAAGAAGGTCTGCAAGAACGGTTTGTTGTAACTGAAAATCAAGCGATTTACGTAGATCCTCGACCAGACGAACGCGAAGCATTACTGGCTCAACCCTTGGGTACCGTGTTGTTTGCCCTCAGACGACTGCCAAATATTGTGGATCAAAATGTTGTGGTTGTTGGTCAAGGTCCGATGGGGCAACTTTGGAATTGTGCATTAAGTCAACTTGGCGCTCGTCGAGTCATTGGTCTAGACCTCAATGCGGATCGCTTAAAAGTGAGTCCCGAGATGGGAGCGACTGATACTTTGCAGGTGTCACTTGAGAAAAATGCGGAGGACATCGCTGCCGGCGTGCGATCGATTCTTGGAGGCGAGTCTCCCGATCTCGTTATCGAATGTGTTGGTCATCGTGAACAGCGGGCAAACTTATGTTTTGAGATTTGTCGTAAAGCGGGAACGGTATTCTTCTTTGGTGTTCCACCCAAGCATGTCGAAAACTTTGATTTACACAAAATGTTCTTCAAAAACCAAACGCTTGTCACTAGCGTTGGACCAGATTTCACCAAAGATTTTCCGTTGGCGATGCGGTGGATAGCCGAAGGACGAGTCAACGTCGCACCTATTATTACGCACCATATGCAATTGGCCCAAATTCAAGAAGCCTTCGATCTGTTTAGTACGCGGCAAGACAAGGCACTTAAAGTGTTCCTTGATTTTCCGGCATCCGCAAATAATGTGAACGGCTAATGAATGAAAATTCCTTTACAATAGATCAAGTACGATAGACCACCATTTTGAAGGAGTCACAAGTTGTTTCGATTTGTAAATATACAACTACTGTTATTATCGATGTCAGTTTTGGTGCATACCGAATCGTTAGTTGCGCAGACCGTTGATTTCGATCGCGACATTCGTCCAATTCTTTCGAATCATTGCTACGCGTGCCATGGACCGGATGCGGAGACGCGCGAAGCGGACTTGCGCTTAGACGTCCAAGCAAGCCTTTTTGCTGTGCGTGATGAACCCTTGATTACACCTGGTGACGTAAAGAACAGCCAATTAATTCATCGTATTACTAGCAAAGACGATGCGGAACAGATGCCACCGGCAGACTTTCTCAAACCTTTGTCAGTTGATCAAATTTTGTTACTACAGCGTTGGGTTAAGCAAGGCGCGCAATGGAAAGATCATTGGGCTTGGACCGCGCCACAACGCCCTCGTATTCCAGTGCTGAAACATTCATTTATTAACAATGATATTGATCGATTTGTGTTGGCAAAACTGAAGGACGAAAATGTCAAGCCGAGTAAGCGTGCGGATCGCGTAACCTTGATTCGTCGCCTCTATTTCGATTTGACCGGTCTCCCGCCGACAACTGATCAAGTACAAGCATTTGTCGAGAACACGAGTTCCTCTGCATATCAAGATCTCGTCACGCAATTGCTAGCACAACCACAGTTCGGTGAACGGATGGCAATGTATTGGTTAGATGTAGTGCGTTATGCTGATAGCAATGGCTATCATGCAGACAAAACTCGCCAAGTCTCACCCTACCGAGATTATGTAATCGAGGCATTTAACTCTAACAAGCCTTACGACGAGTTCGTTCGTGAGCAAATTGCGGGCGATCTAATACCCAACGCCACCATCGAACAGCAAGTGGCATCTGCCTTTAATATGTTGCTGCAAACGACCGATGAAGGTGGGGCTCAAGCTAAAGAGTATTTGGCCAAATACGCAGCAGACCGAGTGCGCAATACGGCGTCGGCATTTATGGGAGTCACGTTTGGTTGTGCCCAGTGTCATGATCACAAATACGATCCGTTTACGACCAAGGATTTTTACCAATTTGCTTCTTTTTTTGCTGATATCTCGGAAGTCGGAGTTGGCAATGCGCCTGCTTTTCCAGTTATCGATGCAAAACGCCAAGCAGCGATTGTTCAAGCGACCAAGGCACTGGCTGATGCTCAAGTTGTATTGGCATTAGCGGCAGAGAAAATGGTTCAACAACGGGTAGCATGGGAGGCAAGCCTCGTCGAGAAAGCACGATCAAATATTCGTTTAACCCCATGGCAATTTTTGGCATCGCTATCTGCCGAGAGTTTTGACCTTGCTCACGACAAGTCGTTTTTTGATGAAACGGTTCCAGTTGATTTGGCAACGCCTGTTGCTGATGTTGCTTGGAAACAGCGTGATGAATTCGTTGATGGCAAAATACATGCGTTACCCGCGCAGGAGAATATTGCCCATTATTTATTTCGCACATTAACAGCACCGCAGGGCATGAAGCTAGTTTTACAACTTGGTAGTGACGATGGAATTCGAGTGTGGGTTAACGGAAACGAAAAACTAAACAAGAAGATTGCTCGCGGAGTCGTGGCGAACCAAGAGCAGGTCACTGTAGATTTAGAACAAGGTGAGAATCAACTGTTGATTAAAATATCACAAGGTGGTGGTGGTTGTGGATTTTATTTCAATTACGGCTCGTCAGATCTTCCTGCAGATATTTATCGCATCCTTTTAATTGCCGAAAGTGAACGCAGTGAAAAAGATCAAAAGACACTAGGGAGTTATTTTCGCGACACCCACCCTGATTTAGCAGCACCGCGGGAATTGATTGATAATAGCGAAAAAATACTAAAGCAACTTACCGACTCGGCCCCCAAAACGCTCATGACGAAGGTTGCTGCGCCGCGGATGACACGAATTTTACATCGCGGAAATTGGCAAGATGATTCCGGCGAAGAAGTTCAACCTGCGGTGCCCGAATTCATGCAGCCTTTAGACGTGGATGGTCGCCGTGCCAATCGACTTGATTTGGCCGATTGGATGATAGACACAAATAACCCATTGACCGCTCGCGTTTTCGTAAACCGACTCTGGAAAATACTGTTTGGCAACGGTCTGGCACAACCACTGGATGATATTGGCAGTCAGGGATCACGACCGACACATCTCGAAGTGTTAGATTGGCTTGCTATCGAGTTTATGGAAAGCGGTTGGGATGTAAAACATGTGGTGAAACTATTAGTTGCATCGGCAACATATCAACAATCATCCAACGGTTCGGCGGCATTGCTTGCTCGTGATCCTTACAACCATCTGTTAGCACGACAATCACAATTCCGCTTAGATGCCGAGATGGTACGGGATAATGCACTGGCTGTTAGCGGATTGTTGACTCGAGATATTGGTGGTGTGAGTGTTAAGCCTTACCAACCTGTGGGGTACTGGAAGCATATGAACTTTCCGAAGCGCAAGTGGACACCGTCGAGCGGTGACAATGCGTATCGTCGCGGTCTGTACACGCACTGGCAACGTATGTTCTTGCACCCGTCACTGTTAGCGTTTGACGCTCCGAGTCGTGAAGAGTGTACGGTCGAGCGACCGCGTTCTAACACGCCACAGCAAGCATTAGTTTTATTGAACGATCCGACTTACGTGGAAGCTGCTCGAGTGTTTGCACTACGTATTATCAACGAAGGTGGAACGGACTTGGAGCAACGTTTGAATTGGGCATTTGAAACGGCGTTGTCTCGGCGAGTTGCTAAACAGGAATCCAACGTGTTGCTGGATGTTTATGCGAAACATCTAGTTATGTTTCTGGCGGACACCGAATCGGCTAAATCGTTAGTGGCTGTTGGTAATGCTACCAATCCGACGCAGGTGGATGTTGCCGAGCACGCGGCATGGACGTCGATAGCTCGAATTATCTTCAATTTGCACGAATCTATAACTCGTAACTAAACACTTCAGTTTTTTAGTAGACAGACCATGAAAAAATTAATTTCAACGGACGACAAGCTTTCGGCTGCCGTAAATCGACGCTGTTTTTTAGGCAAAGGTGTCCAAGGAGTTGGCACTCTAGGGTTGGCTGCACTTTTACAACAGTCGTTAACTCAAGCGAAGGAAACCGACGTGCAAGTGCCTCGTTGGCCGGGAATCTTGAATGGCAAGTTGCATCATGAAGCGAAAGCTAAACGAGTTATATTTCTCACCATGGCTGGCGGGATGTCGCATTTAGAGACGTTCGACCACCGGCCTAAATTGACGGAAATGGATGGAAAACCGATGCCGGAGTCCTATACCAAGGGACAACCCATCGCGCAACTCCAAAACAAACCATTGAAATGTCTCGCGCCCCAACACACATTTGCCAAACATGGTGAGTCAGGGATTGAGCTTTCCAATATATTCCCGCATTTAGCAACGGTGGTGGATGATTTGGCAATTGTACGGTCTCTCACCACAGACGCGATCAACCATGATCCTGCTCATACATTTATGAATACTGGCACAACGATAAGTGGACGACCATCGATGGGGTCTTGGTTTACCTATGGCTTGGGTGCTGAGACCGAAAATCTGCCAGGGTTTGTTGTGCTAACATCCTCCGGTGGCGGTCAAGATCAACCCATCGCATCGCGACAGTGGCATAGCGGATTTTTACCTAGTCGATTTCAAGGCGTGCATTTTCACGGCCAAGGTGACCCCGTGTTGTATGTGAATAATCCACCAGGTGTGTCTCGAGCTCAGCAACGTGATATTGTGAAAGCGGTTCAAAAAATAAATCGGTTACGATCGGCCTCCATCAATGATACCGAGATTGCCACTCGGATAAGCCAGTACGAAATGGCATTTCGAATGCAAGCGAGTGTTCCAGACTTAGTGGATATCAGTCAGGAGTCCCAAGCGACTTTAGATATGTATGGTACGAAAGGTGGTGATGGTAGCTTCGCATCAAATTGCTTACTTGCTCGGCGCCTAGCCGAACGTGGCACTCGATTTATTCAGTTGTATCATCGAGGTTGGGATCATCATGGTGGCATTAAGAATGCGAGTGCTGTTACTGCGAAGTTGATTGACCAAGGCGTCACCGCTTTGCTCAAAGATCTCAAGCAGCGTGATATGTTGAAAGATACTTTGCTGGTCTTTGCCAGCGAATTTGGACGTACTCCGATGGCTCAGGGCAACGGGCGCGACCATCACATCAAGGGATTCTCTGTATGGCTAGCTGGCGGTGGAATCCAAGGTGGTGTCACTCACGGTTCAACAGACGACCTCGGGTATAATGCTGTTGAAGATGTCGTTTCTGTACATGACCTCCACGCTACGATGATGCACGTGTTAGGGATTGATCATGAAAAAATGACGGTTTCATTTCAGGGACGTGATTTCCGACTAACCGATATATCCGGTAATCCTGTGCAAGCTTTGTTAGCTTAACTAGGATTGTAGAGAAATTACATTGTCAGACGCGATTTAGCGCTTTTGTAAGCATCGTTAAAAAACAAAAAAAGTGTTGACGGTACACTCTAAGCAACTTATCTTGAAGGTACTTCTTAACGGAAGCCTACCTAACGTTTCTCAGCCCTCCCCAAAAAAATCCCGCCACTTGCTCCTGCCCCATTACTACAAATCAACCCCATTATGCCTTCAGCTATTTCTCACTCTATCGCGATGCAACTAATTCCGGCTGATCCGGAAGCGATGAGTTCATTGAGTTTAGACCGATATCCAGTAGTTCTGGGACGAGGCGACGAAGTTGATTATCAAATTGAAGATCGGTTTCTCAGTCGCTGCCATTGTCAGTTTGATTGCGGAGACGGTGTGGTTACCGTACGGGATCTCGACTCGCGTCATGGCACATTTGTGAATGAATCACGTATCCAAGAAGTTGTATTGACGTCTGGAGATACACTGCGTATTGGTTTAACGCGGTTTGTTGTTTCGTTCTTGGATGCATGAACGCGCGCGTTTCTTGATTGTAGTATTAGCTAATGCAATCGAGGCTAAACCAGGCGATGTTGATTTGGACCTAGAAGTGCCGATGAAAAGCAAGGGTATAGGTTTATCGAGTGAGGTCGATAGAGTTGGAACTGGAGGTGCACTTGCGGTCTAGATGCGTATATCCCCCGTCGACGTAGATGATTTGGCCAGTGGTATGGCTCGACCGTGGCGATGCCAAAAAGACGACTGTGTCCGCAATTTCTTGAGCAGTCGTGAAACGTTGTTGTAGTGGGATCAGTTGTTCGACCGATTGTTTGGCTGCCGTAGAATCGTCAGCTTGCTCAATCAACTCGGCATATAGTGGAGTCCAAGTTTCAGCAGGCAATACAGTGTTCACGCGAATACTGTGTGGTGCCAGGTCGACAGCCCATTCTCTTGTTAGTCCATTGATTCCGCCTTTGGCTGCGGCATAACCGGATGTTCCGCCCTGCCCGGTTGTGGCCACCTTGCTACCAATGTTGATGACTGTACCTTGGGATTTTTTGAGGGCATCGAGTGCGAAATGTAACATACTGTAATAGTGGACTAAATTACGTTGTAGTGATTCGTTGAAAGCTGCCGGACCATCTTCAAGCGTCACTCCATCGTTCACTCCAGCATTGTTCACCAACACGTCGAGGCGGCCGAATTGTTCGAGAGCGAACTGGACCGCCCGTTGACAGGCATCTGTTTGGCTTAAATCACCTTGAATGAACAAACATTGTTTTCCCTGTTCGGCATATTCAGCCTGTAAAGCTTCGCCTTCGTCTGTGGAACGATTGACGTTAATGACATGTGCACCTTCAGCGATAAATTCGCGAACGATTGCCGCGCCAATGCCCTTGGACCCACCGGTAACGAGGGCAACTTTGTCTGTTAAATCTAGATCCATAGCAATGCGATAGCCGTATAAACTAAGTGAACTGTAATCGAATAATATATAGAAGAGATCATTTAATGGTTAAGTTCAAATCCGAGATTATCACGGTTAGGCCCAAAACCATCGCCATCGAGGTCAACATAAATAGGGTTAGCAACGGCTGCTGGCATCAACTCACCAAAACGTGGTCCCTGCACTCGACCAATCTTAAGGTTTTCACCAGCAGTAGCAACGATGATATGCGTGTCTTCGGTAAGCTCGACGGCAATTTCCGCTTCGAATTTCACGGTACCGTTTTTGAACATGTTGGCGTGGCTGCGACGAGTGAAGTTTAATTTGTCGGTCATTTTCCCGTTGAGCAAGAGCTGCACGCGATTGACATCGATCCAGTTGGGGCATTGGATGCGGATGTTTACATAGACGGTGGCATTTTTCGCCAGTATGTTGTCGCCTGGAAGAGCTGTCTGTCCACGAATTCCGTTGTGGATTTTGACCTCCATAAACGGGCCGTTGGTCATAACGACGTTGCCCGCCTTGGACGCTTTTACAATGTCCTTGGTGCGAATACGTCCTGGGTTATCAGTCGGTGATTTGACATAATTACGGATGTATCCGACGCCGTGTTCGTTGTAATGTGAGTCGGAATTTACGACACCCGGAATGCGGTAGCCTAAGTTGAGCAATTGCATCCAGTGGAACATGACAGGGGTTCGATCAGTCGTTGGCTTGGGTGATTCCGGGACATCAAATATAGATTGTAGTGGGTGTACTTCCATGACATCCATGTATTGAAACATATCTCGGAAACCACCATCTGGTTTGTCATCACGATCACGGTCTTGATAGATTTGCATCAGTGTGGGATGGTCTTCTTGGACTAATTTGTAGGCATGGTCATTCCAAGCAGCAAGTTTAGCGATTTGACGAACGGGGTCATCTTCGATAGTTGGTCCACCACCGTCTTGGGTGCGTGGTACATGTTTAAGCGGAAAAGCGTTTTGATGATTCACGGGCAATACGCGTCCGGTCAGTTCCATCCCAGTAGAAGTCCCCATCAAGTGTTCAACGCCTAGTTCTTTTAGTAGTGGAGTGTAAGAGCTAATGCGTTGATGTTCTGTACAGGGTGCATAGTCGATTTGTTCACAAATAAGTGTGATGACACGTCCTATTTGGACGGAAGTATTATCGCCAGAGGGAGAAGAGTGGGTATGGTAGTCTGTGCTAACCCATCCTGACGTATCGACAACATGGTCGAGTTGAATCTCAAGGTTGGTTGTTTGTCCAGCCTTGATGTTTACGGTTTTGACGACGACATCATGTTCTGGGCCGTGACTAAATATCAGTTCGTACGTTCCCGGTGTTAACTCTTGGCGGCATGTTCCTCGCAAGGCGTAGAAAAGATTGAGTGCCCGCACTGCCGCTTGTTTAGGGCCAAAGTTGGGATCTTGGGTCTCGCCGGTTCCGTAAAATGTGATTTTGCAGCCAATCGGACGCCCATGTTGATTTGTAATTCGCGCTTGAACGTAGCCACATGGATCAAAAGTGATTGTTTTTTCGAGGGCGGACTCGATAGTTATATCAAAAGTCTGAGTGGGCCGTCCTTGGGCAGAACAAACAGCGGTGTATTTTCCATGAGCGAGTTCGAATTCGGCAATACCTAGTCCGTTGGTGCGGATGTCGCCATAAAAGATTCCATCTCTGGTAAGGCGAATATTTACGTTGTAAATTGGGCCAGCGCTATCCTTGCAGGTTAATGTAACGTTGGATGTTTTATTCTCGGTGCGCTGTGCAAACTCTGCTTGAACGCCCAATAGACTGCCACTAGGGATTAGAGTTCGCGAGAGTTGAGTCGTTGCATTTGGCGCGATGATTAGGTCGCTGGACTGGTCTTGTTCGTATTTGAGAATTCGTCCGCCGCCACCGGTACGAGTGATGGAGTATCCGTTCGCCACAATCCCGTAGGCTTGGCGAAACCAATTATCATTGGTCCAGTACATACCGTCTTGCACTCCCGAGGTAAAAGGAGAATCTGCCCGGATACCATCTTGCAGTGAGATTGTTTGATCAGCCTCTGAATGGTTGTGATACGCAGTGGAGATCGTCAGACCGCTGTCGTCATTTCCCAGTGAATATGTCAACACGGCCTGCACTGCATCGGCACGTTTTAGACTAGTAAAAGAGATAGTCGCCATTCCGTTTTGGGTGTGTTGAATTATTACTGCTTCTTCGTCGGTAAAGGTAAATCGTTGATTGGTAGGATAGAAACAACTGAGTTGGTCGTTGTTGTCATCATGGCGGGTTAAATCGAGCACACCACCATAGACGTTACGCACGGTAAGGTTAGCATTCCGACCTTGTTTGGGTTGAGCAATGATTGCGGTTAGCACGTCATTACGGATGGCATAATCTCCGTATATGGCATCGACTTCTTTACCTTGAGGAACATATTTGTCCCAGTTTCTAGGGGTGAGCTTGGTAACTTCCGTCGCATTTCCGACAGAGGTGAACGCCAAGGAAAAAAGCAATAGTCTAGCAATGGTGACGGTTGTTGTTCGTGGCATGATCAAGTCCTAATACGCGCGGAAAGGTAGAGCAATATTGGTTAGCCGTTTATTGTAACCCTTTTTAACACGTGGAACATGAGGTGGCCAATAGTGAGGATTCGGTGGATAGACTTCGCCGGGGAGTGGGTTCGACAAATTGTGCCAATAGCAACCCCCTGCGCGTCGTACCGTTGGTTGATGGACACAGAGCATGTTTTACATTGGTAAAAGAACGAACAACATTTGAACGTTGATTTTATGTACTATTGTTTTATTGGATTTTTACTTAATAGAAACGTTAACCACTTTCGGGATTTATAGAATGCAAGCTCAAGAGATTCTCGACGAAGCAAAAACAATGCAGTCATGGATTGTAGACATCCGTCGTCAGTTACATCGCCACCCCGAGTTGATGTATGAAGAATTTGAAACCAGTAAATTGGTGCAAGCTAATTTGACGGAGTTAGGAATCCCTTTTGAAAGCGACATTGCGATCACTGGCGTCGTTGCAACGCTAGGCAACGGTGCAGGTCCCTGTGTCGCCTTACGAGCAGATATGGATGCTTTGCCAATTCATGAAGAAGCGGATGTTGATTTTAAGAGTGAAGTTGATGGCAAGATGCACGCATGTGGGCATGATTGTCACACTTCGATGTTATTAGGGGCAGCAAAGTTATTAAAAAACCACGAAGATTTGATCAATGGAACAGTGAAGTTAATATTCCAACCGGCTGAAGAGGGCGGTGCTGGTGGCGAGCGGATGCGTAGCGAGGGAGTATTAGAAAATCCGGCAGTGGATCGAATATTTGGATTGCATGTCGCGCCGACGCTACCCACTGGAATGTTAGCCGCTCGAGCAGGCACATTACTCGCAGCTGCTGGGCAATTGAGCATTACGGTGAAGGGCAAGGGTGGTCACGCCGCTCGTCCACAAGATACGATTGACCCCATTGTGACTGGGTCTAAAATTATTGTGGAACTGCAGACGATTTTATCACGGGAGCTAGATCCCTTGGATGCTGGCGTGATCAGCATCACGATGATACATGCCGGATCGGCGTACAACGTGATTCCACCAGAGATCCAAATCGCGGGTACGATACGCTCGCTGACCTTAGACGGGTTGCAGCACTTGCAATCGCGAGTTGCGGAAATTGCAAAAGGTATTGCACAGGTCAATCGATGTGAAGCGGAGGTTTCTTTCCCTGGGCACGATTATCCACCAACAGTGAATGATGAAGGTTGTTGGGAAATGGCTCAGCGAGCCGTTGTGGAGATCTTAGGTGACGGAAAAATAATGGAGATGGAACCAGTCATGGGTGGTGAAGATTTTGCTTATTACACCGAGCAAGTCCCCGGTTGTTTTTCTTTTTTGGGAGTGGGCAACGAAGAAATTGGTGCGACTTATGGCGTACACCACCCGCAATTTAAAGTAGATGAAGCGGCATTGCCCTTTGGTTCAGCGATTCATGTGAATTGCGCGCTGATGGCATTGGATGAGTTATCATCCTAGTATTTCAGGAATTAGATTGGCCCAGTTTGAGATAGTTGTGGTTAAGCTAAAAACGCTTGCAGTGATTGGCGGATGCCGTCTTGGAGTGATGTTAGTGGCATGTTGGGAAATACTTCTAGTGTTAATTCGTCATCTAGATCACAGACGAATGGCATGACCGGTGCGTCAGCAGCATAGTGGATGTCGATGTCCGACGTGATACCGACTTGGGGTGCCACCGCGCTAATTAAACGGATGAATTCACCTTCATCCACAGAAATCCCGCGGAGGTTAATCACAGCGTAACCATCCAACGGTTCGAGAGCGGCTTGAGCAAAGCCGGCGCCGACGTCCGCTACGAAATGATAATGTTCCCGCCCGCGGTAGGGAATTTCAAACGGTAGACCAGCCGCGGCTTTCTTCAACGCGGTGGTGGGAGCAGACGTGAGCCCTTGATCGCGGCCAGGACCATAGGTCGTTGATAAGCGGACACTAACCGTGGGGATGCTTGTTTCCTTGTGAAAAGCGATGGCCATTCCCTCACCAGCAACTTTCCAAAAGCCATAGATGTTAGCAGGTTGATATGGCATCGGGGTTTTGACAACTGGCCCGGCGTACATATCCCGTGGTCCGTAGACTGCCGAGGAGCTAGCAAAGACAAATCGTTGGAGTGTTGAGCCTAATTGCCGAGCGGCGTAGAACATGTTGGCTGTACCGCCGACGTTGACGTCCATTCCGAGCAGCGGAGTGGCTTCGCAGGCCGGCGTTTGGAAGGCGGCGAGATGAATGATGACGTTGGGTTGAGCTTGGGTCACGGCAGCCACGACTGCTTGGCGGTCAGTGATATCACCGGTGATTATTTTCAGTCGTTCGTGGTACTTGGCATCAATCCGTGACAGGTCGCCACTGCGGCAAAACCCAACGACTTTATCTGCGCCGTTGTCGAGCAAGTAAGCTACCGTTGCTGCTCCAATACATCCCGTTGGGCCACTTACAAAAGCGATTGTCATATTTAGAATCCTACAGGGTGTGCTACGAAGACTGTGTTGTACAATGATGGGGGTGAATATCCTTTTATTATGGCACATTTTAAGTGCCATCTTCAAGCAGCCCAACAGTCGAAAGTGATCTGGTTTTGTTTAAGTATTTTGAACGCGATTCAGATAGCGACGTTAGCTGGTTCGCTTTGCAGAAGTTTTGGAGCTTGTTTGCCATCGCTCTCTTTGTTGTGACCAGCGGATTATGGGTGCCCCAGACGCTGTTTCCGCAGGTTGCGTTGATTGAGCTGTTTAATGGCTTCCCAAGTGAAATTGCCTATGGTGCGATGGCAGTGGTTTTTATCGCCTTGTTATCGATTCTAGTGGGTAAGTTCGCCTGCGATTCGACGCCTAGATCGATGAAAATCCGTTTTTTGTCGTGGGGTATATTAGTCGACGCCATCGTACTGTTGTGGCTTACCGATCAACATCGTATTCAGCCTTGGGCAGTGCATTTAGTGGTGGGAGCCTTAGTCTTTATAACCTGTCAACCACAGCGAGGCGTGGCGCTGCTACGGATGCTTGCTATTAGCATATATATTTATTCAGCGCTGGGAAAATTCGACTACCAGTTTATGCACAGTGTGGGACCACAATTATTGACAGGACTGGCTGGGCTGATAGGTGTGGATATGAAGACGTGGGACTCGACGTTGGTGTCGAAATTATCGCTGCTGTTACCATTGGGAGAATTACTGATCGGCATAATGTTGTGTCATCGCCGCACACGAAAGCTAGCTGTCCTTAGTGCGACAATTATGCATATTTGTTTGGCAGTGTTATTCAGTCCATTGGGATTAAATCATGAATGGGGAGTGGTGGTGTGGAACGTGTTTTTCATTTTCCAAAACGACATGCTCTTTGGCACGACGTTGTTGGCTGGTGTTTCCAAGTGTAGGTTGAAATTCAAACCAGCTACCGCAGTTGCAATAGCTACTGAAGTTGAATTATCTGGCCACACAGTTGATAGCTCCGCTAAACCTCGGGCCCAGTGGATCGGCCAGGTGATTATTACAACTGTCTTGGTTATGCCCGTGTTGGAGCCGTTTGGAGTGGTGGATCATTGGCCGAGTTGGGGATTGTATTCGCCGCACAATAGCCGTGTTATAGTGCGGGTAAATTTATCGGCGGGTACAAAAACGGATGAGATAGAGGAGTTCTTTCAGTCTCAATCAGGCGATGCACCGTTTCGTGTGTTGGACCTAAGTCGTTGGTCCCTCGAGACATTAGGGGTTCCGATTTACCCTCAACAACGATACCAGTTAGGTGTGGCGTTAGCTGTGGCTCAGAAATATAATCTTGGCCGTGCGATTGAGGTTGACCTACTGAGCATGTCCGCTCGCCTGAACGGTAGTCGCCAGCGAGAAACATTACGGGGAGTTGAGGCAATCAAAATGGCGTGCCAGCGTTATCGTCTCAATGCAGTTCCTGCGCCGTTTCTGCATTCCCAAGGGCGCGAATAAACAAACACATCAATCTTTCGGAATGAGACTATTCCACCAAGTAGCGTTCGGCTTAAACTCGGGCTTTAGGTAGTTAGCGTGTCGACTCTCTAAGCCTTTTAACTGGCCGGTACTGCTGCTTTTGAGTTGAGATTCTTTGGCAGTCGCATTAAAGCGACTGTCAGCAACGGGGATTTTCGCATTGGTCTGGGCAAGCCATTGGTCGAGTTTCTTGCGTAAGCTCTCAGTAATTTTCACTTGCGAGGCAGCCAGATCTGTTTGCTCACCCACGTCATCAACCAAGTTGTATAGCTCGTCACGACCGTCTTCGTAATAGTGAATAAGCTTCATGTTTCCCGAGCGAATAATGGACGACGGTTCTCCGCCTTGATTGCCATAATGCGGATAATGCCAAAATAAGTCACGGTCGGCAATGTCGCCACCATTTAACAGAGACAGCAAACTGACCCCATCGATATGTTGTTTAGGTTTCAGCGGTAGGCCGGCAAGCTCTAAAATTGTTGGATAGAAATCGGTACCCGTGACAGGTGTTGGGTTGGTCGAACCGGCTTTGGTTACGTGGGGCACATGGATGTAATAAGGTTGTAAAATGCCGCCTTCCCATTGGCGACCCTTGCCACCACGCAATGGTAAACAGGAAGTTGCAAAGGCATCACCAGAGGATACTCCACCATTATCCGAGGTGAAAATAACGACTGTGTTTTCCTCTAGCCCAAGGTCGGTCAATTGTTGTATCACGATTCCTACGGCGGTATCCAGAGATTCCATCATGCCGGCATAAATTGGATTATCTTGTACTTGGCGAACTGCCTTGGTGCGATCAAATTTGAACCGATCTGTAACTAAACCGTGATCGATTGCTTTCTGTTGGTATTTTTTCCACAGCTCTTGGCGTGTTTGTATGGGCGCGTGTACTGAGTAAAATGAAAGATAGGCGAAGAACTTTTCATCTTTATTCGCTTCGATAAAGGCAGCCGTTTCATGGGCAAGTCTAATCGGCAATGATTCTCCTGGTGGCCCGTTGTCCATCTTGGGGTTGTTGTAGGGAGCAAAAAATCCACCCGGTGGGCTACCGCGATGGTGCCCGCCAATATTAATGTCGAACCCGTGATCCTCTGGGAAAGATCCTTTATCGCCAAGGTGCCATTTGCCAGCAAAGAAAGTTTTGTAGCCTCCCTCACGCATTGCTTCGGCTAGCGTAGTGTCCGCTAGTGGCAGCGAATGATTGTACGCTGACGGCAATACGCGGTCATTACGCTTCCAAGCAGTGCCGCTCGCCGCGCCGATATAGTCAGTGATGCCGTTACGTGCTGGGTAAGTGCCGAGCAGAATACTTGCGCGCGAAGGACTGCAAACTTGGCACGTCGAATAGCCATTGGAAAACTGCATTCCGCTATTGGCAATCGCATCAATGTTGGGCGTCTCATGAAACTTACTGCCTTCGCCGCTCATATCCATTTTGCCAAGATCGTCAACAAGAATGAATACGAAATTTCGCTGTTCTGCTGCGACAGCGATAGCACAGGTTGGTAAAGCAAGAAGTAGCAACGAGAAGATGAATTTCATGGATAGACCGTATAATTTTTTGTTAGTGAATATTGGAGTGTTTGAAGTTGTTAGTGTCATTTTGAAAAATATATTTCCAGTATAGTTAAATATGTTCTTCAATGAATGCTGGAAGTGGTTCTATTTGCGAAGCACGTCAGCGATGGCTTGTCGAATTGCTTTCTCGGAACCGGGGCCAACCCACAGCCAAGAATCTTTGAAGTTCTCGGCAAAGATGGCTGCGGTTGGAATGTACCCGGGCCATGATTCTCCATAAGCAAGGCACATCACGAACTTATTTTTTGCGGCGGCTTGGGCCATTAACTGATAGCCGATAAATGACTCGCCGGGAAACAACAGAATTTGGGCCGCGCCCAAATCGACACAGGGAAAGTCAATCGCTTGCCCGCTGGCGACTCGTCTGCGACTCGCCAGTCCCATAGCAGCCAAAATTCTCTTCTCGACAGAAAGTTTCTCGTTCGCGATATCTGCTTCCAAGCGTTTTACGGTGAGATGGTCGCCGGGGTGAAAAGGTAATTGCAGTTTTGTGTTGCGGATGTTTAACTGTTGGAGCTGGTAGCGTTTCGTGTTGTCGGCTGCTTTAGCCATCGCTTGGTACAACCGATCAATCAATTCTTGACGGTGACCTTCTGACCCATTGTTAAATTTTCCGGCAGTAATATCCCCAGCACATCCGGGCACAAATATTTGGCGTATTGATTGGTCCTGTCGTTGTAAACGGGCGCGGGCCAGGCCCACAAAATCCGCGGAGACGACTCCTTGGCCATAATAGCTCATCGGGTGGGTCGCATAGTGATGCATTTGTAGCAGCGGTTTGTCATTATTAAAGAACGTGATAGTTTTTAGCATCGAATCAATGTCACCTTCTGGAGCGGCGGCGAAATATTTGTTGCCACCGCTGCGGCTGCCTCGGCCGTAGGAAACAGTTCCATTTTCCAATACAACACGGCGGTTGGACGCAATTTGCAAGACTGGTGTTTCGCTGATTCCAAAATGGGTGACCGGTGTGGCAAGTTCCAGGCTATCGCGTACCGCTTGAGATACTCGGGCCAATGTTTTGTCATGCCAAGCGACATGGTAAAGCTCATCTGTTAGCCCAGCGGCGGCTAGAATTGTCGCGGCATCGCGGTCAATCACCGGCGCATCATGTTGGTGCAGTGCCGTAACGAGCACGTTTTCCCTTACGGTACCGGCGGCTTTGGCAAGTGCTTCACGCCATTGGTCAAAGGCGCCATTGCGAACTTCGCACCAATCGAGTGCACAAAGAACGACGGTTTGTTTGCCATCAGAGAGTACAAATCCATGGGCCAATAATGGGTCGGCAACACGTTTACTTTTGGTTGGAATAACTCCCATACATCGGTGGTTTAAAGGAATTGTGACATCGGCTGAGAATGTGGCCAAACGGAACTCGGTGGCATCGAGCACGCAAGAGATTGTAACAATTAATAATGTGCATAGATATTTCATAACGATTTAACTTATACTGATAGCGTGGTCTTTTCGATGGAACGGACCGGATTTGGTACACAGGTTGACATGGGCTATATTCATTTTATCATGAAGTAAAGTGGATTGCTTGATTGCAGCTGGCGTAATGAATATTACTGCTTTACAACCATTGGCGTGAATGGATTGGATTAAAACGAGTTATGGAACAAATCGAAGTAAATAAGAACGGGGAAATTACTGTCGTTCAATTCAAACGCAATAAATACCTAGCGAGTGAAGATATTCAACAGATGGGTGACGAGTTGTTCCAAATTGTCGCGGCTGGTGCGACACAAGTTGTGCTGGATATGTCGACCGTTGAATTTCTATCGAGTGCAGCGCTGAACCGTTTGATCATGTTGAACAAGAAGTTCAAGGATGTTGGTGGTGCATTACGATTGGCCGGTTTAACATCGGAAATTGACAAGATTTTCACGATCACTAGACTCAATACCCTGTTTAAAATCCACCCAGATGTCCCTTCTGCTTTAACCTCGTTTTAGGGGGATGGGTGTGACGTTAGTGGAAAACGTGTTTTTTGAAATTTGCCCGCGTGGACGGCGTTCTGTTGCCATCGCAGGTTTCGCATTGTTTGTGTTAGGGATCTTGGGTGTCGCGTTTTTGCAGGCGGACACGTATGAAGATTGGCAACGGATGCGAGATATTCCTCGCAGCGAATATGTTGCCAATCGAGCGGAATCTCGAATTGAAATTGATGGCCGGTTAGATGACACTGCTTGGCGAGGGGCCTTGTGGTCCGATCGCTTTCAAGATATCGAAGGCAAAGTAAAACCGCGACCTCGATTTGACACCCATGTAAAGATGTTGTGGGATCGTAAGTATCTCTATATTGGAGCTTTTCTTCCGGATCCGCATATTTGGGGAACGCTAACCGAGCACGACAGTGTGATTTTCCATGATAATGATTTTGAAGTCTTCATCGACCCGGATGCGGATAATCATGAGTACTACGAATTTGAAATCAATGCACTCAATACGGGGTGGGACCTTTTTCTTGACAAACCATATAAAGATGGAGGCCAGGCTGATAACGGCTGGGAAATCCCTGGACTCAAAACGGCGATTCACATTGAAGGAACACTTAACGACCCGTCCGATATTGATCAATATTGGTCAGTGGAAATTGCTATTCCTTGGAAAGCGTTGAGTCGGCATTCCCATCGTCGCTACCCACCGTCTGTTGGCGACCAATGGCGAATCAACTTCTCGCGGGTGCAGTGGCAGACGATCGTGGCGGATGGAAAATATAAAAAGGTACCTGATGTGCGTGAAGATAATTGGGTTTGGTCTCCGCAGGGTATTATCGATATGCATCGTCCCGAGAAATGGGGTATTGTGCAATTCTCAAAACAACACGAGAGTATTGTGGGATTGAATCCTGATGTGACGGAGAACGCGCGGAAGATGCTGATGGAGATTTACCACAAACAAAAATCAAATCATCGCAAAACGGGTGAGTGGTGGACGACGCTAGAGCAACTCGGAATTGGTTCTGCTAAAGCTGCCGGTGTGGTTATTGAGCAAACAGATGCTGGTTATCTCGCAAAGATTGCTCTGCCAACTGGACGGACCGCCTGTGTCACACAGGATTCACGACTGTGGATCAAGTAGCGGTGAAGATTTGATGGCTCCGATCTAAAAAACAGTGTCCACGGCTGAGTTTGAAAACATTTGTATTTCGCTGTAAAACGTGGGACACTAGATGTGAATTGAATGCGATGCGTTCAATAATTGAAAACTGTTTTGGGGTGATAAAATGAAATATCTGTTATTGGGTTTGATGGCATTCTCGTTTGTAGGTGCAGCGGACGCTCGGCAACCTTCTGAAACAGTTTTGCCCGCTGGTTGGACAACCAAAACACCTCGAGCAGAGATTGCTCCCGAGTTTGCTTATATTGCAAAAGGCGGACTAAGCGGCCAAGGCAGTTTGACGATTTCTGCTGATAACCAAGAGGGGCTATTTGGTTGGTTTGAAAAAACATTTGAAATCAAAGGTGGGCAGTATTATCGATTTTCGGTATTACAGCGTACGCGAGGAGTGAAATTGCCTCGTCGCACGGCTGTTGTGAGAATCCTATGGCGTGACGCTAACGGAAATAAGGTGCAGCACAACGAGCCCACGCCGGCTTCGTATGCCACCGGAACTCTGCCACCAGCCGAACCAGAATACCCTGCCATTGTGCGGGATTTGCCAAATGGCTGGAGGGAAGTTGCCGGAATCTATCGAGTGCCTGATAAGGCGACCCATGGGATTGTCGAGTTGTATTATCGATGGGAAGCACGAGGCAAAGTCGAGTGGTGCGATGTGCTGCTTGAACCAAGCACTGCACCAGACCCACGGACGGTAAAATTGGCGACGGTGCATTTCAAACCAATTGAGGGTAAGACGAATCTTGAGAAGTGTCAATTGTTTGAACCGTTGATTGCCTCGGCGGCGAAGCAAGGTGCAGACATCATCGTGTTACCCGAGACGTTGACGTACTATCACAGAGGTTTGAAATATGCTGATTGTGCTGAATCCATTCCTGGTGAGTCGACGGACTATTTTGGTGCACTCGCCAAAAAATATGATCTCTATATTGTGGCTGGGCTGCTTGAGCGAGATGGTCGACTGATTTACAACGTGGCAACATTGATCAGTCCTGAAGGTAAAATGACGGGTAAATATCGGAAAGTAACATTGCCTCGAGGTGAAATTGAAGGCGGGATTACTCCCGGAGATGAATACCCTGTGTTTGAAACTAGGTTTGGCAAAGTTGGCATGATGATTTGCTATGACGGGTTTTTTCCTGAGGTTGCCCGTGAGTTAAGCAATAATGGTGCCGAGGTTATTTGTTGGCCAGTTTGGGGTTGTAATCCAATGCTGGGCGCTGCGCGCGCTTGCGAAAATCACGTATTTGTTATTAGTAGTACCTACACCGATGTGGAGCGTAATTGGATGATCACGGCAGTTTATGGTCGAGATGGTCAAGTATTAACAAGCGCTAAAAAATTCGGTGAGGTTGTCATCACGGAAGTAGATTTAAATCGACCGTTGCATTGGACAAGCTTGGGTGACTTTAAGGCTCAGCTAAATAGCCATCGCCCAGTCGTTAATGGAAGATAACGCTAGGATCGAAAATGTCTGAACAAACACTGATACCTAACGATTGGGACGTACCTGCTAGCTTTAGACAGCGATTAGGTACGGAAATTGGTCGACAACGATTAATGGTTGCGGACGAACAATTGTTGCTGGTTCTGCATGCACCACCTGAGGCGAATGACAAAACGCGAAAAGGGCGCCTGTTTTGGCGCGATGTGCTAGGCGAGTGGAGTTCGAGTGAATCTAGCGAGGGCATCCAAACAATACAATTACATCTTGAGAGTTTTGAAGCTGTTATTGATGAATTAGATCAACTCGAAGATACAGCGACTACGGCGGATCGATATTTTCAAATACTTGAGCGGTTGATGCCTTTGGAGCGTTCTACGATACATCTGTATGAGGTGCTACAAGAAGCACGCAAAGAATGTCCGGAGTGCCGCGAAATCATCGATTTTCGCGATCGAGCGTATGTGATTAAGAGAACGGCAGAGTTGCTACTGACAGCCACTAGAGATTGGATGAAGTTGATAGTCGTTCGCCGCTCTGAAGAGCATGCTAAGGCGAGTCACAAAATGACAGTGGCCGCCCATCGCTTGAATATTTTAGCCGCATTTTTCTTTCCCATTATCACGGTTACGGCTATTTTGGGGCTCGACATGCCGCGTGTGTTGCAGATTTTTGGAATCCAGTTTGCACCGGACACGACGGCAAAAGTGGTACCGTTCATGTTTATCGTTTTGGTGTTGTGCTGCATGGGAATCGGCTGGCAATTGATGCGTATTATCAATCGGTCACCCCGTAAACGGTAAGTGAAATATCAAAAAAGAAGCCTGTTGAGTTGCTCAAAGGCTATTTTGACATGCTTTCATCAAGGTTCAAGATTAAGCTACTGACCGCGGCATAGGCTGCCAGTTCGCTAGGTTTGAGGTCAGCGGGTGCGGGGCGTTGG
Organism: Planctomycetaceae bacterium; assembly: GCA_018660825.1. Lineage (GTDB taxonomy): Bacteria > Planctomycetota > Planctomycetia > Pirellulales > Pirellulaceae > UBA721. The sequence continues at coordinate 61,409 of JABJJO010000089.1, read as the reverse complement.
CCGCCACCGGCAAGATATTGTTTCGCTAACTCTGGAGCAGCAACAAATTCACGTAATCGATCTTGGAATTCAGCGAGTAGAATTTTACTTTCCACATTCGTCGCTCGTCTCGAAGTCGCCAGACGAAAAGCGTATTTGATGCGGTCGGTAGCCACGTCGCCGCCTTCACGGATGATACGTTCTCCGAGTACTCGAGCTGCTTCGACAAATTGTGGATCGTTGAGTGTCACGAGTGCTTGCAGCGGAGTGTTTGTCATTGCACGTCTCGTGCGACAAGCAGTTCTACCGTCGGCCCCCAGAATACGAATATTGGCTGCTGGGATTTGTCGTTTCCAATAGGTATAGAGGCTGCGTCGATATAATTCATCACCAGTGCTGACGGTGAATTTAGCGGTCGAAGAGCCGATCGCGTTGACGCCGAACATTTCCGCCGGTTGATATGGATGTACGCCTGGACCACCCTGCTTATTGACTAGTAATCCGCTGGTGCTGAGTACATGATCGCGGAGAAATTCTGCGGGTAACCGTCGACGGGGACCGTGAGCGAGCAGTCTATTGCTAGGATCGATCTGAGTCAGGTCCGAGGAACGTCTGCTAGTTTGGCGATAGGTTGCTGAGAGAACGATGTTACGCAGTAGAGCTTTAACGTCCCAGCCCGAGGCAATAAAATTGGCGGTCAGATGATCAAGTAACGCTTGATGACTGGGTTGATCGCCTTGGGTTCCGAAGTCCTCTGATGTCTTAACAATCCCAGTGCCAAAGAGCATTTGCCAATAACGATTTACTGCGACTCGGCCGGTCAGTGGATTGCTGGGATTGATTAGCCACGCTGCTAAGCCGAGGCGGTTTTTGGGTAGATCATCTTCGTAGGGCAAAATGGAGTCAAGAGCTGCGGTGCTTAGTTCCTCGCCTCGTTGATCGTATTCACCTCGCAACAACATATAATTTATCCGTTGCTGTGCCATGTCTCCGGCAACCATCGTAACGTTGACCGCTTTTTCGATCATTCCCTTTTCGGCGGTTCGCTCGGTTTGTTGTTTTCGCGCGTTGGCGAATCCGGGCCATGTTGCTTTGAATTGTTTTAGTTGTTCCGCTGGTGTTTTGGGTAGCGTTGCTTTTATTGCCGCGAAGGGATTGCCCGAGAGAGAAACTCTAAGTTCTAGAGGGTTGCCGCTTGCAGGTGTTTTGTTATAGCGAACTTTTAGGGCCAGTTGCTGTTTTTCCGCGATTGTATGTGGTGTTTGCAAAGCGAGGGTGACAGGTGGTGTGTCCGGTGAGTTTCTCAATGTAAGCTTCGTGTTGCCCGCGAGTTTTAGCGGGGTTGGTTTCTCGGGGTTACCTGCAGCGTGTACATTGATGGACAAAATTTCGATTTGCGTTGTTTGATTGCTGTTGAATTGTAGAGCGGTCAATTCCCCAGCATTCAGATTGAATGTCAGAGTTGTTTCCAATGGTTCTGGGCTAGGTTGCACTGCTCCGGCAGGTAGTGTGTTACGAGCGGCAGATTTTTTTAGAGTGCGTGTGGCAACGACTTTGCGTTGTTCATCGAGGATTTCGATAGAGGTGTTGTCGAGGCGTTCCGGGCAACAGTCGGTACGATTCCAAACGACAATACTGTCAATGTCGGTGGATTTCCCTAGATCAAGTTCCCACCAAGCGCCGGATTGTTCCGTCGTGCATGAGCAGGTTGTAAAGCTGCCGTTGTGGTTGCCATCGATAGCTTTAGAAGCCGGCGAGTTTGGATAATTACTTGACTGAGTCGCTTTTCCACTTGGAGCGATATTGATATCGTTTGAAAAGACTTCGACTTCCGCCATCGTCAAAAACTGAGTTTGGGTAGCAGAATGACTGATACGGACATAGCGTCCCTGGTATTTGGGCTGTGGTGGTTGTTTTGTTTGAGGGTCAACGGCGTTAGTAGCCTGGTTGATAGCAACGATCCATTGATTTTGCATAGTCCAATGTTCGTTTTCGATAATTGTGGGCACGATCCAATTGATTGGTTTGGCAACGTTGTCGAGCCATTTTTGAAAATCGGCAAGTAGTGCGGGGGGTGTTGTTTGCAGTGTGGTTTTGAGTGTTTCGAGTTCCGTATTGATGGCGGCAATGCGTTCGGTTTGTTTAGGTGTGAGGTTACGTAGTATGGGCGCAGTGGCACCTTTAGTATTGCCATTACCGACGAGGCTGTTGAAGAATCCGGAAAATTGATAGTACTCGCGTTGAGTCATCGGATCGTATTTGTGGTCGTGGCATTGCGCACATTTAAGTGTAAGTCCCAGCATTGCTGTAGCCGTTGTATTGACTCGATCAATAAGGTACTTCACGCGGTAGTCTTCTTGGATGATACCGCCTTCGTTGGAGGTAGGGTTGTTACGCAGAAAGCCAGTGGCTGTTTGTTGAGCGACTGTGGCAGCGGGCAATAGATCGCCGGCGATTTGCCACGTGATAAAATCGTTATAGGGTAAGTTGGAATTGAAAGCGTCGACAACCCAGTCGCGCCAAGGGTAGATAGATCTTGCATGATCTTCGAAGAGACCATCGGTGTCGCCATAGCGTGCGACGTCGAGCCATTCGGTTGCCAGGCGTTCTCCGTAGGCTGGCGAGTTCAAAAGTCGATCAACAACGCGCTCGAAGGCATTTTCAGATCGGTCATTCTCAAACCTATCGATTTCACTGAGAGTGGGAGGTAGGCCGGTAAGGTCGAATGTGACACGCCGTAGCCAACGTTGGCGACTTGCGGCAGGGGCGGGTGGGAGGTTGTTTGCTTCGAGTTCTTGTAGTACGAAGGTGTCGATTTCATTGATGGGCCAGTGTTGTTGATTGACTTGAGGTTTGGGTTGATTCGTGGGTGCGATGAATGCCCAATGTCGTTCCCATTTAGCACCTTCACGAATCCAACGCTTGAGCAGATCAATTTCTGAAGTGGTGAGTTTTAAGTTGGCTTCGGGGGGAGGCATTCGTTGGTCAGGATCTGTAATACGAGCGATGAGTTCACTAGCGGTTAAGTTGCCCGGTACGATTGCTATGTTGCCGGTGTCTGGCAATTCCGAGGTCGCGTGTTGTTCGAGGTCCAATCGCAGATCTGCTTCGCGAGTAGCGGCGTCGGGACCATGGCAAGTGAAACAACGGTCGGTGAGAATCGGCCGGATGTGTTTGTTAAACGAAATGGGTTCTGTTGCGTTTGCCACGGAAATCAGAACCATGATCAGTAGCATTGAGATAATTCGCATGTTGTTTTCTGTATCTAGGTTACGCGAGAATTGGTTTAACAACTTTGCCATGGACATCGGTCAGTCGGAACTGGCGGCCTTGGTGTTTAAAGGTTAGTTGTTCGTGGTTGACTCCCAGGCAATGTAACATGGTGGCGTTCAGGTCATGAATATGGACGGGGTTTTCCTGCACGTTGTAGCTGAAATCATCCGTTTCCCCGTAAACAACCCCTCCCTGAATACCTCCTCCGGCCATCCATTTTGTATAGCACCGAGGGTGATGGTCACGACCGTAATTTGTTTTGGTTAGTCCTCCCTGACAGTAAATCGTACGGCCGAATTCGCCACCCCAAATGACGAGCGTGTCTTCCAGCATTCCCCGTTGTTTCAGGTCGTTAATCAGTGCGGCACAAGGTTGGTCAATGATTCCACATTGACGGCGGATGTCTTTCGGAAGATTCCCATGTTGATCCCATTGGCGAATGAACACCTGCGTGAATCGCACATCTCGTTCTGCGAGCCGACGGGCTAACAGACAGTTTGCAGCAAATGTGCCAGGTTTCATGACATCAGGCCCGTACATGTCCAGTGTGGACTGTGTCTCACCGGAGATGTCGGTCAGTTCCGGTACAGATGTCTGCATTCGGTAGGCCATTTCATACTGGGCGATACGCGATTGGATTTCCGGGTCACCCACATCGTCGAAACGATCTTGATTCAGTAGCGCCAGTCTGTCTAGCATTTTCCGTCGCATCTTACTAGAAATTCCGTTGGGATTTGAGAGGTATAATACAGGATCGCCGGTTGACCTTAATGAGACTCCTTGATGTCGGGTGGAGAGCCAGCCGGACCCCCACAGACGGGCATACAGTGCCTGACCGCCAAACCCACCATTCACGGTTGAGTGGAGGACCACAAAGGCTGGGAGATTTTCATTCATGCTACCTAAACCATACGAGAGCCAGGCGCCGGTACTGGGTCGGCCAGGCAGTTGGCTGCCGGTTTGAATGTAGGTAATGGCCGGGTCATGATTAATCGCTTCGGTATTGACGGTTCTGATGACGGCCAAATCGTCGATCACACCTGCCGTATGAGGAAGAAGTTCGCTGATCCATGCGCCGTGTTGACCATGTTGCTTGAACTGAAAAGTCGAGGGTGCGATGGGAAATCGTTTTTGCCCAGAAGTCATGGTGGTTATTCGTTGGCCGTTACGTACCGAATCGGGCAAGTCCTTGTCGTACCACTCTTGCATCTTCGGTTTGTAATCCCACATATCCAACTGCGAGGGCGCTCCGGACATGAACAGGTAAATCACGCGTTTTGCTTTCGGTGCGAAGTGTGGTGCATCCAAAGCGCTGGCGGTTGAACTGGCAAATGCACCTGGATTCATCAATGAAGTTAGTGCTGCTGCGCCGAGGCCTGTCGCTGCGCGGCCGAAAAAATGCCGCCGTGTTTCAATCAATTCCGCTTCTCGAATGGGATTCATGTGTTTTTCCTTTTAGCCCTTGGTCACGGTTTCGCTGAGATTAAAGATTAAATGGACAATCATCGTCCAGGCAGCAAGTTCGGTTTGATCCAGAGATTCATTCCGCACGGATTCACCGGTTGATACCAGCGATTTCGCAGCCTCGGGTTGTTCTTGGAATTCTGCCAGATGTTCGTTGTATAACTGAGTCACTAATTGAAGTTCGTTCGGTTTGGGGTTTCGCGCCAATACACTGCGATAAAGATATACGATCCGCTGGTCAACCTGATCGCCTCCGTGGGTCACGACCAGTTCGGCAAATCGTCGCGCCGCTTCGACGAACTGTACATCATTCATGAGAACCAGTGCCTGCAGAGGTGTATTGGTACGGGTTCGACGGACCTGGCACGTCTCGCGATTTGGAGCATCAAAGATCGACATGGTGGGTGGAGGGACCGTTCGTTTCCAGAAAGTGTACATGCTGCGCCGATATAGCTTTTCACCGGTGTCCTGCTTGAAGACGGACGTGTTACTACCGCCAAAACCGACCGGTTTCCAGAGTCCGGCGGGTTGATACGGTTTGACACTCTTGCCACCGATGGTCGGTATCATTAATCCACTGATGGCAAGAACCTGATCTCGGATGACTTCCGCATCTAGCCGAAAGCGTGGCCCGTGGGAGACTAGTCGGTTTTGCGGATCCAGAGTGTGCTTTGAGGGGGTTATTCGTGATGATTGTTGATAGGTCGAGGACATGACGATCAGTTTCTGAAATTGCTTCACATCCCAACCTGACTCGATAAAAGATAACGCGAGCCAATCCAGTAATTCAGGGTGTGATGGTCGTTCACCCTGAACGCCAAAATCCTCCGAAGTCTTCACCAGTCCGGTTCCAAAATAGTGTTGCCAGTATCGATTGACCGTGACGCGTGCTGTCAGGGGGTGGGTTGGACTGACCAACCACTGAGCAAGCCCCATACGATTCTGAGGTGCATCGACCGGGGACTCGCCGAGCCAGGCAGGAACGGCAGATTCGACAGCGTCTCTTTTTTCCGTATATTCACCTCGTTCAAGGATATGGGCGACGCGCGGTTCCTTGCGATCTTCCATCACTAATGTCGAGGGGATCGCCTTTTGGATGGCATCCAGTTCTTTCTTGAGTTCCGCTTGCTTTTGATTGGGGGGCGCCAACAGAGCCATCGTGACCGGATTCACATTTTCCAGATAGTACGTCATTAGTTGTTTCGTTTGCGCCTCATTGCGTTGATCCGCTTCAACGGCAACCAGTTTTTTGATGGGGTCGGGAAGGGCTGCTGTGGAAACGGTTTTTAGAAAATACTCCCAAATCGCATACGACTCTTTTTGTTGAGGAGAAAGCTGTAGTGCACCCATCGCACCGGCCTGATCCCAGTGGACGGTACCGCCGAATTGGGTAAAGGCCCAGCCATTTAATTTGGCTCCAGGTTTTAATCCGACGGTGGCCGCTGGTACTTCTAAGCGTACCCATTTTCCGACTTCCGGCAGGGGGCCGAGTAGTTTGTTGGACGCGTTGTTACGCCCGGCGCCATGTGCTTTATCCGCCCCCCAGTGGGCCCGGTGTTCCCAGCTGCCATCGTTAAATTGAAGCTGAACAGTCTCGGGTGGGTTGTCCGGATCGAGATAGACGTAGGCGAATAGGATATCGTTTTCAGCAATGACAAAAGGATCCGTCGCACCAGTAAAGAAATGCTGAATCAGTCCATTGCCGGTTCGCGTCGATGAGTTTTTACCGCTGTAGACGGGATGGTCCGGACCTTCAACAAAAGTCCAGGGTCCCGGGTTGCCTGCCGGTTTTGCACCCGCTGGTAACATATCATCAAACCAAATACGATCTGACTTCTCAAATGCGGGATAGTCATCCCCGGAAAATGGATCCGTATATTTGGACTCAGCCAATATTTTCCGGACGAGTTCTGCTTGTTGTTTCATCTCACCCGTGATTCGATTTTGGTTGGCTGTTTGAGATTCCGATGGAATCTTGACGACCGGTGGAGGTAGTAGCGCGTTGCCATCCATGGCGCGTTCCGTGAGGCTGAAAAAGTACGAAAACAACTGATAAAACTCTTTTTGGCTTAACGGATCAAACTTGTGGTCGTGGCACACAGCACAACCTGCGGTTAAGCCCATCCAAACCGTTGCGGTAGTTTCCACTCGATCTACCGCATACCGCACATAGTATTCCTCATCGATGGAACCCCCTTCGCTGGTCGTTACATTGCAACGGTTAAATCCTGTGGCGACTCGGTTTTTCAAGGACGGCGTGGGCAATAAGTCACCGGCCAATTGTTCTATGGTGAATTTGTCGAACGGCATGTTGTCATTGAATGCCCGAATCACCCAATCTCGGTAGGGCCAGATCGAGCGTTCATTGTCCAGATGGAGCCCGTGCGTATCGGCATACCGCGCTGCGTCCAGCCAGCTGCGAGCGAGATGTTCACCGTAGCGCGGTGATTTTAGTAACCGATCTACCACCTGTTCATATGCCTCGGGAGAATCATCGTTTAGAAAGTGATCGATTTCTTCAACCGTGGCGGGTAGTCCGGTCAGGTCGAGCGTTAATCGCCGAATGAGCGTTTCCTTATCTGCCGAATTTTCGGGTCGCAGGCGCAGTTGCTTTAGACGGGCTTGGATAAATAAATCAATGGGGTTGTTTTGCTGCCACTTCTTGATCGGCCGTGGCACCGGCGAATGTTGAGGGGCTTCATACGCCCAGTGTTGATTCCATTCAGCCCCTTCACTAATCCACTGCTTGATTAATTCAATTTCCTGTTTGTTCAGGGATTTACCGGAGTCGGCGGGGGGCATTTTTAGTTCTTCATCGTCGGAAACAATACGATGGATTAATTCACTTTCATTGGGCTTGCCTTTGACGACGGGAAATTCTCCCGAGGGAAGTTCCATGAAAGTGGTTTCCTGCTGATCGAGCCGCATATCCGATACGCGCTGAGCGGAATCCGGTCCATGACAAGCAAAACAGCGATCAGCCAGAATCGGTCGAATCTGTTTGTTAAATGAAATGGGTTCCATTGCGTTTGCCGCGGAGGCCAGAACCATGATCAGTAGAATGGAGAGAATTCGCATGTTGTTTTTTGTATCCAAATTACGCGAGAATTGGTTTAACGATTTTGCCATGGACATCGGTCAGGCGGAACCGGCGACCTTGGTATTTAAAGGTTAGCCGTTCGTGGTCGATGCCCATCAGGTGCATAACGGTTGCTTGGAAATCATGTACATGGACTCCATCGGCGGCGATGTTATATCCCACATCGTCGGTTTCTCCGTAGGTGAAGCCTGCTTTGATTCCGCCGCCAGCCATCCAGTAGGTAAAACAGCGAGGGTGATGGTCACGACCGTTGGCAGCGTCGCCAAGTTTGCCTTGGCTGTACGTCGTACGTCCGAATTCACCCCCCCAGATGACGAGTGTATCGTCGAGCATACCTCGTTGCTTTAGGTCATTAACGAGTGCTGCTTGTGCTTGATCCACATCGTTACACTGTTTAGATAACGCCGTAATCAGACTTCCGTGTTGATCCCAGCCGCGGTGATAAAGTTGAATAAAACGCACGCCACGTTCGGCGAGTCTACGAGCGAGTAGGCAATTTGCAGCGAATTTCCCGGGCATTTGGCATTGGGGGCCATAGGCAGCGAGTACATGTTGAGGCTCTTGCGAGATATCGGTTGCTTCGGGGACCGACATTTGCATACGGAACGCCATTTCATATTGGGCGATTCGAGTAGCAATTTCAGGATCACCAAACGTGTCGATTTGCAGTTGGTTAAGTGCTTCAATTCGCGAGATCATTCGTTTACGAGCATCAACGGTTTCACCGGTTTGGCTATTGAGATAGAGCACGGGAGTTTTTCCCCCGCGGAATTGCACACCTTGGTGGACGCCGGGCAAGAATCCGTTACTCCACAGTTTTGTGTAAACGGGTTGGCTACCGGGTCGTCCGGTCCCGTTAGATATAAGCACACAGAACGTCGGTAGGTTATCGTTTTCCGTTCCGAGTCCGTAGCTCATCCAGGAACCCATACTTGGGCGTCCAGGTTGTTGGTGACCTGTTTGAAAGAAGGTGACTCCGGGGTCATGATTGATGGCTTCGGTATGCATGGATTTGACGAAGCAGAGATCATCGGCAATCTTGGCAGTGTGAGGCAGCAGTTCACTAATCCATGCTCGGCTTTGTCCATGTTGTTTGAACTTAAATTTGGAGCGGGCGACGGGAAAGCCTTTTTGACCGGAGGTCATTCCGGTTAACCGTTGTGTTTTTTTGACGAATCCATCCGTACTCCACTTCGCTGTTTTTTCGTCGTAGGTTTTAAAGAGCTCGGCGCCATGGTGTTTATCAACTTCGGGTTTGTAATCGAACAGATCTTGTTGTGAAGGAGCTCCGTTCATGAACAAGAAGATGATGCGTTTAGCCTTGGGGGCAAAGTGTAGTCCCGAGGATTGAATTTGTTTTGCCAGTGCATCGGGTGCGAGCATACTCTGCAGCGCCAGTGAGCCGACTCCGGCAGTTCCAGCGCGCAACAGTTGTCGCCGGGTAACGACATGCTTGAGAAATTCATTGGCTTCGTTCATGTTTTTGGATTCAATTAACGCTGCGGTTGTTTATTGCATTATACATGAATTAGCGAAACTGAAAATCAATTTCTGTTGGCGTTGTTCAAGCGATTAACTTGGGAGTAACCATTGTCTCTGCATCCGGTTAGTGATTGCGAACGATTGACTACATGTCAATTTCAAAACCTTTGCGGTTTTCGCGACTGAGGAAAGAGTTCGCTTGTTTGTCACCGATGATCTCACGTTTTTTGGGATCCCATTTCAGTTCACGATCCAAGCGGATCGCAATATTTGAGAGATGGCAGATTTCAAGCATTCTGTTGTGAGTCCACACATCGGAGATAGGTTGTTTGCGAGATTTGATGGAGGCGATGAAGTTTGCCGAGTGATTTTCACTGACCTTACCGCCATATACTTTTTCGATTGCCCCATCTGGTAGCGGGTTGGTTTTGAGATCATCAACTGGTTTACCGACAATTTTTCCGCGATTAACAAAGAAGCGACCTTTGGTACCTTCAAACAAAATCCCATTGTCACCGTCGCTTGTAATGAGTAACTCGACATCGTTAGGCATCGCTGCTCGAACGTTAAATTTTGTGGCAATATTGTACATGTCGTCAACGAGCGGGTATCCATCTTTGTAATCCACGGGCAAAGTATAGTTCAGTGGTGTTACTTTACTGGGACCAGTATCGTTAGCCCCGATAGCCCAGCAGGCGATATCGACGTGGTGGGCGCCCCAGTCGGTAAGTTTTCCGCCAGAGTACTCGTGCCAGTTACGAAAGGCGTAATGGGCGTTACTATAAAGTGGTACGCCGCCGCCATACCCTTTTCTCATTTCCGGTAGTGCACGATAAGCAACCTTGGGTGCGGGGCCGAGCCAAAAATCCCAATCGAGTTCCTCCGGCACGGGAACTACAGGTATTTTCGGCGAGGGTGCAAATCCACCAATTCCACAGGTAATTCTTCGCACCGTACCGATGCGACCTGCACGGACTAAAGCAATCGCTTGCAAGAAACGTTGTCCAGATTCAGTACGTTGCATCGTTCCAACTTGAAAGACTCGGCCGGTTTCTTTGACGACCTTTTCGATCAGTTTGCCTTCAGCAATGGTCAGTGTGAGTGGTTTTTCACAATAGACATCTTTGCCGGCGTACATCGCTTCGACGGCGACTTTGGTGTGCCAGTGATCGGGTGTGGCGATCATCACAGCGTCAATATCTTTGCGTTCAAGGATTTTGCGATAGTCTTTATAGGTATCTGGGCGTTTACCCTGTCGTTGTTGAATTCTTTCTGCATTGGTGCCTAGTACATTGGAGTCGACATCTGCAAGGGCAGCAAAGTCTGCGAACTTCAGTGTTTTTTGTGTGATCGCCCAGCCTTGGTTTCGCAGACCGATCGTTGCAAAGACGGGACGATCGCTGGTGGATTGAGTAGCGAATGTGGTACTTGGGGAAGGCAGTAGCAAGCCTGCGGCGGCCGTAGCGGTCGAGGTTTGCAGAAACCGGCGTCGAGTGGTGGCTTGTGAAGTTGGCATGGGAACGAGTTCCTTTGAAAGTAATTTCAGGCGAGCTTAGTTTATGCTTCATTGTGCCAGCGGAGAAGGTAGATTTCAACCACGCATAACCACACATGGCTGAGGCTGGTAGTTTTCAGTTAACTTGTAATTCATAGCCCAGCCTTTGCTACAATAACTGTGGAAGGTTTTATTTTTTAAACGAGAGGGGCACACATGAAATTTTGGACAGCAACGTTAGTGATGTTATTTGTCATCAGTGGCCTTTCTTCCGTGACGGCACAACAAGCGGAATCCCCGCGACTTTGGAAGGACAGCAGCGGGCAGTTCAGCATTCAGGCAAAGTACTCTTCATTTAGTGAGGGTAACGTTGTATTGCTGGACGAGGACAATCGTGAGATGACGATTCCGTTGAAAAACTTAAGTCTCGCAGATCAATAATACGCTATAAACCCAGGTGTTCCTAACAACCTAAAGTGTGTCGATTTGTCGGATATGCAGGGCCAGTTGCCGCTGGTCGCGGATCGAACGAAACAAATCCTCAGACGCAGTGAACCCTGGGAATTCAGTACATGGAAACCGGAAGCCAGAAAGGATGACACGGTTGGCTACCCGTCCGTTGTCCGCAACGACCGTGGCAAGAATGCGGATGGCCGGTATTACCTTTATTTTTCCCATCATGATCCTACCAGTGGGATTGCCTGTGCGATTGCCGATAAAATTGAGGGACCGTACCGCAAATTAAAACAAATCGATTCGACGTTGGAGCACAGTTTGGTTCTTGTGAACCCTCATTTCCCTGGCAAGGAAGGAGACCCTTCGCACTATTCCAGTCCTTCGGTTGTTTGGAACGAAGCGGAACAACTGTGGTTTATGTATTTTCATTACTACAATCATTACCACAACGCTTGGGAAAGAGATCCAAAATTTCCCGGTGGCGGAAATCAGATGACGGCGCTGGCAACCACTCCCGATTTAACATCGCATCAATGGACCATTGTTGAAGATAAGTCAATTGGTCATGTTAGTATTCATGACATTGTGCCTGTGTTAGCGACCACGACGGAATCATGGATGTATGGCACATCGTCTTACCATGCCATGCAGCAGTTACCCAACGGCCAATGGATGTCATTCCTACGGGGCACCGATAAGGTGGGCCTCTGTAGTGTTGGCTTTGCCAGATCGGATGATGGACGTAAGTGGGAACTCTTTCCCCAAAACCCCATGATTCGTCCGACGTCCGGACCCGATAAAACACTGGGCATCTATCGTCCTGGATTCATTGGTTATCTGGGAACCAATGCCGCGGGCAAACCGCAATACCTTGTCGTCTGGAGCGAAAGTCGCAAGGGAGCCGATGTACCACGAGTTCGATATGGTTACACAAGTGATTTTATCAATATTCAACCGGACCGGCGAGGATTTGCCCAGTGGAGTGGCGGGGATGGTTTGATCAGTCCATGGCGTGAGGGCAACAAGCTTTATCTGTTCGCAGCCAAGCACTTGCACATCATAACGCTGCCTGGGATTTCGAGATGACACCGCTGGCGATCAACGCCAGGCCTGATTTTTAGTTTTCTAAGCAATTCACTTTTTAAACCAAGCGGCCCGAGCATTGGCCGTGATCTCCGCATCGAGTTCTTCCATGCGACTACGGAGCTGGTTCACGATCTGCGGATTTTTCTCGGCTTGGTTGTTTTTCTCGCCGACGTCCTTACTGAGATCAAACAGTAGGATCTGTGGCTCAGTTGCCGTTTGCCCCCGCCGCTTCTTCACGAGCAACTTCCAATTCCCTTGGCGAATTCCTTCAATTTCGCCACGCGACGTGTAGTAAACGAACTCTTTACGGGGTGACTTTTTCGCCTTTCCCATCCACAGTCGCAACATGTCCATACCGTCGATTTTATTCTTCTCAGGCAGGGGCTTGCCAGTAATCGCAGCGATGGTTGGCAAGACGTCGATCGTTCCCATCAATTCATTACAGACCGTGCCCGCGGGAATTCCCGGACCACGTATCAAACAAGGCACACGTTGCCCGCCTTCAAAGGTGGTTCCTTTGCCGTCACGTAGCGGGCCAGCGGAACCGCCGTGATGCTTGAAGGATAACCACGGACCGTTGTCCGTTGTGTAGATGACGTAGGTGTTGTCGGACAGCTTCAACTCATCGAGGACATTGAGCAGACGTCCCACTTCGGAGTCGATATGCTCAATGGTGTTTGTGTAGGCGTTTTTCGGGTCCGGATCGCGTACGTCGTCGGGAACGTAAAGGGGAATGTGCGGCATTGAATGCGGCAAGTAGACGAAGAACGGTTTGTCACGATTTGCCTTCACGAAATCGATCGCCTTCTGCGTGTAGCGTCGGGTGACTGTCCGCTGGTCAACGGGTAGCTCGACGATTGCCTCGTCTTCGAACAAAGGCGTCTTCCACTTGGTCAGCGTCGATTCCGGATCCTTCCAGAGAATATCCATGCCATCCGGTCCTCCCTTTGGTTTTCCCTTATTGTCCGGATGGTTCATGTCGTTTGAGTAGGGAATCCCATAATAGGTGTCGAAACCGTTGGAGGTCGGGAGTACTTCCGGGTGATGTCCGAGGTGCCACTTACCGAAGCAGGCGGTGGCATAGCCCTCTGATTTCAGGTGATCACCAAGTGTGTGTTCTTTTGGATTAAGCCCTCTGGTCGAGCTCGGAAACAGTACGTGCTGGTGCATACCCACACGCTTAGGATAACAGCCCGTCAACAAGGCCGCCCGCGAGGGCGTGCAGACCGGCGAGGCCACCATGAAGCTGGTGAATTTTCGCCCCTCCGTGGACAGCCGGTCGATGTTGGGCGTCCGAATCTTCTGCGACCCGAAACAACTCAGGTCACCATAGCCCTGATCATCGATGAAGATGAGGATGAAATTCGGTTTGGCTGCTTGGGCGATGTTTGTCGCGAATAGGATAAATGCGACGGTCGACAGCAGGAGATAATTTATTTTAGTTTTCATGGGAGGATAAATTTTTTTTGGGGGGTAAGGAATTGCGGGCATATTTCTCCGTCATGGAGCCGCGTTGAGAATTTCAATGGTGCGGTCAATGAACTCGTCGAATCTGGGCTTACTCAATCGCGTGCTGGCCCAAACAGAGATCACGTTCTCCAATTCAATGATAGAGTCTTGGTGGAGCGCGCACAAGCAACTCGATTATCTGGTAACTGAGTTTGTGGAGTAATCAAATCCTACAAACGAGTTGTGGCTTAGGCCTATCTTAATTTGCTAAGTAGTTTTCTAAATTGCGGAAATATCTGTCGAATTTTGAGATGAATTTATGATTTGATGATTTGCACAGCTTCTGTCATAATGACTGTGGCAGTTCTTGGATGCCGAATAGAAATCTAAGTCCAACCGTCGCTGGAAATGGCAAAAAGGAGGTTCCCGCAGATGGCAACCAGTGCAAAGAATTCGACAGTGTGATTCTTGCTGCCGACCAGCGTACGTTGATTCTCGATTTGAGTGAGGCTCCGCAAAAAATTGATCAACTGCGTGTACTTGTTGAAGCCGACAATAGCCCAATCACAGAAATGCGAAATCAATCACAATGAAAAACTATACCTTGGCCATCCTTTTTCTTGTCGCTGTTTCGACTGGCCTCGAATCGAGTTCCGCGGAAGATTCAATCAGTGAAAAGCCGAACATTCTAGTCATCTTCATCGATGATATGGGGTTCGCGGATCCGAGCTGTTTTGGTAATCCACTCATTAAGACACCTCATATCGACAAGCTCGCAGCGGAAGGTATCAAGTTAACCAACTTCTACGTCAACTCGCCGATCTGTTCCGCCTCGCGAGTCGCCCTCACCACGGGTCAATATCAGGGCCGCTGGAAAATCCATTCGTACCTAAACTCGCGGGCTGGCAACGCTAATCGTGGCATGGCTAACTACCTCGATCCGTCCGCTCCGACGACCGCGAAGAAGCTGCAGGCTGCCGGCTACGCAACTGCTCATTTCGGTAAATGGCACATGGGAGGCGGGCGCGATGTGGATGATGCTCCCTTACCACAGGCTTACGGATTCGACGAGTCGCTGGTTTCTTTCGAAGGCCTAGGCGATCGATTGATTTCCAACTCGAATGGCGTAGAAAGGGCGAAAGCTCTTGGCCACGGGGAGATCATTCCGTGCGAGCGTTGGGAGAGGATGCAGATTCAGACAGATCGGACGATTGATTTTATTCGGCGGCACCGTGACGAGCCATTCTACGTCCGACTGTTCCCCAACGACGTACATGACGCGCATGTGCCTCGCCCCGGAAGTGCCGACAAGTTCAAAACCGTTTCCGACGATCCTTATGTTCGCGATTTCTTCGCTGTCCTCGAATATATGGACCAGCAGATTGGACGGGTCATCGCGACGATTGATGAACTGGATCTTGGAAAGAACACCCTGATCCTTTTCACCAGCGACAATGGTCCCACCGATTGGCCAAGGAAATACAAGACAGGTCCACCGGCCGGATTCACCGGTCCCTACCGGGGTCGGAAGTGGTCACTGTTCGAAGGCGGTATCCGTATGCCCTTCATCGCCAGGTGGACAGGAACAATCCCAGCCGGCATTGAAGACACGACCAGCATCGTGAGCGCGATTGATCTGTCGCCTACCATCTGTCGATTCGCCGGAGTTCCGGTTGAGGCTGAACTTGATGGTCTGGACCGGGGCGACGTTCTCATTGGTAAGGCCTCCCGTCGCGACAAACCCGTGTTCTGGCAATATGGCCATCCTCACGCGATTCTCAAGGGCGGCAAACCGGAGCATCAGAGTCCCACCTTCGCAATCCGCAACGGCCGCTGGAAATTCCTCATCAATCCCGATGGGAGCGAAGCCCAGCTTTACGATCTGGAAGCGGATGAAGCGGAGACCGCCAATCTTCTACGCAAACAACCAGAGCGTGCCACCGCGATGGCCGCCCAAATCTCCGAGTGGGCGGATGACATAGAGTTTTCCTTCGATAACAAGGCTGCTCTCACCGCACCCGTGTCAACGATCGCGATTCTTGCCAGTAATCAGCTCCTTCGATTTGTTAACCACGGAGTCAAGGGCGACACAAAATCACTTGATCTGGACGGGAAATCATGGCTCGACCTGCCCGCATTTCGGACACCGCTGGTAGCTGGCGGTCGCTCGCTGCAAATTAAGGGCACCATTCGCCCCACTTCTCCAGCGGGAGTTGTCTTCGCTCACGGTGGCAATCGAGCCGGCTATAGTGTTTATCTCGAAGAATATCATTTGTGCTTTGCCGCGTGCGTGAACAATAAACGGACGGTGGTCCGTTCCTCATCCGCGATCACTGGTTCTGCCAGCTTCGAGGCCAACTGGAATTCCAAGGGAGAGCTGTTTCTCAAAATGAACGGCAAGCTCGTCGGGAAGTCAACAGCAGGTATCATTCACCACGAACCCGGCGACTCCATTCAAATTGGCGCAGATCTGATCCAACCTGTCGGAAATTACAAGACGCCGAACCATTTTTCCGGCACCATTGAAAACCTCACCTTCAAATATCCGACAGGAAACTGACTTTTACTTCGGAAAAGACCAATCCGCCTGTAAAATTAATCACCAAACCAATATGCGAAACCACAAAATGACCTCTCGTCTCACCGTCTCTCTGCTTTGCGCCTTTGCATTCTGCATCTCTATTTGTGCGACAACCACTGCAGAGAAACCCGATCCACCCAGTACCTTGATGTGCACGCCCGGTGAACTTATCTTCTCCGAAGGCTTCGATCCAGAGACTGTCAATGATCGCTGGGGCTTCAAGGCCGATTTTGCCCTGCGTGACGGCGCGCTGTTACGCACTGATGTCGAACCAACCGAGTCCAAACGAGTCTTCCTCAAAGACCCTTCTTTCCATAACACGATCATCCAGTTTGATTTCAAGCTATCCGGAAAAACGACAGACCTGCGCCTCGTGACAGGCAGCGGCGGCGGTTACAACAGCGTCACTCAGATCCATACCGGTCACTTCCAGATCAACACGCCGATTGATCGTGACGCTGGGATTGTCCCAGCTCACCTAGGCGATTGCATCCGAAAATCTCGCAGCGGTCAGTGGCAGACCATTACTGTTGAATACTGGAACGACGAAATTATCGCTCACCTGAGTGATAATGATTTTGTCCTCGGCAAACACCCCATCATTGATCGCACCCGCCAATACTTTGCTTTCCAGTTTGACCTGCCCGGCGCTTCTATCGACAATGTCCGCGTTTGGAGAGCCACTGGGCAGCGCAAAGATTGGACTGAAACACGCAAGAAGCTCGCGGTGATTCAGGCTGACCGCGCTCCCGTCAAACGCGACCCCACAGAACGTTATAAACTCGAGTATATGAATCTTAAATCACGCCTCACACTGGAGGATCAAGCCTACCGCGACCTTGTAGCCAAACACGACAAGCTCCAAGCTAATCTTCACGCGGACTACGCGGATGCCTTCATCACCCACAAACAAATCGGCAAACTCATCGCGAAGAAGAAACAACAACTCAAGGCCAGCGATCCTGAGTTCAAGGCGATGGAAACCGAGGTCCACAGAGCTTCCCGCGCTGAAGACGCTTACGTCCTCTCCACCCGTCCCGAACTCGCTAGGTTCAAGGAGGATGGGGTCCCGAAACAGCGGTTCACTTCAGAACTTGGTCAGATCCGCGCCCAACTCGAAGCCGCCGGCGACAAGCAATTGGCAATCCTCGTCGCTGCAACAACCGAGCGACAAGTCAAACTCGAAACCCGTTATCCCCATGTCTTTGAAAGCGTTGACGCAACCGTCGAAAAGCGCAACGCTATCCGCAAATCCCTTAACGATGATCCTGATTTTCAGGATAGAAACAGAGCGGTCGTTGATGCCGGCAAGTCCATCAAGGACTACGAGCAGAAAACCGCTCCCAACCTTGCCCAACTTGCAACTGAAGCCAAGGCTTACATTGACTCTCGTAAATCATCGGGACTAAAATGAAACTTCGATACCACACCCCCCTTCTCTGTATCATTGCACCCTTTGTGTTTGAGCCTACGCTTGCGCAATCTGAGCCGGTTAGCGTTGAAAGGGAGCTACCAGTTTTATGAGCATTCTTTTAGTTGACCGACCCGTCCGGTCCATCGTGAGCACTTTTGCCGTGGTGTGTGTGCTGTTGTCATATCGCTGCGAGCCGGTGAAAGGAGCAGAACGCCCGGCGAAGCCCAATATCATCATCATGATGGCTGACGACATGGGACTGGGAGACACAAGTGCGTATCTTGGAGTTCGCCTCGGTCACAATGCAACGCCAATTGAAAGGACGTTGCGAACTCCGAGCCTCGAAAGCTTTGCTCGCTCCTCGATTGTTTTCACGAATGGTTATGCGCCGGCATCAATGTGCAGTTCAACCCGCTATTCACTGTTGACTGGACGATTTGCTCATCGATCGTACCTGAAGAATCAAGGTTGGTTGCCTCACGGCCCCAATACTCCGATGATTCAGCGGGCGCTAACAACGATGCCTGAAATGCTGCAGGAGAACGGTTATCGCACGGCCGGCATTGGCAAATACCACGTTGGCCTGTCATTTGACGACGGTGAAGGCAATCCTGCCGACGATTTTCACTTTCACGATGTGGATTTCACGAAACCGTTACTCGACGGTCCGACTCATCACGGATTCGACGAATACTTTGGCGTGCCGGGAAACATGGAAGATCCGCTTGATACAGAGCCGCGCGTCCTGATTCGCAACGACCAGTTCACCTTCACCGATCGCAGTCGCATGCAATTGATCGGCATGAAGAAACGCGAAGGACGGATCCTCGCCGCACCCGATTGGGACCAGCGCAACCTGGGCCCGCTTTACCTACGTGAAGCTGAGGCGTTTATCGATCGCCAGTCAGCGAAGTCTGACGAACCGTTCTTTCTGTACTACGTGCCCAACGCGAATCACTTTCAACGGCATCCAGACGGAGACTATGCAGTTCCTGATGAGATTGCGGAAACGCCGATTAAAGGGCAGAGCCGTTACTCTGATAACGTGGTGGCGGGTGATAGAGAGGACATGGTTCTGGAAAACGACGTAGTTTTTGGCAAGCTTTTGGAGAAGCTCACAGCAACCGACGATCCTCGCTGGAGCGGTCATAAGTTGATTGAAAATACGCTCGTCATCTTCACCAGCGACAACGGGCCGAACACCGGCGACAACTTGGGCCGCAATCAGGAAAGCGGCGGTCTACGCGGCAAGAAAGCAAAACTCTGGGAAGGCGGCATTCGAGTTCCCTTCATGGTTTCATGGCCCGCAGTGCTTGAGGGCGGAAAACTGAACCACTCGATTGTATCGTTGACCGATCTCTATGCGACGCTCGCCCATGTTGTCGGACACTCACTTGCACCCGAGGAAGCGCAGGACAGTTACGACGTATTCGCGTACTGGAGGGGAACTCCCGAAGTACCCGACACACGCCCGCGAGTTTTCTTCTGCCATCTGGGACCACCCTACCTCAACGACACGTTGGCAATCCGGCAGGGATCGCACAAGCTCATCGTGGACGGCGGACTGGCAATGCCTTGGGCGTCAGGGGGATCACGCGGTGATTCCACTCCGACTGTCTTCTATGACCTGAAGGAGAACCTTTATGAAGATGGTAACACTTCCAACGACCCCTCTAATCACGTTGTCCGTGAATTGGCAGCAACACTTCAGCAAATCCACAACCGTGGCTACGCCCGAGAATTGAATCTACCGGCCGGTCCAGAAATGATCGTTCATCCAGGTTGGCATAACCTGCGAAACGACGTTACTGGAGAAATTGGGTTTGAATTCCAACTGCAAAAGGGGAGCGGTGAAAAGCTAGTCACTCACCTTGGCATGTTCGACGCCCCTGACAAAGACGCATCCATCCGCGGTGCCCGATCGGTCCCGACTGAGCGGGATCGCGACCAACCTTCCACCCAGCTGGGTCAGAATAAAAAACGCCGGATTGCTGCGAATCACGTTCTGCGACTTCTCCGCGTCGAAACAGACGGACAGATTGAGATCGCCCGCTGTCAGGTATCGCCAGAAGACGCCGGAGAGTATCGCGACTCATTTCGCTACATTCGTTTGAACAAGCCTGTTCGCCTTCAGCAGAATGCCACTTACGTTCTACTGATGTCGACAGCGGTTGCCGACGGAGATCGTTTTCGCGACCCGGCCAGCTTTGACGGCCTTTCACCGCTAGTCCATCCGGACATCGTTGTGCGGCGCAGTCTGCTGGTTCGAAACAAAAATGTGACCAGTGCTGCAGGCCTGCCAGCTTTCGAAGACCTACATCATTCCTACTCGCGTTATCGAATGCCCATCGGACCGACGCTCCTATTCCAACGCTGAATGTTCCCGCCGAAGGTCGCTGGGCTAGTTCAGCGAGGACAGTGGTATCGGTACGGCCATATCTACCCCGGCAAGACTCGAACTTGCGATCCGCCTGCGGCGGACGGTTAACCCTCCTACGATCCGCGTGAGATGGAAACGGCCAGCCACTGTCGACCGACGCCAGATTTAAGCCATCGCTCGCGTCGTATTGCTTCCTTACGCGTAGCGAATTGTTCGAAATGTATTAATATCCAGGGCCCTGGGTTACGAGCGGTAAAGCTCGTTGGGAAATGGCTGTTGTTATGTTGTATCATCCGCCTCTGGAGATTGGACGTTTGTCCGGTGTAGTGCTTTCCCGTTGTTTTGCTACGCAAAACGTATAC
Organism: Planctomycetaceae bacterium; assembly: GCA_018660825.1. GTDB lineage: Bacteria > Planctomycetota > Planctomycetia > Pirellulales > Pirellulaceae > UBA721. The sequence goes on along the minus strand of JABJJO010000089.1, from coordinate 40,888 downwards.
ATAAAAGACGTCAGACATGTGACATATCCAATAAAAAAGGCCCCCATACATAAATGTATGGGGGCCTTTGGAAGCTCCCCCGGCAAGACTCGAACTTGCGACAAGTCGGTTAACAGCCGACTGCTCTACCAACTGAGCTACAGGGGATAATTGAATTGTCCAGTCTATTTTATCCGTATATTTTTGGCAATGGGTGAATGCATACATTGTTATTGATTAACGACGCACATGAAATTTAATTGACTCTCGCAACTCAATGAACGGGAAATAGCGTGAGTGTAGTTATGCGTCCACGATTTCTTCGAGATGGTCTTTTTGGGCCATGCTCACAGCGTCTTTGCCACTGAATTCCCAGAAGATACCAGGGTGAATCAAAAATTCACAGAAGGTGGATGTGATTAAGCCGCCTAAGATCACAGTAGCCACCGGGTAAAGAATCTCTCGACCAGGTTCTTGACCTCCTAACACCAAGGGGATCAAGCCGATTCCCGCAGTCAAGGCAGTCATCAACACGGGTGCTAACCGCTCTAAACTGCCACGCAATATCATCTTCTTAGTAAACGTTTCGCCTTCTTCCTTCACGAGATGTACATAATGCGTGACTAGCAGAATCCCGTTGCGAACCGAGATCCCACCGAGGGAAATAAAGCCTACGAGACTGGCCACCGTTAAATTTTGTTGTGTTAAAACCAGTGCGATCACACCGCCAATAAATGCAGTCGGTAGTGCATTGAGAATCTGCAATACAATGCGTACCGATGGAAAGAGGATTAACAAGACAATAAACATGCCTACCACTGACACTCCGGCCAAGATGAATATCAACCTTGTCGCTCGTTGTTGACTTTCAAACTGCCCTCCGTACTCCACAAAATATCCGGTTGGCATGACCACGTGCTCGCTTATGCGTTGCTCAATTTCGGCGACGGTGCTGGCAAGATCACGACCCTGTGTATTACAACGAATCACGATTCGACGTCGAGAGTTTTCACGATTGATCGCATTAGGACCTGTACCGGGCCCCACATTTGCTACTGCGCGTAGTTCTATCTGTCCGCGTTGATCCGGTAGGTCAATCCTTAGTCGTCCCAGATTTGCATAATCCGTGCGGTATCGCTCTTCTAAGCGAATAAATAGATCGAACCGACGCTGGCCCTCGAGCACTTGCGAAACTACTTCACCTTGCAACGCAGTCTGCAATATCTGTGCAACGTAGGTTCGGGTAACTCCATAATAAGCAAGGTCATCTGATCTTAGGTGAATGTGTAGTTCTTCGGTTTTTTGGATCGGTTCGACTACTGGTGGCGTGACGCCCGGAACTGTTTCGATAGCCGTACGCACCTGCTCACCAAGTTGTTTAAGCTTGTCGAGGTCGTCACCATATATTTTGATCGCGATTTGCGCATAGACACCAGACACCATGTGGCTAATCAGATGCGCCAGTGGTTGTTCGACTTCAATGTCGACACCCGGCACTTCCGCCCGCAATTCCTGGAGTAAATTACCAATCATCTCTTCGCGTTGTTGGTGGGCGGCGGGATTCATGCTCAGGATGTATTCACCCATGTGGACCGGATTCGCATGTTCATCCATTTCTGCTCGCCCCGTACGACGAACAAAATTCAACACTTGCCCCTCGGGATTGGTCGCTGACTTTTGCATGCTTTGAAACTTAGCATCAATAATGGCTGAGGTGCGATTGGATGCATCGAGTGACGACCCAGGCGGCATATTGATGTTCACTTGGACACTACCTTCATCAAACTGCGGTAGAAAATCGCGTCCTAATTGCATGAATTGCCACCCGGCGAATACGACGCCAATCCAAGTTATGAATAACAATGTTCGTGGCCAAGCCATACTGAATCGGATTAACTGTGCTGCAATTTTTTTGAGTATCCGTAGCAAGATACCCTCTTTTTCACGATGTGCCGCCTGAGAGTTTGGTAATAAATAGAGCGACAAAACTGGCGTTACCGTTAATGACACGAGCAGTGAAGCGAGGATTGAGACGATATAGGCGACGCCCAGTGGTGTAAACAGGCGCCCTTCTACGCCGGACAGAGCGAACAATGGTAAAAACACAAGGATGACGACTACCGTTCCAAAGACGATGGCACTACGAATTTCCTTGCTCGCCTCATAAACAACTTGGATTGCAGATTTAGGTCGATCTGCTGAATTATTTTCTCTTAACCGACGGAAGATATTTTCGACATCGACAATTGCATCATCGACTAATTCGCCCATCGCAACGGCCAACCCGCCCAGCGTCATCACGTTAATAGACAACTCGGTTCCAGAAAGATAACCAATGAGCCGAAATACTAGTGTGGTAATAACCAGTGATAATGGAATGGCTGTGAGTGTGATAAAGGTAGTTCGGAAATTCAACAAGAATAGAAACAGGATAATGATGACCAACAGAGCACCGACGACCAATGCCTCACCGACATTGTAGATTCCGCGATCGATAAAGTTCTTCAGGCGAAAGAGTTCGGAGTTGATCACCATGTCTAACGGCAAAGATGCTTCAACTTCTGCTAATGCTACTGCGACGTTGTCTGTTAATTCGCGAGTGTCCACATGCGGTTGTTTGACAATAGTAAAAACCACGCCGGTTCGACCATTAATGCTACCGTCGCCCCGTTTAAACTGGGGGCCTTCAGTGACTCGAGCAACCTGACTTAACAATACCGTCCGCCGCTCATGAACTTTGACGGGTACTTTTCTCAGGTCATCTAAGACAACACTAGTAGAAGGTCCGAGTCGACCAATAATTCTGATGGGGCGTTCAGTTTCGCCCGTAATAGCGAAACTTCCGCTGGTATTGATGTTGCTTTCATCAAGTGCTTGTTCAACGTCCTGCAGTGTCACTCCATATTCAATTAAGGCACTGGGATCGACGAGTATTTGATATTGTTTGCGATCCGCACCCATTTGGAAGACTTCGGCAACGCCTTGCACGATTTTGATTCGTGGGCGAATCACCCAATCCGAGAGGGTGCGTAATGCCATATTGCGCTGCGTCGTTGTTTGGAACTGAACTACATGTGAGTTGCCACCGATGTTAATGGTTGCTTGGGTGGATCCGCTGTTGATATTGGTTTTGGGTTGCTCGAGATTTACAGTACCTGCGGCCCATTTGAAATTATCAAAAGCGACCGATTTCCATGTGCTTTGGTCATGACGGTCTCTAACCTGCCAGACCTTTAATTCAACGTCGCGTGTTTGTTGGTGTGTGATAACTTCAACGACGTAATCGGTCTTTTCAATGACGGTTAGTTCACCACCATTTGGACCCAGTTGTCGATAGATCCCAGCAATGACCACCTGGCCCATAATCGAAGATGGCGGTGTCATCTGCGGATTGATTCCCTCGGGCAATACGTTTTCGAGAGTCGATAATCTTTCTTGAACGGTTTGCCGTGCCGTGCGAATATCAGTTTCCCAGCTGAATTCAACATAAATGACGGTTAATCCGGCAGTTGTTTGGCTACGTACATCTTGGACACCTGTGGCTCCGAGTAGCGTCAGTTCGATGGGCTGAGTGACGAGTGATTCGACTTCCTCAGTGGCAAGTCCCTCGCATTCGGTGATGATAATTACTCGAGGGCGATCGAGGTCAGGAAAGACGTCGATTGGCATTGTGGTTGCCAAGTAGGAACCGTAGATCAGCATCACGACACTGGTGAGGACAACCAGCATACGGTAGCGAAGCGAAAATCGGATGATGGCATTGAGCACGTTTAAAGTTCTCTCTGCGGTTAGTGGTCCGTATGAACGGACCCGTCGGCGTGAACATGGACATTGGCCTGTTGGCCACTAGCTGACTGGGCTTTCAGGACTCGGTTAAGTGACGCGGCTGAACCTTGAGCAATATATGCTCCAGTTTGCACACTACCGTCATTGGCTAATACGACAAACAAGCGATCTTCATGAATCACGTGTACTGGTAGACGCTGAAATAAATCTCCGTTTTGTCGAAAGACATATGCTTCAGGGCCTTCTCGCACGATCGCTGCGGCTGGTAGGACAATCACATCATGAAATTGCTCGACCGGTACTCGTACTCGCACACGCTGTCCAGGACGAAACCGCCATGCCATAAAGGATTGACCAGCATGCTCGTACGATCGTGATTGATTGATTAGTGGTACGAAAAAATCAAATGTGCGGCTCGAGGAATCGATGGTGCTTGATAGGTGGCGAATCTTGTACGCTTGGTCCAGGGCTGGCCAATGTTCACTGTCATCTTCGGCAAATTCTACTTCCAACGGCCAGCCGCTTTTCGCTGCTTGTTCCAGACTCGGAGCTTCTTGTTTAAATGCATGTCCTTCAATGTACAGTGATCGATGATCGGAAATGACGGCCAGCAACTGCCCTGCCTTAACTTGGTAACCTAAATTTACCTGTAGTTCTTGAACTTCAAAGCTTGGTTCTTCTGTTGCAGTCGTTGGGACGGTGACTGTAATGGTCGAGATAAATTTTCCCGTAGCAACTTCTTGTATTTGTTCGTCGTTGAGGCCACGCATTTGCAGGTCTTGTTTATAGGAGTCAATGAGTGCTTGTTGACGTCGAATGTGTTGGTCAAATTCAATAATACGAGCGGTCGCGATGGTACCGGATTGAGCAAGTTGGTTCAGTCGCTGACGTTCTTCATTTAGTAGTATCGTTTCACGAGTGACCTGGAACAGGTTTGATTGTGTGTTATGCAGGTATTCGCTAAACAGTTTCAGGGTGAATAGTTTGTCGCCAGATTTCACTGTGTCGCCTGCGTATGCGTGCACTTGAGTGACCACTCCCACCGCTGGTGCGCTAATACCATGGTCGGACAAGCCGGGCCGATCAATAATAACTCCGGGCATTTCAGTGGTCTTCCAATAGTCTTGTGGCTCGGCCAATTTTGAAACCAACGAGAGGTTCTTACGCGCTTGCGTTGACAATTCTAGGACTTGCACAGCACCGGCGGTGTGGTCATCGTGATCTGTATGATCGTGGTCATCTTGTTCGTTAATTTCTGCTGATGTCGTTTGACTATTTAACATCGCTTGGATGGAGTCGCGTTTGGCATAGGCTACGATGAGGGCAGTTGTGATAATAGCGCCGATAAATACATTGCGAATTCTAATTTTTGGCTTATCCATTAGTGACCCGCCTCAAGTTGCATTTGCAAACTATCGGTCAGTAGGAGTCCGTCGATTTTGGCGCGGGCGACTGAGAGTTTTTGGAGTGCTGCTAGATAGTCGAGGTTGGCTTGCGAGTATGTGCGCTGAGCGGTTAATAGCTCGAGATAACTAAACTCACCACCTTCATATCCGAGCTTAGTAAGATCGAGGCTTTCCTGGGCATCGACCAAAATGCTTTCGCGGTATGTTGTAATTTGTTGTTGGCTACTGGTGTAAGTTTGAAACACGGGCGCTAAGCGTTGTTGCAATTGTAGTCGCAGAGCAGAGACTAATTGCTGGGCTGCGATCAACTTATGTTCCGCTTCTCGTACACGTGCTCGAGTCTTGTTTTTCAGCGGAACTGGAATGGAGACCATCAAGTTTCCATTGGCCGCTCCAATGGAATTATCGTGTTGCAGGATTGCTTGGATATTGATATCCGGGACAGATTCGGCTTGAGCGCGTCGGACAGCCACTTTCGCTTGTTGTACGCTAGCTTGTCGAGTGGCAATTTCCGGGCTATTTGCTAGTAGATGTTCGAGGGAGGATTCCCACACGATTTGGTCGACGGCATTATCGAGGTCACCAACTAATGGTTGGTCGATAATTTCTGTAGACCCGACAACTGCAGCGAGCACTTGCCAAGCAGCAGCATGCTCACTTTGTGCTAGCTGTAATAAACTTTTACTAGTGTTACTTTCGATTCTCGCTTGCAGCAGATCTCGCTTACTTACTTCTTTACTTTCAAATAGTGCTTCTACCGCCTCAGTCGCTTCTTTATTGATATGAGCGATGTTGGTAAGTAGCTCTACTCTCTTTTGCGTGCAGAGAACGTTGAAGTAGCCGATGGCCACATCAGTTTGCACTCGCTGTTGTTGGCTCTGCAGTATTTGGCGAGCACGGTTGATATCATGTTCACTGATTGCCTGGTCAAGTTGACGTTTGTTGCCGCGCAAGATTTCCTGCCCGACGGCGATTCCGACTTGTTCAATATCTGCGCTGCTGCCGATTTGTTGAGCGGAGAAGCCAATGCGTGTGTTGGGTCGCATACCGACTTGAGCGGCGTGACTTTGGGCAGCGCGGACATGGGCCATGGCTGCGGTAATACTGGGATTCTTTTGGACTGCGTATTTTTTTAGGGCAGCCAGCGTTAGAGGTTTCTCGAGAAGCGATTGGTCAGCGGATGGAGGGTCTGATTTGGAAGGCAATGCGGGTAAGCTGATCGCCGATTCGTCTGAAGTTAACCGAGGCCAGCCAATTGCGTGTGATTTGGTACTTGCCCGTGGGCGCAGCGGCGTACATGCTGAGAGCAGTAGCGTGGCGGCGGTTAGTAGATATAAAGGAAGATTCCGATCCATCACGGTTTTCCAGGGCAAAATGTGCGCAGTCCTTGCGCGTTGGTATTCGTATCTGGATAAATCGGACAAAAATTAGAGGAGCTACAGAGGCTTTTAGCTTATTTTTCTAGCTAAATTAGATTTTCTGCTGGAAAAGGTCGTTTTATCAACCGTTATGCAGTTCGATGTAGGAACCCGTCATGAGACGGTCTTCATAGTCTTCACCGGTTTCGATAATGATAGCGGACTCTGAAAGCAGTTCTTTTTGTTTAACGTTGATATGGTAACAACGAGTTTGGCACAATCCACAGCCGACGCATTTGTCAGTTAATACAACCGGCGCTAGAAAACCGGAATCACTTACTGGGTTCCCATCGTCATCAACCTGAGTACCAACTTGCATGTATTCAATTGCGTCATAGCCGGCAGCAGTACATTCTTGGACACACAAATCACACGCTTCCTTTTCGGCAAACGGCAGACACGTCGATTGATTAACGATTGCTAAGCCCATGCGAGCTTCCTTTTTTTCCTCGAGCGGTAAGGGTCGAATCGCACCCGTTGGGCAAACTTGACCACAGGCATTACAACTCGATTCGCAGCCTGCCCAATCAGCGACGACCAGCGGTGTCCAGAGGCCTTCGAGCCCCTGTTGGAATCCTTCTGGTTGTAGCACGTTATTTGGACAAGCCTTGAAGCACTCGCCACAACGGATACACATCTGCAGAAACTCGCGTTCCGGCACACTACCAGGTGGTCGAACAGGTAAAAAAGCATCAGGGTCGTCTAGGTTAGCGCCCCATGATTTGGTGACCCCAGTCAGGCCAAGTCCACCGGCAACGGCCGCAGCGCCGCCAGCAGCCCATGACATAAACCCACGCCGCCCCAGTGAGGTTTCGCCTGTCGGTGGATCATTTAACACTTTTAATTCCACCACATTGCCCCGTTCCACAAACTTAATTGCATGGGTTGGACAGACTCCGCCACACGACTGACACATAGTGCAATCAGTGCCCCGCGTTGAGAAGTCAGGTTTGATTGCATCAAAGGGACAGATTTCAATGCACTTATTGCAGTTGATGCAAGTATCTTCGACCTTTCGCTCTGTCGCTCGGAATAAGTTGCTGATCGAGAACATGGCACCGCTAGGGCAAACATACTTGCACCAAAACCGAGGGCGCAAAAATCCCAGACAAAGTACCGCCAAAAACAAACCCAATGAAATCCAATTACCAACATGAATCGCTGGGACTTGATGCCAGTTGCGAAGCAATCCGTTCTGTAACGGTTCAAACAAGAATAAGAGTCCGCGAGTGATAACGGGGATTGCGGCAACGAAACCTGAGATTAAGACACCACACACTGATGCGATCAAGGTTCCTACCAACAGGTAATATTTAATGTGAACCCACCAACCATCTGCAGGAACTTGAAATCGTTTTGTTCGTGTTGTAATCGCCCAATCGAAAAGATCGATCGTTGTTCCCAGTGGGCACAAATATCCACAAAATCCACGAGGAATCAAAATGCAGACCAGCAAAATTCCAGCGGCGCAAGCCAGTGACCAAACCCAACTGCGGGCTGCGATAGCTGTTGAAAGACTTACTAAAGGGTCAATCACCAAAAATGACTCTGCCGGTATCACTTCTTTTGTCGCTAGGTCGTCCGCGTAATGCGACGGCCACGCGGTAGGGTCGGCTTGGTAAAAACTCCACGGTCCTGTACTCGTAAAAAATGCATCCAACAGTTCAGGTGTCAATTCACCGACAGGCAGCAGATAGATATTTGCATCATCAACTCGGCTAACATTAAACTCGCCCACCATAGCGGTTGCTGTCAATTTTAGGCCCTCATCGATAAGGACCAGTTTATCCCCGGCGGTGGATGTATTGTTTGCCGGGATTGTCGTACTCAACACAAACTCGCCTGATTCATTTTCAATCGTGTGAAAAACCCAACCCGTAGAAATCGGTTTTACAGGAATCGGTTTGGCGGAATAGGGCCAACAGACATAGAAAAATAATCCCAAGAATGTCGCGAGACAGATACCTTGTACGATTCGTCGCAAGGGTGAAGCAAGCCATGAGATGCCGAGTTTCCTCAGCCCTCGACGGATAAGACCGCGTTTTTTGGTCTCTCGATTGGATTGATATTTTGCGGGAACGATGCGTCGTAGCAGTCGCCCGGTGAGTGAATGTGAAACTTGAGATGCGGATGTTTGTTTGCGTAAGACCGGTGCAAACCAGTCAAATCGCAACAATGATTTAGTACGGCCTTGATCGAACGCATTGAGAAAAATGAGTAGCGAAGCGCCGCCGAGAACAATCGCCGTCGTCAGTAGAAGTCCAGCAGTTGCCACCGATAGTTGCGGTAACGCTGCGGGTTCGGTTAGCAACAAAGCAAGGATTACTGTGGCTACGAACGCTAGAATCAAGGCAAGGCGTTTGGGTTTCTTTTTGTAGTGATCGAATCGATTGGTGATCATATGTGTTTTATTAGCAGTTGACGTTGTTTGCAAATCACCGAAGTCAATAAAAGCGGCTATTTCGGGGAGGTCATTTCTAATTCTACACACTGTTGAGAAGATCCGTATCCGTCTATGATGGGATTCTCACGCTAAGCCCAACATCTGGCACGCCAATAATGAACGACACCCGATGACCGCCCTGCGAAAACGACTTGGATAGTATGCTAGCAGTATAATCCAATTACCTAATTCCGCAGTCAACGTGAAGGAGAGCTCTTGTGAAGACAGTCAAACAAGTCATGGTAGCTTTAAAGAAAAAGGGTGACGCTCAGACACGCAAAACATATGCGCGCCACGGTGCTCCAGAAAAGATGTTTGGCGTGAAAGTGGCCGACATGAAAGTGATCGCCAAGCAGATCAAAGGCAATCAAGATCTGGCCTACGAATTGTTTGATACCGGCAATTGTGATGCCCGCTATCTTGCCGGATTAGTCGCAGATGGTTCGTTGATGACACGCAGTCGATTAAATCAATGGGCACGAGATGCTGATTGGACGATGGTCTCGGATTGGACGGTTGCTTGGGTGGCGTCAGAAAACGTTGCTGGCACGGACTTAGCGCTCAAGTGGATGAAAGCGAAAAAAGAATCCATAGCATCCTCGGGGTGGGCGACGTATTCGTCCATTGTTTCGACGATTGCTGACGAAGAACTAGATTTTGCAGAAATTCGAATGCTTCTAAAGACAGTTGCCACGGATGTTCATTCGCAACCAGATCGAGTACGAGTCGGGATGAATCGGTTTGTGATTGCGGTTGGTACATTTGTCGCGCCGTTGACTAAGCAAGCCAAAACGACGGCTAAGAAAATTGGAAAAGTGACTGCAGATATGGGTGATACGGCGTGTAAAATTCCAGTTGCCCTAGCATATATCGAGAAAAACGAGAAAATGGGTCGCATTGGCCGCAAACGTGCAGCGGCTAAATGCTAATGGGCGATGATAATTGGAGTTAGGTTCGTAGCGCTGTTTTCTGATAGATATTTTGTTTTTGCCTGAACCACAGGTTGTGCTCCTCGTATTACAGCGTATACTTTGCCACACTCTAATTTTATAAAAAAAGGATGAATCTACAGCATGAGAAAATTACGAAAAGTCAGTCGCCGTGGAATCTTTGTATTTGCCGCTTTGGTGTTCACTGCACTGGGCACAGCATTTGCTGCTGATATTCCCGAAGACCTGAAATGCATGGTTTGTGGCAAGCCAGCGTTGTCAGATTTTGCAGTGGATTGGAACGGCGGAAAAGTTTATTTGGCATGCCCAAATTGTAAAGCGTCGTTTGCGGGTGACAAAAAATCTTACGCTCCGCTGGCCAATATACAACTGATTGCTACTCGCCAAGCAAAACAAATTACTTGTCCATTGACGGGCAAAAAAGCGAGTGCAGCGAACACCGTTACCATCAAGGGCATCAAAGTACGGTTCTGTTGTAACAACTGCAAAGGCAAAGCCGCTAGTCTCAAAGAAAAAGAACAACTGCAGCTTGTGTTCTCAAACGAAGCATTTAAGAAAGCTTACAAAGTAACTGCTGCTGATACTGTTGAGTGATGGCAGAGCTTACTTGGATGTATCGATTGGGGGCTGATTCCACAACCGATAGGGATCATCGAGACGCTGTTGTTCTTGTAATAGCAACGACTCCATTTCTTTGAGCTGGTCGGCATAACGGGGATCGTCAACTAGATTACGCTGCTGGGCATCAGGTTTGTTGCCCACGAGAGCAATCAAATCTTGAGCATGATGTTCCGCCAGCAGTTCTAGCGGATTATCTGCTAAGTTGAACAATTGCGTTTTTTGTACAGTGCCGTCGAGTACGTCGTACTTGATCAACTTCCAGTCACCCTGACGAACACATCTCATTCCAGGTTTGGTACCACCACAATAAACACCATACAGAACATCTCGTATCGTTTGCTGCTTGCCAGTTAGCACCGGTAAGAAACTTGTGCCCTCATTCATCTTGGGTGGCGTGATATCGGCGAGGTCGCAGAGGGTTGCCAAGATGTCGAGCAGATAGATATTTCCTTGGGTCCGCGTGCCTGGTTTAATTCCAGGGCCCGACACGATGAAAGGCACTCGCCACGTATGCTCGTACAGGTTTTGTTTTCCTTGCAGTCCATGGCGTCCAATGGCCATGCCATGGTCTGCTGTGTAGATGACATAAGTATTGTCGAGTTCCCCCGTTTGCTTGAGCTTGTCTAAAACACGTCCTACTTGTCTGTCAATATTTTCGCTACAGGCAAACTCACGGCCAAGTTCATTCCGCATCGTATTTGGGTCTCGTTTCTCCCACACACCTGAAACCTTCACTTCGTCTCGCAGTCCAGGGTGTCCATGCGGAAACGGGTGCGCTGCGAGGTAGTTCAGTGGTAATGCTGGCGTCCGCTGTTGAATCGCAGGAACATTGATTTTGTCCGTATGGTTAACCGCTCCATATTTTTTCAACAGTTCGTTGTTTCCCATCCGTGGGTCATGGGGGTGAGAAAAGCCAAGGTAAATTAAGAACGGCTTACTGTCTGTTTGTGCTTCTCGGTCACTCAGATAATCGAGCACTTGTTGCGCGTGCCAGGCACTACCATTCTCGTCGGTTGCTCCACGATTGGTGCGTTCTTTTCTGACAGTAAACTGCTCATTGGCTGCTCTAAAACTGTTGCCTACTTTACAAGTCCGCATCGTGGCGTAGCCTGCTCTGTTAAATACAGCACCCATGGTAAATTCCGCCATATTTGGCGGCACTAATTGGGGATTTCCAACATGTGGGTTTCTACGATTTTTGCCTTGGTCAGGAATGTGCCAAACGCTGCGACCAGACATAATCATATGCCGCGAGGGTGTGCACACTCCGCCAGCCCAAGCACCCATGTGATAGGCACCGTCAAAGACCATTCCACTCTTGGCTAATTGATCCAAGATAGGTGTGTCGAGCACCGATTGTTTGTTATAGATTTGTAAATCCCAGGGAGACTGATCATCGGCCAAAATAAAGAGGATGTTGGGTCGCTGCGGTGGCGCCTGCTCGGCAGCGGATAATTGCTGGTCAATGTGGCCAATTGGAAAGATGAAGCTAATCAGTAATCCTATGGTTAAGCAACATGCTGGTTTGGGCATTCGAAGGTTCTTTCTATTTGAGGCGGCAGAAAAGATTCAATTCTGTGCTTAATGGTTGTGCTCTTTTTTTAGATGCTCAGGTAGCTTGAATCCACCAGCTTCTAAAAAGTTCACGAGGTCGATGATTTCATCGGCGGTCAACGTATCCAATAAACCCTGTGGCATCGGAGATAATCGCGCGGGAATGATCTCATCGACAGATTTTTTTGGTAGTTTTTGAATGACTGTTGGCAGTAAAAGATTTGCCACGATGTGATATTGGTCGGCGGTTGTCTTCACGATCACTCCCGAGAGGACTCGACCATCACGCATAATCAACTGCTGGACACGATATTTTTCATTGACGTCTTTGGATGGTTCGATGATTTGTTCCAGCAGTTTTAGGCCTTTGAATCGTTTGGAAACATCAGCGAGTTCTGGACCGAGGTTAATGCCGTGACCGCCTACTTTATGGCATTGATGGCAGCGTGCTTTCATAAACGCGTCCATGCCACGCATGATGGTTGCCTCATCCTGATTTGTGACAACCGTTTCAAAATCCGTCATTTTCCATTGTTGAACAATTGTAGGTTTTTGCGCGGCTAGTAGTTCCTCAGCCTCCGCAGTTGTTTTGCCAACGACTAAGATTCCTTTCATGATCACCCAGTGTCCGGGAAATGTGCAGACGTATGGGTAAACACCTGGTTTGTCAGGTGCCTGAAACCGAAAAACATGAATTCTTGTCTTACGAGTCGGTCCGATCATCGGTGAAGCTTCTATAATCAGGTGTTTTTTGGACGTAGGGACGAAATCTGAATTCGCATTTTTCGGATCGCGTGCCATTTCATTAGCTGCTAATCCAACTTCGGCCAGTGCGTCTGGCTGTACAAAAACCATATTGTGATCTGTAGCGTCTTCATTGGTGAACAGTATTTTTAGTGGCTGGCCAACAGTCGCCGTGATTTGTTCCACGGAAAATCGCATCCTCTCTGGTAAGCAACGGATCTTAACGCTTTGTAAGTTCTTCTGTGAGTCAAACTGTGCTTGCTTGGCACCGACGCTAGGCTCTTGGAGATTTTGAGCTTGTGAGGCACGCCGCAACAGTTGTTGTACAAAGGTATTATCCGAGTCTTCCCAGTGTTGCCGCATGGTGTGTGAATTAAGCGAGGAGGCAACCGCATAAGCAAGATGACCACCGAGCGGATGATCGGCCACTCCGAGCATTGCAGTCAATGCTTCTTGGGAACCAATATACGAAGCAGCAATCGCGGCTTGCATGCGTACGATGCTATTGGAATCGTTGGCAGCTTGGTTTAGCAGTTCAATGCTATCAGAAATGATTGGGTGCCAATATCGAAGTTGTTCCACTGCGGCCGCACGAGCATGATGGTCTTCGCATTTTAGCAATGCTCGTAACAGATCGGGATTTGTTTGACCGATGTTGCGATAAATCCAGATGGCTTCGATTTGGTGGTGTCGAAAACGAGGGTCCGCCGGATCGAGGGCATTCACCCACTTGTCGAGAGATTTTTTGACGGCATTTGAATCATGCATTCGCAGTTCACGTTTTGCCCAATAACGGTATCGATATTCAGGGCGTTTATGGATATCCAAAAGTTGCTCGATTGAAGCGTCTGCGATTTTAGGTGGATCCTGTAGCGGCTTACCTTTAGTAGTGATTCGCCAGATTCTTCCGGAATGCCGATCGCGTCGTTCGTCTCTTAGTGAATACTGTGCATGCCCCTTGACCGGATTGTACCAATCGCAAAGATACATCGCTCCCCGCGGACCATATCGCAAGTCAACAGGAATAAAGCTTAGGTTTTTTGAGAAGATCAGATCACCAACATACTGCTCATCGTAGCCGAAGGCGGTTTCATTCCATTTGTGAATTTCGACTCGATTCGTTGGCTTATAACGTACCTTAATAAACCCTCCTTGAAGTTCGTCCGGAAACGTGTTGAAATCCACAAATTCAGCACCACATACGCCTGAATAAGCTCGCAAGCCAGCAGGTCTTGGGTTTTGTTGTGGATAAGGAGGATCTAATGCATGAAAGGCCGCGGCGAACACCGGATGACTTGCTTGGTGTTGTCCCCAGTCATCAAAGGTCACGCCCCAAGGGTTGGTGCTAGGGTAAGTCCCAAAGCTGAGGAGTTTTTGGTCGCGCGGTTGGAATCGAAACCAGCCACTGTTTTGTTGTCTGATTGGGCCATAGGGTGTTTCGACTTGAGAATGATGAAATATTGATTCACGAAAAATAAGATCGCCATCTGGTGTCCAGGCGAAGTCGTGCAAGGCATGATGCGAATCTTCGGTACCAAATCCAGAGAGAACAATCCGCCGCAGATCGGCTTTTCCGTCACCATCGGTGTCTTTGAGGAATGTTAGATTTGGCATTTCTGAAACGTAGACACCACCATCTCCGAATTCGAATGAAAGTGGAATATGTAAATCGTCCGCAAAAACTGTCGACTTATCAGCTTTTCCGTCACCGTCGGTATCTTCTAAGATGACGAGTTTGTCATTCGGTTCATTGCCTGGGTATACGTGTGGATAGGTTTTGGAACAGCTAACCCAGAGTCGACCTTGGGAGTCCCAACGCATTTGAATGGGAGCGGCGATATCGGGGAATTCTTCTTCACCGGCGAATAGGTTTACATCAAAACGTGGGTCGACAATGAAGGATTTTAATTCATCTTCAGCCGACATCCAACGATTTGCGCCGCGACTTTGTGTTGTGTCCGGCAGCGGTGGAAGGTTCGAATCGTCAATGATTTTTGCTACATTTTTGCCTTGTGTTAAATCCCAAATGCGTTGGTTACGGTTGGCGACGAGTAAATCAAAATTGCGCATGGCGGGCAGGAAGTCAAGATAGCCGTATGTCTTGCTGCGACCGCCAGTGTAATAGAAAGTGTTTAATGGTCTGAACCGCCTGAAGAACTGTTTGTTCTTGTCAACAACGGTTAGTCGCACAGCTTCGTTGAGTTTGGGCAGCGGCATTTCACATAGCGATTCGAACATGAGCTGCCCGACAAGTTTATAACCAACAGCGTTGAGGTGACAGCCATTGATGGTCAAGTCGGTCGTGGTATTACCCATGGCCTTTTCTGTTGGTGTGAAAAGGTCCACAAAGCCAACGTTTAGTTCAACGGCGATTTTTTGGATCGCTTGGCTATATTTCCGCAACTGATCGTTGTTGAGAGTAGCTGCCAAAACGTGGGCTGTGTTTTCATTGGCTGTTGGGCTGAGTAAGACAATTTGCGGCCCAGAAGTCCCATTGAATTGTCTCGTTTGCAGGTCGCTGATGTAGGCTTTTAGAGACTCTTTGAATTTCACTAAACCAGCGTTTCCTTGAAATGATTCGTTGAATCCAAAGGACGCAATAATCACGTCCGCTTTTTCGTGAGTCAAATGCTGTATCGTGTCAGCGAAGTTATCTGGTCGAGGCTGTAGGTCAGCGGTATCAGCGGACCAGGCGAGGTTACTAATGGTTAACTGCTGCTCTGGGTGTGCTTGTTGGACGTATGATTCGAAATAACCAAAATGCTGTGATCGGTCTAGTAAGTTGTTTCCGATCAGCGAGATGTGTGTTGCTTTGTTTAGCGTCAGTGGGAGTTTGGTTGTCGTGGTCGTCTTTTGGGGAGCGCGTGGAGCGGATTGACGATAGATGCCATACTGGCGATAGTCGGTGTCAGCTGGTTGTGTGGGTTCTTGGAGCGCTTTCAGGGTCACTGGACTAAGCGTAGCGACCGTGTCCGTTTTCGGTACGTCTGTAGTGGTTAGATTACCTCCGAAAAGAGATTTGTGGTTCATCGCAATTACCATGACAGTAATGACAAACATGGCGACGGTAATTGCGAATAAACGTGATCGGTTGTGCACGCTGAAAGTCCTTTAAAAGAGCTTGGTCAGAAAAGATCACCCGCTCGGTTATTTGAGGAGTGATCAGTAAGTGTTATGATAGCGTTTGCTATCCGGCAAATAAATCACCTACCTATCGATTTATCGCTCGCGAGAAACCACTAGTTTCCGAAAGACCCATGTATGTTTACGTTGCAAAATTTACGAAGTAAGAGTGAAGTTGGGCGACGATTCACAGCTGCCTGTTGGTTTATCGGTATTGTCCTATCGACTATTGCGTTGCTGTCACAAGACTGTCGTGCCGAAGCTAAGAAACCTGTGAATATAATTTTCTTAATGACGGACGACCAAGCTAGCTATTCTCTAGGTTGTTACGGCAATCCCGATGTGAAGACGCCTAACATTGATCAGTTGGCTCGACAGGGAATGATGTTTGATCGGCATTACACCACAACAGCCATTTGCATGGGCTCGCGCGCGACTGTCATGACCGGTTTGTATGAGTACCGACATGGTTGTAATTTTGATCGCGGCCCGCTAGCCGAAGAATTTTGGCAGCAATCCTATCCAAATTTATTACGGCGAGCTGGATACGTGACCGCTTTTGCAGGCAAGTTTGGTTTTGAAGTGGAAATGGAAGGTGAGTCGAAAACGGTTTTACCCAGCTATGATTTTGATGTTTGGGGTGGTGGTCCAGGGCAGACAGATTTTAAGACAGCGAAAAATCCAAGCATGACGAAATATGCCAAGGCGTATCCTCACGCGAGCAGAGCCTATGGTGCATTTGGAGCGGATTTCATTAAGGCCGCGGCCGCTGGAGATAAACCATTTTGTTTGTCCGTCAGTTTTAAGGCTCCGCATCGACCAGTTCAGCCTGACCCTATGTTTGACGGTGTATACCAAGGGGCAACATTTTTGAAACCTGCGAATTATGGCCGCGAGTTTGGACAGCATTTTTCCAGGCAAAGTCGCCAAGGTCGACAATATGAACGGTTTGATAGTTGGGGTTACCGCGACCAATATGACGAAGTCATGGCGAAGTATCACCAGTTGGTGTACGGTGTCGATGTTGCGGTGGGGATGATCATGGAAGCAGTGCAACGGGCTGCAGTGGCAGATAATACGGTCATAATTTTTACTTCGGACAACGGTTACTTTTGTGGTTCGCATGGTTACGGTTCTAAAGTGTTGCCCTATGAAGAGGGGTCGCGCGTACCACTGATCATCGTGGATCCGCGGCACGCCAATTCGGGCAGGAATATTCGTTGTCAAGAAATAACAGGGAGCACCGACTTTGCGCCGACAATTTTGGATTTAGCTGGAGTACGGATCCCGCGGAATATTGACGGCCGTAGCTTGCTACCTTTATATGACCAACCCCAAAAGCCAATTCACGAGTCGCTACAGCTCATCAATGTCTGGGGGCCAGCAGCGTGTCATAGTTTTGCCGTTGTAACGAAACAACATAAATATATTTATTGGCCTTGGGAAGAAGATGATTTTAAACCAACTGAGGAGATGTACGATATTCCAAACGACCCATTGGAATTAGTAAATATTGCTGAATCACCGCTGAGAGAGGCAAAAATCCCAGCCCTGAATCAAATGCGGGAAATTTATGCAGCAGCAGTCGGCGACTGGAAAACAAAGGCATTTCACAAACATGGGTACTCGGAATATGGACCAATTTTTGACCGCGATATTCCATGGAAGTGAAAAATGGGTCAATTTTAGAATAAATTTCAATTAAGTCGCCACGACGGTGATTCCGAAACATATAATGGAGAATTAGTCGACTTCAGGAGCACACGGTTGTAATTATCTGGCCTAACATGAAGCTAATGCAACGAATAAAATCTATAACTCGCCTCTCCTCGCTTTTGATGCTCGCATTCATTAGCCTTTCTGGGTGTAGTCGCTTGGGCGAACCAATTGCTCAGATGTTGCCTGCAAACGAGGATCCTCTCATTATTACTTCGGCTGTTTCTCAGACATCGAATTCAGACGCGGCAGTTGTTGTATCAAATCAATCATCACCATCCGTCGTAGGTACTGCTGCTGCATTGAAACCTGAGGGGTTCATCCAAGTGGATATTGATAGCGAATATGGTGCAATGATGGTTGTCGATGATCTAGAGGAAGAGATGGATTCTTTAGATATGGCCGAGTATGTTGCTGAGATCGATAAACTCAATAGCATGGCAGCAGAAGAAGAGGTATACGGTGGTGATCGGGGAATAACACCACTCGTTTTTGGCGAGGACTTCGAAATGATGATTCGGGATATGCCCAAGGAGGATCCTGTCATTGCCGAGCGAGTTGAGCTTAAACGAAGTCCAGCTATTATAGAAGAATACATGGCGTATTACGGGTATCGTGGTGAAACGATGCAGCGACAAGAAAGTCGCACACCATCTCAGCGGTCGCGTAAGGCTGCGCAGCAGAAGACTTACCCAAACATTCGCGACTACTTAAAGAATCGCTCAAATTAGTCGCGCCGCATAACTTCTTTACACATCCGATGGCCATGTGCTGGGCGTTAGTGTTTGGTGCCAAGCAAGCGGATTTGATCAAAATCGCCGGTGTCGTCAAAACTGCCGATTCCAATTTGGCCAAAGACAAAGGTCTTATCTTTAGTAGTCATGATCGGTTTTTTCATATCATCAAAGAACACCTTGATTGTACCAAGCCTAATGTCTCGTTTAATTCGGACGTGATGCCAATCTTTGCTCCAGTCGGTACCGTCGGTGCGTTTGGTGGCAATACTTACGCGAGGTTTACCATTCACAAGAAATATTGAGTTAGCGTGGTCGTCTGCTTCGCGGCCTAGGTGGACATAATAAAAATGTGAGGGGTCCTGATAGCCAAAGAACAGACATAGATCTTGATGACCATAGACTTCTTGTGTTGAACGCATTTGTACATCGAGTTGAAAACTAGCGACAGAAATCTCTTTGAGTAGGGCAAAGTTAACTGGTGAACGCACCGGTGGTTTGTATTGGCTGTCTTTAAACATCGAGTAAAAGGAACTACCGTTTTCCTTAACGACTTTCCAAGCCGTGTCATCCGTTGGTTGCCAGCGTGAGGCGTCGTTGTCAAAATCTTCTCTAAGGAGATTCACTGGGCTAATCGTCTTAACGATATCTTTGAATATTTTACCAACACGCCGATCTTCTGGTTGGTTCGCAGTATCTTTGCTATCATTGTTGTCAACTGCAATGAGGGCATTATTCATACAGCTGCCGAGCAATAAGTTTAGTAATGTAGCGCTGGCAAGCAGCCGTCGTGAGAAAAAGCTCATGATCTGTATTTTCCCAATAAATCTATCTATAAAGTCAAAAAGTGAATTACATGTACCGACACGTCTATTATCTATTATTTGTTGTTGGTTTGATAGGGTTTGGACACCGAACGCAGGGAGCTGAGTCGGTTGCGGCAGCGACTGTGTTGGACCGCCCAAACATTTTGATTGTCCTGACCGACGACCAAGGTTGGGGGGATTTAAGTCTCAACGGGAATAAGAACTTAGAGACGCCGCACATAGATGCGCTGGCAGCAACGGGGGCTCAGTTTGATCGGTTTTTCGTATGCCCAGTCTGCTCACCAACTCGTGCTGAGTTTTTGACAGGCCGCTACCATCCGCGTGGTGGAGTCTTCAGCACCAGCGCCGGCGGGGAACGACTTGATCTGGACGAAGTAACGATTGCCGATACCTTTAAAGCAGCAGGATACGTAACCGGAGCCTTCGGTAAGTGGCATAACGGAATGCAATATCCTTATCACCCCAATGGCCGTGGGTTTGAGGAATACTATGGATTCACGTCTGGCCACTGGGGTCATTACTTTGACCCGGTACTGGAACACAACGGTGCTTTGGTGCGCGGCAGTGGTTTTTGTGTTGATGACTTCACCAACAAAGCGATGGAATTCATCGAAGACAGTGTCAAACAGGACAAGCCGTTCTTTGCTTACCTGCCGTACAACACTCCGCATTCGCCAATGCAAGTGCCCGATCGTTTTTGGAAGAAGTTTGATGGTGCAGAACTTGGACTGAGAAATCGTGATCCCAAAAAGGAAAACGTCCAACACACTCGAGCAGCTCTCGCCATGTGCGAAAACGTCGACTGGAACGTTGGACGTTTGATGAAGAAACTTCGGAAGCTGGGAGTCGCTGATAACACGATTGTCGTCTTTTTCCATGACAACGGTCCCAACGGGAGTCGCTGGAATGATGAGATGCGAGGTCGAAAAGGCTCCACGGACGAAGGAGGCTGTCGCTCACCACTGTTCATCAGTTGGCCCGGAAAGATCAAGCCTGATACGTTTGTGACTCAAATTGCTTCCGTCACCGACCTCCTCCCTACGCTAACTAATATGGCTGGCATTAATCTGATCGGTGAAAAGCCGCTCGATGGTATGGATGTATCCTCATGGATTGCTGACCCACAAAAGGAACATAACAACCGAATTATCATTAACGCCTGGAAAGGCAAAATCAGTGCTCGTAATCAACAGTATCGTCTGGACAATGTGGGTCGTCTCTACGACATCACAAAGGACCCGCGGCAGGACAAGAATATCATTGACCAACAACCTGAAATCGCGAAACTACTGAACCAGGCTGTTGCCAACTTCAAAACAGACGCATTACAGGATTACAACACCACTAATGATGGACGTCCGTTTGTAATATGCCATAAAGACTATCGTTGGACTCAGGTTCCAGCTCGCGATGGTATCGCTCACGGGAATATCACCCGCTCCAATAAATTCCCTAACTGTTCGTACTTTCTGAACTGGATCAGTGCTGACGACAAGATTACATGGCCGGCTCAGGTTCAACATTCAGGACGATACCGTGTCTTCTTGCATTACACATGCAAAGAAGAAAATGTAGGCTGTCGGGTTCAATTGCAATTCAATCAATCGACCATTTCACGAAAGATCACTGAAGCTCATGATCCACCGGAAGTCGGAGCGAAAGAAGATCGAGTGGTACGTGCCGAATCTTATGTAAAATTCTTCAAGCAGATCGAACTTGGTGAAATGGACTTGAAAGCTGGAGCAGGTGAGCTGACATTGACCGTTCCGGAAATGCCTGGCGACGAAGGAATTGAATTCAGATTATTGATGTTTCAGAGAATATTACAAACCGAATGATAATAAAAAGCCGGATGAAAAATTGGCCATTGGTGGTGGTTACAAGCCTTCTCGGACTAGTTCCAGCGTGCAATGAACCGGTAATAACGGTCGATTCATTGGATACTTCCTCGGCACAAACAGTCAAGCAATCGTTGCCAGTGGGGACGAGCGTCGCGGTAATTGATCGGTGGCAAATCGAAGATTTTGATAAAGATATTGTGCAATTTGAAACGGTGTTTTGGGAAGCAGAAGATTCCGTTAGTTTACGGAAATTGATTCGAGAGACGAATCTTGTGCAAGGCAAACGGGTCCTTGAGATTGGCACAGGAACAGGTTTGATTTCCTTATGTTGCCTGCAGGCAGGTGCTCGCGCAGTCGTAGCAACCGATATCAATCCTCAGGCTGTTGCCAATGCGCAATACAATTGTTTTCAGTTAGATATGCCGAGTACGACTGAAAAATTCGATGTGCGATTGGTAGCTGCTGACAATTCGGGGGCATTTGCGGTGATCGCCAGCCAGGAACAATTTGACATCATTATTTCCAATCCACCGTGGGAAGATGGTGAAGTTCAAAAGGTTGCGGACTATGCGTTTATCGATACGCAGTTTGAACTACTCGAATCTATTATGGCAGGCTTGGATCAACATTTGACGGCGAACGGCGAAACCTATTTGGCGTACGGATGTGTGACTGCGATTCGAGAAATCTATCGCCGCGCGGAGCGGCATGGTTTGCAAGTCGAGAAGCTTGACGAGCGTGAGTTAGATGATTTAGAGGATCTCTTTTTGCCGGGCATGTTGCTGAGAATTACTCGGCCGTAATTAGCGATCGTTGACGGAAGTTATAAGTTGAATCTGACATCGTCATCATAGGCTAGTGTGGGCTTAAGCAGTTGCATGCCTTGCGGGATAAAGTGCATCGCAACGGCGCGGCGGGGGAAGTCGCTGCGATTGGCAGAGGATTGATGGAACACGTTGCCATGGTGAATTGAAATACCACCCTGTGGTACTGGCGCGGCGGTCATTTCATACTGTTGTGCTAAGCTACTTGGAACTTGGAGATTAAATGGTTCATCAACTGGCGCGACATGCTCAACAACTCCCGCGCGGTGACTGCCATTGGCAAAAAATAGGCAACCATTTTCAGTGGTAGCCGCATCCAAAGCGATCCATAACGTGACTTGTCGTTGGTGGTCTGTCGGGTCAAAATAATAATTGTCTTGGTGAATGGGTTTGGGGCCACCGTGGTGTGCGGGTTTCATAAAGACTTGGCTAAAGAAGATACACACATCAGGTCCAATTAGCTGTTCAATAACTTGTTTTACTGGAGGAACTTGCGCTAGTTGTTGAAACACAGGTCGCTGGAAAACGGGGTCATCGAGCTTTCTCAACGGCGCGTCTTCACCAGCGTCCTTTTCCAGATACCAACTTTTTTCTACAACGCTAAGGTTGTCACGAGTTTCCTGGCCCCAAACGTCAATATCTTTCAACGCCGATTTGATTTGGTCGGTTGAAAAGAACTCGTCAACCGTCAAATGGCCGTCTTGCTGGAACTGTTCGAGTTGTTGGGCGGTTAGCATTGGTGGTTTTCAAAACGGAGCAAAAGCGGACTGCGTTTGATTACTTTGCTGGTACTTGTGCTCGACGGTAGACTTCGGCGCAATGTTTTGAACAGGTATTGCGGTCATTTTCTTGTGAGCAGGTCTTGCAGATGACGGTTTGTTTTTCGCAAGAAGAGCAATCGATCGTGAGATCTCCAGGGTCTCCGCAGTGTGGACAAAACGAATAACGCTCTGATGGATTTAAATTGGCGTCTACCGACACTCGGTTATCAAACACAAAGCACTCACCGTCCCAATGGCCTTCCGGATAGTCTTTGAGGTAATTGAGGATGCCGCCCTTAAGTTGATACACTTCGTTGTACCCTTCGCGTTGCATTGCAATCAGTGCCTTTTCACAGCGAATACCGCCAGTACAGTACATGAGGACTTTTTGATCTTTATCGATGTCACTATTGCGAACCCATTCAGTGAACTCTCCAAAGCTGTTTAATCTTGGGTCAATCGCATCTTTAAACATTCCGATTTCCGTTTCACAGATATTGCGAGTATCGATGACGACAACATCTTCTTCATTGCTGAGAGTGTCATGCCATTGTTTGGGTGAAATGTGATTGCGATCTCCATCTGGCAGAATCGACTTGTCTTTAATGGCAACAATTTCATCACGGATTTGAACTAGCCAACGCTTAAAGGGGCGATCTTGCGAGTAACTATCTTTGAAAACGAATTCACCATACTCTTGTTGCAAATATTCTTTGAATTCACGTATTCCTTCAGCTGAACCCGCAATCGTACCATTTACTCCTTCGGTCGAGATCAGCGTCAGTCCGAAGAGTCTGAATTTAAAACCCGCACGTTGCAGTTCGCTACGGCCGTTCGCTAAATCAGATTCTTCAATGGCGATGAATTTATAGAAGGCGGTAATAGTATAGGTATCTGGCATCGAGCTACAGCCTGTGGAATATTTGGATTATCGAATTTCAAAAATGGCTTCAACTTCAACAGCAGCGCCGGTCGGCAACGCAGCAAAACCTAAGGCACTACGAGCATGATAACCATCGCCATCTTTGCCAAAAATTTTGTGTAATAGATCTGAGCAGCCATTAATGACTAGATGCTGATCGGTAAAATCTCCGGCGGAATACACACATCCAAGTACTTTAATGACCTTTAGTCCATCGAGTGTGCCATGAGTGTTGTGCACCGATTGTAGGATTTTGATAGCACAATCCTGCGCGGCTTCGTACCCTTCGTCAACACTGACATTGGTACCAAGGATGCCTTTGGCAGTACTGGTGTGACCAGAGGTGATGAGTTGGTTACCGCTACGAATACAGAGGTTTAAGTAGCCGGGTTCCGAGGGAGTGAATTCAATACCGAGTTCTTCAGCTTTTTGTTGTGCGCCCATTATTGTCTTTCAATTCTGGAGGTCTAAGTTTGTTGTACGTTTGTGAACCATGATTTTAACACGCAACGGGCAATGATGGAACTTGTTGTCACCAACTAGGTAATGGACATGATGTGTTATCTTCGTCGTTGCATTATGGTGTTGCTTAAATTATCATCAGCAACATTAACAGTCGCTTGTTTATTGTGTGTATAATAAAATACTACCTAATGAATAATTCGCATTTAATTGATTTAATGGACGGAAAAGTATGAATATCAAGAAACAAAATCGTCGTAACTTTCTCAAAACTACCGGTGCTGGTGCAACCGTGTTGACAGGGCTTTCCACGGGAGTGTTCTCAGGCGTTGCCGCCAAAGCATCGACGGCACCCAGTGAAAAAATTAACATTGCCTGTGTGGGGACTGCCAATCGAGCGGCGGCGGATATCGCTGGTGTGAAGGGTGAGAATATTGTTGCGATTTGCGATATTGATTCCAATTACCTTAATCGAGCTGCAGGTCAGTTCCCAGATGCGCGAAAATATGAAGACTATCGAGAACTGATCGACCAAGAAGGTGATCGAATTGATGCAGTGGTTGTCGCGACCGCAGACCATTCACACGCTCCGGCAGCATTGCGAGCTATTCGAGCTGGCAAGCACACATACACCGAGAAGCCATTAAGCCATACAGTTTTCGAAGCTCGGTTGATTGCATCAGAGGCTGCCAAGTACGGAGTGGCTACTCAATTGGGTACGCAGATTCATGCGCAGGATAATTATCGCCGAGTTGTAGAAGCGATTGGCTCGGGAGTACTAGGGAAAATTACAGATGTACATGTATGGGTTGGAAAAGGTTGGGGCGGAGGCGACTTACCAACTAAAGATCAAATTACGGCAGCACCGGACAACCTAAATTGGGATTTATGGTTGGGACCCGCTGAAGAACGGCCCTACGCTCCCGGACGCTACCATCCTGCTAACTGGCGTCGCTGGTGGGCATTTGGCCAAGGGACACTAGGAGACATGGCTTGCCATTACATGGATTTGCCATTTTGGGCCCTAGGTTTGCGGCATCCAATATCGTGTAAAGCGACGGGACCTGAAGTACACCCAGAAACATGCCCATTGGGCTTAAAAGTCGAGTATGTATTCCCGCAGACGGATAAACATGACCAACTTAATTTCACTTGGTACGATGGTAATATGATTCCTAAAGAAATCGCAGGCCAACGCGTACCGGGTTCTGGAGTGATGTTTATTGGTGAAGAGGGAATGATGTTTGCAAATTATGGCAGCTATCGTTTGTTCCCCACCGATAAGTTCTCGGGCTGGGCTCCACCGGCACAAACGATTGCCAAGTCGATTGGTCACCATGCAGAGTGGATTAAAGCATGTAAAGATGGGTCACCGACCACGTGTAACTTTGATTACTCTGGTGCGTTGACGGAGACCGTATTACTCGGGAACGTTGCTTACCGTACCGGCGAAATGTTGGAATGGGATGCTAAATCATTAACGGCAACCAATTGCCCTGCGGCCGCTCAGTACATAACGAAAGAGTACCGCAAGGGATTTGAAATTCTGTAAAGGATGATTTGCGTTTGCTAGCGAATAGCAGCATCAAATCTGTTCCGCAAAAACACTGTCCATTACGGGAGATACTTCAATTGTATCTCGGTAGTGGGCAGTTTTTCTTTTAACGCGGCGACTCCCTCTGCGGTGACAGCCGTTCGTGTCACTTTGAGATCCTTGAGTGTCGTCAAGCCTGCGAGGTGTGGTAGTCCAGCATCTGTGATAGTGGTTGAACCGAGGTGCAAAAATTGAATCTCTTTCATGCCTTGGAGGTGTATGAGGCCGCGGTCTGAGAGCGACGTGTTGTCTAGATTGAGCCATTGCATGTTTACGAGGCCAGCGAGTTGTTCGATTCCTGAGTCAGAAAGAGCGACTCGCCATAGGTTGAGCTTGGTAAGTGTTGTGATCTTGGACAAATGGCTCATGCCGACATCTGAAATGACACTGTTCTCACTGAGATCAAGTTCTGTGAGATTCATGAGCGTAGTGAGTTGTTCAAGTCCAGCATCGGTAATTTGCGTTTGCGAGATGCGAATTTTTTTGAGCTTAGGATGTTGTTTGAGTGCTGCGAGTGAGGTGTCGTCAATTAGTGTTTTGGCGAGATATAATTCTTCTAGGTTTTGTAAAGGTGCAAGGTCCGGTAGATTTTCGCCAACCCAGAGGTGGTCTAGCAAGAGTGCTTTGAGGTTGGTGAGTTTACCAATATCGGCCAACGCACCATCATCGACAGTTGTTACACCACTTTCACCGGAAAGCCGAAGTGCTCGTAATTTACTTAAACCAACGAGATGTTTTATCCCCGTGTTGCTAACGCCGCATCCGCGTAAATCTAAGTTGGTTAGATTGCTGAGTAGACCAATGGTTTCCAGTCCAGCGTCAGTGATTTGTGTTTCATTGAGGCGGACAGAAGTCAGTTTCGATAGTTTAGAGAGTTGCTGGAGGTCGTCGTCTGTGGCGGGACAACCGATCAGTGAGACTTCTGTAATTTGGCCATCGCTATTCGCCTTAAACTTAGCACCGAGTGCTTTCAACGCGTCGATGGTGAGTGAATCATCGGGTTCAACGACTGGTGGTTCACTGATTCCGTGTGGTACACGTGCTGTATTGCTTGGTGCGGGAGGATCATCGGAGTCGTTGTCGCAGCCCGTCAGAGCAAAGAGCGATAGGGAAAGAATGGTAATGACCAGAGATTTCATCTGAGAGCGGCTTTCGATTATATGGTGATGTAATTATTAGTATTACAGAAAAACCAATATACCATACAATGGGTCCGTCAACGAACCACATAGATCTGGCGCCCTAAGGTTCGCGCCGAGTACTGCGGATGGTCCAAACGAAACAGAGGCTAGCGGCGACAAGCAGGCTCCATGAAAACCATTGGGGGAGCTGAACTGTATATTGGTTTGACGATCCTAGGGCGGAGATATCGAGTTGCGATTTGGCAATCTCGCTAGCTTGCGCGCTGAGTATGTAGGAGTCGACTAATAAGAATTGCAATCCGAAAACCAACAAGATAATGCCGGCCATTAAGTATTGAGGGGGTTGGATTTTCATATTCGTACTATTCTGCTATTCTTGTTAGCATGGTCAAAATAGAGGCAATGAGATTTAGATGAACACCTATAAGTAGATGTCGATTTAATTGTTTGGGTTCTTCAGAAACGGTTGGATTAAAACGATTGTAGACCCGATTTAACGAAAAATAGGTGGTTTTTGGCTGTGATAGATTTTAACTAAATTGAATTTGATATGAGCGAACAAAAAATAGAAAGCAGTCTAGCCGAGGGAAAGAGTAATCTCTTTTCGCGTAGCTTTATTGCAATCTGTTTGACCCAATTGTTCACGGGTATTAATGACAATACCTTCCGTTGGCTCGTCATCGGAATTGCTAAAGGTTACGTTGATTTTGATAATCTGTGGGGTTTGAGCGAAAGTGCGGTATTGGGTCTGGGCTTAGCGTGTTTTGTGTCTCCTTATATCCTGCTGAGCACCTATGCTGGTTACGTCTCGGACCGTTTCAGCAAACGCTCGGTGATCGTCGGTTGTAAGATCGCTGAAATACTCGTCATGCTCCTCGGTACGTTGTCTATTTGGTGTCAATCACCTCTGATGATTTTTGTTTCCCTTACATTAATGGGTGCTCAGAGCGCGATGTTTTTCCCGGCGAAGATGGGCGCTTTGCCAGAAATTGTCAAACCCAATAAGCTATCACCTGCCAACGGTTTCTATAATATGATGACCGTCGTGGGGACGTTATTTGGGATGTTCATTGGAAGTTGGTTGGCGGACATGACCGCGCCCCTAGGGACAGAACATACTTGGAGCATGATTGGTTCGGTGGTCATTGGGCTAGCAGTTACGGGCACGATTTTTAGTTTGATGATTGAGCCGCTGAAGGTTGCCAATCCCGAGCGACCTTTTCCTAGAAACGCCCCACGATCGATGTTGGAAGATATCCGTGTGCTGCGGCAACAACCCGCCATGTTTCGTATTGCGCTGGGCATCATGTTCTTTTGGGCTGTGAGCGCAGTGGCTCAGAACAACATTGACCAGTTTGTCGTCGAAGCGGGTGGGGGTCGCGAGGTCGACAAAACGCCGTTTTTAATAGCGGTTGTGGTTGGTGTGTGTATCGGATCGGTGCTCGCTGGTTTGCTATCAGGCGATCGTGTTCAATTAGGGATTCTGCCAATTGGCGCATTTGGAATTGCGATAAGTTCCATGATGTTGTTTACCATCAACAGCACCATCTTTGATGAAACTCAATTAGGAATCATGGTTAGGGAAATACCATTGATTTCAGTCGATGATGGTAACGAGTCCGAGGCACCGCCGCCGGCGTTTGTCGTCGTGCGATTAGTCCCAGGGATGCCCGCAGCGCTCTCGGGTTTAATTAAAGACGATTTAATTGTTTCAGTGAAAGGCGAAGCGTTAACAAATAAGATAACGTTCGAGGATCATATCGCTTCGTATCGACGATTAACCAGTTATAAATCTGGGCAGATGGTTGCTGTCGTTGTCCAGCGTAGCCAAACAGAGAAGCCGCGTTCCAAGGCTGGACTAAGATTGGTTAACCCTCTAACAAAAACATTTAATTTAAGTGTTGAACCTAGTTCACGGATCAAATGGGAATACTATTTGGCGTGTCTGTTGTTAGGTGGAGTTGGCTTCAGTGCGGGGTTATTTGAAGTACCGCTCACAGCCTATTTACAACATCGTAGCCCTAAAAGATCGCTTGGCGCAATTTTGGCGGCAACGAATTCGATGACGTTTATTGGAATGCTCGTTCTCAACGGCGCATTTATGGGTTTGCGGATGGATATTGATGGTGATCCGTTGTTGTCGGCACGGTCAGTCTTTTTGATTATTGGCGCGCTGACGATTCCAATTGCAGTCTACATCGTGTGGCTTATTCCTTCAGTGACGATTAAATTTATAGTGCTCACATTGAGCAAAACGCTGTACCGAGTACGGCTTGAGGGCATTGAGAATATCCCAGAGTCAGGTGGCGCATTATTGGTACCCAATCATGTAACTTGGATTGATGGGATTTTATTGTTATTGGCAAGCGAGCGTCCAATACGGATGGTGGTCTTTGCCGGCAATTTTTCAGGCAAGATCATTAATATGTTTGGGCGAACGTTTGGTGTGATTATGATAACTCCCGGTCGCCGCAGTGTCGTACGGTCGTTAGCTACGGCAGCCAAAGCTTTAGATAACGGTGAGCTTGTTTGTATTTTTCCCGAAGGAGCGTTAACTCGTTCTGGTCAAATACAAGCATTCAAACCAGGCGTATTAAAGGTCTTGCAGCGAACTAAAACAGACGTTCCAGTGATTCCGATATACTTAGATGGTTTGTGGGGGAGTGTATTTAGTTTTGCTCGCGGACGATATTTCTGGAAAATTCCCAAGCAAATACCATATCCTGTATGGATTCATTTTGGTGAACCTTTGCACGACGTGCATAATGTACATATGGTTCGCCAAGAGGTCG
The DNA here is from genome assembly GCA_018660825.1 of Planctomycetaceae bacterium. Lineage (GTDB taxonomy): Bacteria > Planctomycetota > Planctomycetia > Pirellulales > Pirellulaceae > UBA721. Next base: position 11,249 of record JABJJO010000089.1, on the reverse strand, counting down.
CGCAATTAGGAGCAACAGCAGTGAATAAACGAATTCAAAATGAGAGTCGTGTGACGTGTGATTTTGTTCGCGAATGTAAACGTAATCGTCCTAACAAAGTTGTGGATTCCAGTGGTGCCACGTTGAGTGGTAAAGAGCTGCTTTTGAAATCTCTGGTTGTACGAAGATTGCTGAATCGCCACGCCTTGTCAAAGGACGAAGAATTTGTGGGGTTATTGATTCCACAAAGTGTTTTTGGAGTGGTAGCTAATATGGCTTTGTCACTTGATAAACGAGTGGCTGTCAATTTGAACTACACGGTCAGCGCAGCTGTTTTAAATGCGTGTTGCGAAGTGGCTGGAATCAAGACGATTCTTGCTAGCCGTTTAGCAATGAAAAAGTTTGAATTTGATGCGAGTGACTTAGATGCCGAGTTGTTTTATGTAGAAGATCTGCGAAAACCAAAATTTGCCCCAACGATGTTTGAGAAACTTGGTGGCTGGTGGACTGCGAATATTACATCGGCAAATGCGATTATTAAATCTCTTGGCTTAGATGAAATTGATCCCAACGATATTTTGACAGTGATTTTTACGTCAGGTTCAACTGGAATACCCAAGGGCGTAATGCTGACGCATGCCAATGTGGGTAGCAATGCTGCGGCAATCAACTCAATGGTCCGATTACAGAATGAGGATGTACTGTTAGGCATATTGCCATTGTTCCATTCCATGGGATATACCGTGACGATGTGGTCGGTTGTTTGTTACGAGTTGGGCGTGGCGTTCCATCCGAATCCATTGGAAGTCAAGAAAATTGGTGAATTAGCGCAGAAGTATGATGCAACCGTGATGATTGCGACGCCGACCTTCCTGCGTGGAATGCTCAGACGTGTAACGGCCGAACAATTCCAGAAATTGAATGTCGTGATTACCGGCGCCGAAAAACTACCATTGGATGTGGCTGATCAGTTTGAAGAGAAATTCGACGTGCGGCCTAACGAGGGCTATGGCGCGACAGAAACATCGCCATTGGTGTCTGTAAATATTCCGAAGAGTCGTCAAGCTTCAACAGACCATGTCGAAGCTAAGGATGGAACAGTTGGTCGCCCGATTGTTGGAGTGGCTGCGAAAGTGACAGATCTTGATACTGGTGAAGAGTTGGGAACGGAACAATCTGGGATGTTATGGATCAAGGGTCCTAACATTATGAAGGGCTATTATGGTCGCGAAGAATTAACCAATGAAGTTATCGTGGATGATTGGTACAAGACAGGTGATGTAGCGCTCATTGATAAAGATGGGTTTATTAAAATCACAGGTCGCATGACCCGTTTTTCTAAGATCGGTGGCGAAATGGTGCCTCATATTAAGATTGAGGAGTGCATTAATGAAGCACTTGGATCCACCGATGACATGTTAGCTACTGTGACGGCAGTACCGCATCCTAAAAAGGGTGAGCGGATTGTCGTGTTACATAAAATAGTAGATTTGGATGTTGAGCAATTGCGACAGAAGTTGGCACGAGAGTTTCAGTTACCTAATTTGTTTATACCATCACCGGATAGTTTCCTATATGTGGACGAATTGCCGTTGCTTGGTACGGGCAAGTTGGACCTCAAGGGAATCAAGGCGGTTGCTGAAGAGATGCTGGCGGGCTAGGCAATGCAATTGCTACTGAATTGCCGCTAGAACTGTTCTTTATTGATTAAAATTTATGCCCTGGACGAGGACCTTTTTCGGTAATCGTTAATAGTTCGGGGCCCTCTTCGGTCATCAGGATCGTATGTTCGAATTGCGCCGATGGTTTACTGTCAATTGTGCGAACAGTCCAATTGTCCAGTGGATCGATAATGCCTTGGAAACGCCCGACATTGATCATTGGCTCGATGGTGAAGCATAGTCCAGGATCGAGTGGCATACAATTAAAGCGTGAATCTGGATAATGTGGAATGGAGGGTTCTTGGTGAAAGGATTTGCCTAATCCATGTCCAACATATTCGCGGACAACACCGAAGTTGTAGGGCCGAGCGACTTCGACGATGGCTTCGCCGATTTCAATGATGCTGCAGCCGGGTGTAAGAATGTCAATAGCTGCATACAGACAATCAAATGCACATTGAGTAACTTGCCGAGCTTCGTTGCTGACATTGCCAATCAGAAAGGTCTCAGATTGGTCCCCAAACCAACCGTCGACAATTGAGGTGATGTCGACGTTAACGATGTCGCCGTCTTGGAGAGCGTATTGGTCAGGAATGCCGTGGCAGATGACTTCATTGACGCTTGTGCAGCAGCTTTTCGGAAAGCCGCGATAGTTCAACGGTGCGGGAATGTGCCCGTGCTCGGTAGTGTAGGCATGAACAAGCTGATCGATTTCCGCCGTGGTAATGCCGGCCTGAATTTGTGGACGGATATGATCTAAGAGCTCGGCGTTAAATCGCCCAGCTAATCGCATCTTGTCACGTTGTTCGTCGTTTAATAGTAGATGCTTGGTGGATTTGATCATAAAAATTGTTGCCAATGCTAATGTGATGCAGCGAGTTCGATGTTGTTAATACTTTTAGTGCTGCTGGGATTGTGTGTTACTCATCATACGACGAGTAGCTTAAAAAGATAAGCAGTCTATTTTTACGTGCAAAGATATTGCTGTCCACAGTAGGTTTGCCAGCTCTGGCTAAAACCGATAGAATCTCGTACTTACCAGTATCTGCTAACAAGCAATGGTCCTATTTTTGAAGAACGATCGATGCCTCGATATAATCCAGCTGTGATTGAGCCGAAATGGCAGAATTATTGGGATGTGAACAAGACATTTGCAACTCCTGATTTACCTGTCGGTGAAAAACTCTATGTCCTCGATATGTTTCCCTATCCTAGTGGAAATGGTCTGCATGTAGGGCATCCGGAAGGTTATACGGCAACAGATATTACTTGTCGTTTTGAACGTATGCGAGGTAAATCTGTACTACACCCGATGGGGTATGATGCATTTGGCTTGCCCGCTGAAGAACACGCGATCCGGACGAATACGCCACCACGCGAATCAACGGAAAACAACATCAAGACGTTTACTCGGCAACTTAAAATGCTGGGGTTCAGTTACGATTGGGATCGTTCGTTTGCGACCACTGACGTCGAGTATTTTAAGTGGACGCAATGGATTTTTTTGCAGCTGTTTGATACTTGGTATGATTCGGAACAACAGCAAGGACGACCGATTAGCGAATTACCGATTCCGCAGGATGTGGTCGCGGCCGGCGAGCGTGAGGTGCGGTTGTATCAAGATGATCATCGGTTGGCGTATCAAGCGGATGCGTTGGTGAATTGGTGTCCAGAACTAGGGACAGTGTTGGCAAATGAAGAAGTGATCGATGGTCGCAGTGAACGAGGCAGTCACCCGGTGCATCGGATTCCGCTGCGACAGTGGACCCTTAGAATTACTGCGTATGCCGATCGTTTGGAAAATGACTTAGAGCATGTTGATTGGCCCAGTGGAATCAAGAAGCTGCAAGCGGACTGGATAGGTCGCAGTACGGGTGCGGAGGTAGATTTTTTGATTGGTCCAGCGGACGGCGTAGCACAATGGAAGGCGGCACGGCTAGCAGGTGGGTTCCCGCGCAAGCCTGACAATGATGTCCTGAGGATCTATACGACGAGGCCAGATACCTTATTTGGTGCGACGTATATGGTGATCGCTCCCGAGCACCCGTTGGTAGAACGGTTGACCACAGATGATTGTCGTGAAGCAGTAGATAATTATTGCCATCAGGCATCGCTCCGAAGTGACCGAGATCGTACTGAGGATACAAGCACCAAGACAGGAGTGTTCACTGGAGGGTTTGCAGTGAATCCGATCAATGATGAGTTAGTCCCAGTGTGGGTCGCTGATTATGTGTTAATCAGTTACGGAACTGGAGCGATTATGGCAGTGCCGGCGCATGATCAACGCGACTTTGAATTTGCTAAGACGTATGATATTCCCGTAGTTGCTGTGGTGGACCCTGGTGCGGATAGCGAAGACCGTGATGAGGTGCTTGCGGGAAATGTATGCTCGATCGTACAAGGCAGAGCAATCCATTCCGGCGAATATGACGGATTGGAGACGGCAGTTTTTAAGGAAAAAATACAGAGCGTGCTGACTGAGCAAGGCTGGGGGCGGGCGGCTGTGAATTATAAGCTGCGGGATTGGCTATTCTCGCGGCAACGATTTTGGGGCGAACCGTTTCCAATTTTACACGAGCTGGGGGATGATGGAGAACCCAATGGATTGATTCGTAGTGTGGATATTGCTGATTTGCCTGTGGATTTACCGTATTTAGAGGATTACAAGCCGCACGGACGACCAGAACCACCACTAGGGAAAGCCGATGATGATTGGCTGTATTGTGAAATCGATGGTAAACGATATCGCCGAGAAATTAATACAATGCCTCAATGGGCTGGATCGTGTTGGTATTTCCTGCGATTTATTGATTCAAAAAATGGAGAAATCTTCGTCGACCCTGAAAAGGAAAAGGCCTGGATGCCAGTAGACCTTTATATTGGCGGAGCGGAACATGCCGTACTACATCTGTTGTATGCACGATTTTGGCATAAAGTATTATTTGACCGTGGACATGTGAGTACACCTGAGCCGTTTCAACGGCTTGTCAATCAAGGCATGATTTTGGGGGAAATGGAATATTCCGTGTTTCAAGATTCGGATGAAAATTGGGTTAGTTTTGCAGCAGCGGTTCGCAGTGACACGGGTGACTATCAACATCGCGAAAATGGTAATGAATTGCGAAAAATTCAGTTGGATGAACAACAGGTTACTCGTAAGGGCGATAGTTGGGTATTGGTCGAGGATGAACATATTGGCGTTGATGGACGCTGCTTTAAAATGTCAAAGAGTCGTGGCAATGTCGTCAATCCAGATGTCATTGTTTCCGATTATGGGGCGGATTCATTGCGATTGTATGAAATGTTCATGGGACCACTCGTCGCGACTAAGCCTTGGAATATGTCAGGCGTGAATGGTGTTCGTGGTTTCTTAGATCGCGTGTGGCGGATGATTGTCGATGACCGCGCCGACAATTTAGCAGTCAACGCGGCCTTGAGTGACGAGGCTCCAACAGCGGAACAGTTGAAAATGCTGCACCAAACGATTCATTCGGTTTCTGTGGACACAGAGAATCTGGATTTCAATACGGCCATTGCGCGGATGATGGAGTTCGTCAATTTCTTTACTGGACAGTCGTCACGACCGCAGTCGATCATGCAATCGTTTTTGTTGCTGTTGTCTCCATATGCGCCACATATTGCTGAGGAATTGTGGGAGTTGTTAGGCAATGACAAGACGTTGGCGTATGAGCCATGGCCTGTTTGTGATGAATCGTTGCTGGTGGAAAATACAATCGAAGTCCCAGTACAAATTCGGGGCAAAGTGAAAACACGAATCAGTGTGCCAGCGGATATAAATCAAACGGATCTAGAGCAGGCGGCAAGAGAGGATGAACGCGTGGCAGAGTTGTTGTCTGGTGCTGAAATCATCAAAGTGATTGTTGTGCCAGGACGCTTGGTAAACTTTGTGACCAAATAGCCAACATGCTTAGCGGGCATACAACTTACTTGCGAGTCGTACTGGGTTCGCCTTGAATGGTGGTTGCTAGACGCACTTGATTTGCGTTCGCGTTGCGGACTAAGACTCCGAATTGTTGGCGAATCGCTGGTTGAACGCGTGTTAATCGATCGGCCAGCCGCGCCATCCCAGCGGGATTGTCGCGTACGATCTTATCGATTTGACCGATAAACTGAGTTGTCTCGGAAAAATTTGCATCTGCTGTTTTCATGAAAAAATAACTAAGAGTCTTTACGAGTAGTTGATCGGCAGCATTGTCAATTTGCAAGAAAATATCCATTTGATGTTTGACTGTGAGAACTTGAGTCGCTGGGAGTGCTGCTTCTGCGGTGTCATATTTACTGCGGATAATGATGATCGCTCGACCAGTGGAAACGGTCGGTATGATTGTTCCTTTATAACTGCCCTCACAGTGGAATACATGTAGATTTGGTGTTCCATACACTAATTCGAGTTTGGTTTTTGTATATTGTCCGTCGTGTATGCGAATGCTAAAAGGAGCAGTTCTTTCGATACGTAGCTGTGTAACTCCCATCAACTCCCATATGTTTGTGAGGATTTCCGGATGACGCACTAGGTGAATATATACGCTCGGATCGCATTTGAATTGTTGTTTCTTAAGTCGGTGAAAAACGGTGGTGTCGGAGATGACAGAACGCAGCTTTGTTTTTGCCGTAGCGGTTAGCTTATCCCAAGGAATACTATGCTCCGCTTGTTCTTGAGCGGATGGTTGCAGCGGCTCGTTCGGTAAAACTTGTGCTTGGAGTGTGCTGGTGCTCAGAAGGCATCCAGCAATAATCAGACCTACGCCAAACTTTAATATGGCGTAAATGGAGGCTCTGCGATGGCAACGTAAATTGGGCATACGCGATTGGATGAATAATGGATTGAGAGTTGTTGTCAGACGTAAACTTCATCGGGATTTATCCTTGTCCGAATCGAGTAGAGTGCGCGAAAAGAACGATTTCTTCGGCATTTGGAAAGCTTGGTAATTAGCGTGGAACGGGTAAACTTCACCGTGAATTAGTACAAATGTCTATGAATCAGTTGAATAAGGCGTTTCCAATTCTGCCATTGCTTGGAGACGGTAAAAACTGTAATTAACCGTTGTGGAAAAATAGTTTTTAGAGGTAGCAGGTTCTATGAATCGAGTGTTTTCAGCTTTGCTTGTAATAGCGTTTGCGATTGTGCTGGGTAGTTTATCGTTACAGGCTCAGGATGGATCATCTTTTCATCGTGCTCAAGTAAAGGTTCGTCGTGCCAATGTCTATACTTCCCCCACCTCTGATCAATCTGTTTGCGATGAATTGCCTGTCGGGACTGTCGTGCACATATACATGGAGACGTCTGACGGTTATGTAGCCATCCGCCCAACTCTTAGGTGCTTTAGTTGGGTCGAATCGCGATTTCTTTTTATTAATCCTGACGGGGTAAAAGCGACAGTAAAAATAGCAGGTGTGCCGTCGTGGATCGGTCAACGCGAGCAGTCGATGCGTTCTCATTTACGGATGGTGCAGTTAGACCGTGGTGAGATTGTGGAAATTCTGGGAAGTCGTGAAATGGCTTTGTCCAACGGCGGTCGGAAATTACAGTTGACGAAAATTGCTCCTCCACATGGTGAATTCAGATGGATGTTTAAACGTGATCTCCAACTACAGAGCAATTCGGATCCAATTGTTGATTCGACCGCAACTTTATCTATTGAATCCAATTCAAGTACTGGCCAATTCAATCGCGTACAACCAGTGCAATTTGAGCAACCTGTTAGGGCCACGACTGGCACGACAGGTCAGGTTAGTAATCGATTTGTACCGCGGTGGTTAAACCCGACTCGTAGCCCGCGTAATCGTGGTGCTCAATCAAGCCAATCGTTCAATGCCCAGCCTGCATCTTTTACCGTGTTGGATAACACTAGCGATGCGGCGACTACTACCACCGCATCCTTGCCACGCGACCTTGGCGGCCTCGAAAACTACTTGTCGCAAATGGTAGCTCGCGAAACGTCGGATTGGAAATTGGGTCCTATCCGCGATCAGGTGTTGCAAATGTTGAATAAATCGCCGGCACAACAGCGCTCTCAATGGGAGAATTTATTGGCCAAAATACAGCAATTTCAAGATATTCACCAACAGCGATTACGTTTGGAGAAGACATCCTTTGGGACGGTGCCGCGGCGTTTACTGAATATCAATGGAGATACCTTGCCGTTACGAACCTCGGACCTCGCCAAGAGCTTGGTGGACCCCTCCACGCAGGGAGAACTATCCGCGGAAGCCCAACGAACGGCTTATGAAGAAACGGGCTATTTGATGGAAGTCCATTCATCGCGGCGCGGCGCACCAGAATATGCTTTGGTTGATGAGCAGGGTGATGTCAAAGTATTTGTGACTCCGGTGCCTGGCTTGAATCTGGCACACTATTTAACAAAGCACATTGGCGTATTTGGTCGTCGCGGGTACCTTTACCGCTTAAAAACTCAACACGTAACAATTACTCGTGTCGTTGATTTGGCTCGTCATACCACTGCCGGCGAATAGTGGCGAAAAGTCATGAGTGCAAGGCATTAGATGTATACGAGAGGTGCGTTAGTGTTTTGCACACCGACTAAGCACGTTTAGGTTTATAGATCTCGATTGCTTTGCCGAGGAAGACTTCTGCAGCTCCCGACAATGTTTCACTGAGAGTCGGATGTGGTGCGATTGATGTGGTGAGTTGCTGGGCAGTCCATTGTTGATCGATGGCCGTCACGGCTGCTGCGATGAGTTCACCGGCGTCAGGACCAACGATACCACATCCTAGCACCCGTTGTGTATCTGGCTCGATTAACCATTTGGTTCGACCAGCAACGCGGCCGATTGCTTGTGCTCGACCACTCGCCGCCCACGGATAGATTGCGAGTTGATAATCAATGTCTTCTCGCTTGGCAGCTGTTTCCGTAAGGCCAGCCCAGGCAATTTCTGGGTCGGTAAAGATGACATTGGGGATGCATGGATTGCCTGTTGCACCTGTCGCGATAGCATCATGTCCAGTAGCTGTTTCTTGTGATTCAGCGAGCACAGCTGCGACCGCTTGACGGGCATCAGCGGTTGCTTTGTGAGCGAGCATCGGATTTCCACAGACATCGCCAATAGCAAGAATGTGAGAATCGTTAGTAAACTGATGTTCGTTGCAACAGATAAAACCAGCGTCGTCAGTTGTCGCTGCCGTATTCTCTAATCCCAAGTTTTGTGAATTAGGTTTTCGCCCCACAGCAATCAACACTTGTTCGTAGCTTTCACTCGTCGCACCATTTGGGCCTTCAAGTTGCACAGCAACGCTAGTTGGCCCGGGCGTTAGCTCGCCAACTTTAGTGCTCAGATGAATTCGCCCGCTCAGAAGTTGCGATAGTTTTTTGTGCAGCGGTTTGACTAGGTCTTTATCCGCTTCGGGTAGCAAGCGATCGGCCATTTCCACAATAGAGACTTGTGCTCCGAGTTGTGCATAGACGCTGCCGAGTTCCAGCCCGATGTAGCCACCGCCAATAACTAGCAGTGATGACGGTATCTTTGACAACTGTAATGCTTCGTCAGAGGTCATGACGTGCGGGGAGTCTGTTTGCCAGACTGTGGGCACAGCAACCGAAGAACCGGTGGCCACAATGCAATGCTCAAACGTCAAAGTGTGATCATCGGCAATGGCTTCATCATCCCCTTGGAGTTGCAGGGTGGTGGAATTCACAAAGGACCCCCGCGCTTGGATCACTCGGATCTGGCGGCGACTTGCGAGTTGCGCAAGGCCACCGGCGAGCGCAGCGATTAAGCTTTCCTTGCGTTGGCGTATTGCAACAAGATCGATTACTGGTGCGTCATATTGAACGCCCCAATTCGTGGCTAGATCGTCCACTTGTGCAATAACGTGAGCCACGTGTAGTAGCGCTTTGGACGGAATACACCCCCGCAGTAAGCAAGTACCACCAAGATGTGGATGTGCTTCTACAAGTGTTACGTCGAGACCCTGATCAGCCGCCAAAAATGCAGCAGCATAGCCACCGGGACCTCCCCCAAGTATGACGACTCGAGAATGCATCGATTAACCTTAACGCGACATAAATTCAACAACCATGTTTCCGTCAACGGGCAAGCTAATGTCCGCCGGTCCGGGGTTGCCTTGAACCGTAATTCGCAACGTTTCTGTATCTGATGCGAGCCATTCAACAGGTTCGCCTTCAGCCAAGGATGTTACACCTTGGTAGAGTTTCAAGATGTTATTGCGACGTCGCACGGTGACAATGTCACCAGGGCGAACTTGGTAAGATGGCTTGTTGGTACGAACACCGTTGACTAGGAAGTGTCCGTGGACGACTCCTTGTCGTGCTTGCGGTCGAGTTTGAGCAAAGCCAGCGCGACGTACTACATTGTCCAAACGACGTTCGCACATTTGTAGCAGTAGTTCACCGGTGTTGCCTGATTTACGGCTAACGCCTACAAAGTAACGGCGTAGTTGGCGTTCACCAAGTCCGTAATAATGCTTGATCTTTTGTTTTTCTTGCAGTGCCAATCCATAGTTGGAAAGACGGCGGGGGCGAGTGTGCATACCCGGAGGGGTAGGTCGCCGGTCAAATGCGCGGACAGCTCCGCTGCTTTCATACACCAAAGTTCCTAAACGACGGTTAACTCTAGCTTTTGCACCTGTATAGTGTGCCATGACGATGTCTCCTTAAAATTTTAATAAAAACAGAAGCCAGTCAATTGTCTGGTATCTGCTGGATGATTCCCGCATCGTTAATCTGGGAAATGGTTCATCCATGGAGGTCTTTAGTAAATTGTTAAGACCCCATCATGACGGCGATTTCAGACATCCTCAAGGGGCTGAATGTCGCAAAATAGGAGAATCTGGGTAAATATTACTGTGGTCTTTGCTATAGCTGCGTTTTTTGTGATAATAGTATCAAGCAAGATGACGTGCTGTTGGTATTTTTTACTGGCAACCAATCAAATTGTCCTACCTCAAGAAAACCTTCCTTTACAAAACTCAATCAATCAATGCGGAACCACTAGACTTGTTTCTGAATTGTGATTTCGATTGCAGCGACTGAGAATTCTTATGAGATTGTCTCAATCAATTATTTTGCTCGCACTTGGATTTGTACCATTATCGATGGTTCAGGCTGAAACTTTGATTCAAGATGTCGTGGATTCGATGTTAGATGCGAAGATGCAGCAAGTGAATATTACAGCCGCTCCGCTGGCAGATGATTACAACATACTGAGGCGGACCACATTAGATTTAATTGGCCGCATACCAACATCAGCTGAAGTGGATCGATATGTTACGTCCCAGGACAGTAACAAGCGGGAGCAGATGGTTGATCAATTGTTACAATCTCCGGCGTATCAAAAACACTTGGCCTATGATTTGAATTTGCTGCTATCACCAACAGGCAACACTGAATTGCAAAGTTACTTAGAACAGGCGGTCACGCAGCGTCGCGGTTGGGACCAGATGTTTAGCGCGATGTTATTGGGCGACTATGAGGATGAATTAGAACGCCAAGCGATGAAGTTCGTGAAGCTGCGAGTGAAAGATCTCGACAAACTTACCAACGAGACAAGCAGTTTGTTTTTCGGGGTTAATATTAGCTGTGCTAAGTGTCACGACCACCCATTGGTTAT
>JABJJO010000152.1 GCA_018660825.1 Planctomycetaceae bacterium | reverse complement strand
TGTCCCACTTCGACCGCTAGCGACGGCTTCATACCGACATAATCATCACCAACCAAGGCAACGCGGGTTACAGCGTTGGCACTGCTAATTGTTGGGGCTGGACGCCCGCTAATTGGCAAATCTAACCCAGCTGTGGTTGTGTGTGATCGCATTGGATGAGTTTTGAAGTGGCCATTTACCGGTTAGGGACTATTTTCACTTTATCTATTTTTCTAAGTGAAAAACGCATCCTTGTGAAAAAAATCACAAGGATATCCAAAAAAAATGCCCTTCTAGGTCTGGATAGCATAAATAGCTCGAACTTGTTCGAACGCTTTTTGGACATTTAAATCTAGGAGGTTGACAGGGGTCATTCTGATGCAAAAACAACGATGCATCAATAGGCATTGAGCTATTTTTGTCGTTCTCACGCAGTCTGTTTTCGCTCGTTTTAGGGGTTCGGAATTGAAATTAAAGTGTAAGGATTGTCAGGCCTTTTCGGATTCTACCGAATATTCCTTAAATTACGGTCAATCGGTACGCCGAAGAATATATTTGTAGGGTATTAGTTATTGCTCTACAGAGACTAAAAAAGGTTGTGCATTTGAGAGGAACGGTCGATGGCTAAGTTTGGATTCAAAAAAATACTCCTGATTGCTGCTTGCACAGCACTTCTAGGTACTTGCATTAGTAGTAATGTCGACGCTCAGGAACGCGCGTACGGTCAACGTTGGGGTAGCGCATATAGCCAATACAATTGGAACCGCTTCTATCACTATCCATACGTTTATTACCCTCAGAATTACTGGGGCCAGGAATATTATCGGAGTTACGAAAGTATGTATCATCGGTATCCACAAGAAATGCGAACGCCTGTTTACAACAAGCAGTGGCACAATTTCTACCCTCAAGCACGTCGCTATCATTGGGGTCATCACTTCCGCTTGGATGTATTCTAGAAAACTGAATGTTTGTCCTAGGTTGTGGATGGAGAGCAGTTACTGCGAGTTTGGTCATGCACCAAATTGTAGAATCATTTGGTAATACAATTCTGCCGCCGCTTCGAGTTGTTGCAGTTCGACCCACTCGTCTTTAGTGTGCGCTTGATCGATCGAACCAGGTCCAAAAACCACCGTCGGCACACCGGCTCGGTAAAACGCTTGTCCATCCGTACCATACGGGACGCCAATGCGTTGGCCACTGTGCCCAGCAGTTTGAACGACGCCGCAAAGGTATTCGGCAAACTCACCATTGGTATCATCGTTTAATCCACTTTTGGAAATGGTCGGTTTGTGAAACGTAATATCGTCGACCCATTCTTCGCTGTTTAACGCCTGACGCACATGAGTTTCAATGTGGTCAAAGGCTACAGCGGGGCTTTCTCCAGGCGAGACGCGACGACCCACTTCGATCGAACAGTAATCTGGAACTGTGTTAATACTAATGCCGCCACCAATCATACCAACGCTCAGTGTGGGATTAGATACCAGTGGATGTTCGTTTAGTGTTACCACAATATTTAACGCATAGTCTTCTAGTACCGAAATGATGCGCGCCATACGGTAGATAGCATTTTGGCCTAGCGTAGGTTGCGAACTGTGACACGCTTTACCGGTTACGTCGACGAGAAATCGAGTCACTCCTTTGTGGGCTACAACAACATCGAGCATGGTTGGTTCTGCCACAATAACGCCAGCGGGTTCGGCAAACCATTTTTGTTCGGTGTCTTGCCACAACAGCGGCATGATATCTGCGCCTGACATGCCATACTCTTCGTTGACAGAGCAGGCCATCACAACCGTGGGTACATTGTCCGGTTGTTCAGTGACTAATCGTTTAAACGCCGTCAACATGCAAGCCATACCACCTTTGATATCACAACTGCCACGGCCATACATCCGACCGTCCTTCATGACGGGATCAAATGGATCAATCGTCATGCCGTCGATGGGAACCGTATCTTGATGTGCTTCAAGCATCAGCACCTTACCGCCATCATTTGAGACACTGCTTCCGGGGACAATCGCAATAACATTATCACGTCCTGGTTCTAAAGTTTGCCGTCGATATTCAACGCCCAACTCATTAAACCAATTATCTAACCAATCGTTCATTTTGGTTTCGAGATAGATGTCTCCTTGAACATCGCGCCCCATCGGGTTGACACTGGGAATGCGGACAATTTCTTGCAGCAGCGAAAATAGATCGTCGGACATTTGTCACCTCTAAACCAAAAGAAGAATTTAAGTTTGCTGGAATACTTTCAAACAGATTACGTGGGTAATTTGCCCTCGGCAACTTCACGTTCCCATTCGTCCATTAATGGCCAATCGCTCGCACAGGTACCAAAGTCGGCCATGTGTCGATAGCTTTCGAGACGGGAAATAGTTTTGTCTAGCATTTCTTCGTCCTTACGGAAAATTGGTCCATGACTGGGTAATAGCCACTTGACGTCGCTAGCACGAATTCGCAGGAGGGAGGAGATAAATGCGTCGAGGTCACTGCCGTGATGGGCATCAATCGCGCCGACGCACCCGTCTCGATAAATATTGTCACCACTAAACAACAAATCGCCGAGCCGGAAGCTTAATTGGCTGTCGGTATGCCCAGGAGTCAACCAAACTTCGAGTTCTAAATTACCAATTGTAATTTTATCACCGTCATCAATCAGTTGTTCGACTTCCACAGGCGGCAATGGCAAGTCAATTCCCTGCGCTTCGATTTGTGCGAATGTTTTAAGCTTGTCCGCTTTCCGTAAAGAAACGGCTGCCAATGGATGGGCCGCGACCGGAGCTTTGATGGCTTGCTTCAGCAATGACAATCCCTGGATATGGTCGACATCGGCGTGGCTCGCAATGAGTGCTTTACATTTAGAAAATGGGAAATCGAGGCCACGAATGATGTCGACCACCTCATTCACGACTTCCTCATACCCAATATCAATCAACACCCACTCGTCTTCGTCATAGATCAGGTAAACGTTACAGCCGAAAACCGAACCGGCTTGGTAGTTGAGTTCAATAACGTTTGGAAACAGTGGTTTTCGTTCCAGCATAAGAATTGCATTTGGGGGGTTAAAGAAAAAGATTATCAAGTTGGTTCAATTCTAATTTGAGAGTCGGCACGATTCAAGCCATACGAACCGCCTCGCCATAATCAAGAAAACCACGAATTTATACCAATGTGAAAAATGCGCAAGCTGCGATAATTCTTAATTGCTGATTTCGTTTGCACCACAACCGGCCGTCACTTCGACAAAATGCTTGCTAGTCCTTCGCGGTAACTAGGGTATTTCCAATTATATTTCAGTTCATCGACAAACCGCCGAGTGTTGATACGTTTTGAACCGAGTGCTCGTTGGGCAACGGCTGTGTTTGGATTACTCGGCGCCCACGTAATTTCTGGCGCTTGCAGCAATCGTGCGATTTCATTGAGGTAGTCTTGCCGTAGAACAGGCACTCCGTCGGTGACAAGATAGAGATCATGTTGCGGAGGTGCTTGGCATAATAGTTCAATGATTTGAACTGCATCTTCGACGTGCAAGAGATTGAGCCAACCTTGGGAAGGTACGGCCAGTGGTTCACCCGCAACAATTTGTTTTAAATATGGCACACGCCGAGGACCATATATTCCGCCTAGTCTTAAGCTTACTGCAGACGTAGACAGCAAACTTTGCCTCAGAGCTTGCTCAGCCGCCAACGCTGCCGTTCCCCCAGGTCGCAACGGCTCGGCTAGCGTTTCTTCATCGACTAAGCTACCGTCGATTTGCCCGTAGACGCCTGTCGAACTGATGTGGATAAAACGATTAGGTGCTTGCGGCAATCGCTCGATGACGTTTTTTAAGCCTTGGCAGTAGACATCATGGATGTCGTAGTTTCCAGCACGATCAAACCCGACGGCGTACAAAACTTCCGTAGCAGCGGGGAAATGGTCGAGCGAGCTCAATTGCGTTACGTCACCTAGGTGGGCAGTGAATCCTTGTTGCTCAAACATAGCAGCAGTTTGTTCGCTGCGCGTGAGTAGATGTACATCATGTCCAAGTATTTGCCAGAGTTTGGCAACGCGGAATCCAAGATAACCGCAACCGATGATGAGACGTTTAGTCATTTGGATGAAGGTAGTGTACCAATAGGATATTGATTGCCTCTACGGCGTAATATTAGCGGAACCACAGAATAGTACTCTAATTAAGCCTACCAGGCTCTACAAAGCGCCTTCGATTCCCAACTTTCACCCGAAAATGTAGACTATAGTGCCTGTATTTTAGCCCAATACAAGCAATAATAAACGAGGAACCTTGTTTCACGTCATTTATTTTTATTGGTAAGCAGTAACCTATGATTGATTCTTCCTCGACTGGCCAAAAATACTCACCTCGCGGCTACTCTTATTCACAATCCGTTCGGTTCATGTTTTCGCTCATGATGATCACCCTGTTGTCGTCGATGACGGTATCGGGCCAAGAAAACACTACCAAGGCAAAAGCTGTTGGGCTATCGGTGAACTCGGCTTTGCAACCCATTTTCGCTGGGAAGACCCCAACGACCGTTGGCCAATTAGAATCGATGCAGTCGCATGTAAAATCGCTTGCAGATACTGTTCTTAGGACGACGGTTGGTATTCAAGTTGGTGCTGCACAGGGTAGTGGCGTATTGATTAGCCCTGATGGATATATTTTGACGGCCGCACATGTTTCTGGAAAACCAAATCGAACTGCGAGAGTTATCCTGACCGACGGTACAATTGTCAGAGGTCGTACTCTTGGCCTCAATCGAGGCCTCGATGCCGGTTTAATGAAAATAACGGATGAAAATTGGGAGGCTAATAATTGGCCGTATGCCGAAATGGCAGATGCTGATTCCGCTTCACTCGGACAATGGGTGCTTGCGCTCGGACACCCTGGTGGCTACCAGTCAAATCGTAAGCCTGTTGTGCGATTAGGTCGTGTGATTCATCGGTTTGATGATGTGGTAACGACTGACTGCACATTGATTGGTGGAGATTCCGGTGGTCCGTTATTCGGTATGGATGGCAAGGTTGTTGGGATTCACAGCCGCATCGGTCAAGAGTTAATTCACAACGTCCATGTTCCGATCGTCGCTTTTCAAACAGGTTGGGAGCGGATGGTGGCAACCGAAGATTGGGGTGATATTCCGGGTTCGCCGTTTATCGGTGTGCAGGGTAGTGCGGAAGAAGATAATGCGGTTGAAGGTGCGGTTATTGGTGGGATTGTAAAAGGTAGTCCGGCAGATCGTGCTGAACTTAAGGTCAACGATATCATTATTAAGTTTGGTGATAATGACATCCAAAATTTTGATGCGTTAGTTATTGCAGTCCGCATCCATCGACCAGGTGAAAAAATTAAAGTCACGGTTCAACGCGATGGTGAAGCATTAGTGTTGACGATCAAGATTGGTCGAGCAGGTGGCAATGTTCTACCCGAACCTGAAGAACCGAAGCCGAGCGATAGTAGCACGCGAAAATTACCGACGCGACCGACGGCGGTAGAATACACGAATTGGGTAAATTACATAGCAGCCTTTCGTCCGGCCGGCGTTCATGAACGTAACTACCGCGAAATCCGCAAGGCGTTCAATCCTGTTGTTAAGCGAGCGGGGTGTGCGGTGGCATTACATGCTGGCCACAAGGTTGTTGCATTAGGCACGATTGTCAGCGCCGATGGATACATTTTGACTAAAGCCACCCAAGTCATTACCGACGATATTAAGTTTCCACTGGATTGTCATTTGCCCAATGGAAAAGTCGTGGAGGCTGAACTTATATCACATCGCCCAAAATTGGATTTGGCGATGCTTAAGGTGTCCGCAAAAAAATTGAAAGCGGCCCAATGGAATACCGAAACGCCAGTCATTGGAAGTTGGTTGGTTACGCCAGGGATTGCTGAAACACCTGTCGCCTTTGGCGTTGTGAGTGTGGCTCCTCGATCCATTAAAGGAGGTCTACTGGGTGTCCTGCTAGGCGAATCACCGCAAGGCACTTTTGTGGAACGAGTGTTTCCAAATACGGCTGCTCAAGAAGCTGGAATGAAACGTGGAGACATTATTTTGCAGGTCAACGATACGGAGATCAATAGCCGTGATGAATTGATCAAGGTAGTACGAGCTCATCTACCAGGTGAAAAAATTAGGTTGCTAATTATTCGCGCTGGCGAAGAGATGGCTGTCGAACCAATACTTGGACGGGAATCGGACATAGCGGGTACGCGCGCGGTGGAACAGCAAAAATTAGGCGGTGCGTTAAGTAAACGGCGCACTGGTTTTGAGTCAGTGTTGCAACATGATACGGTTTTACAACCGGAAGAATGTGGCGGTCCGATTGTTGATTTAGCGGGAAAAACGGTTGGCATTAACATTGCTCGAGCCTCCCGTGTTTCTTCCTATGCGTTGCCCGCCGAATTATTCGTATCGTTGATCGACGAAATGAAAAAAGCTGATCCAGTCAGCAACGAGCAATAAGCACAAAGCTGGTTCAAACGTGTGTTATTGCGATAAGTAAGATTGCAGGATTTGTTGTGCGGCTATCATATCGAGATGCTTCTTACGTTTGCTGGCTTTAACACTCGCCGCAATCATCAATTCGTGAGCCATGGATGTTGAGAATCGTTCGTCGTGATAGACCACAGGTATTTGTGTAACTGCGGTTAGCCAGTCACCAAAGGAACGGGCTTCGCGACTTTTGGGTGTTTCTCGCCCATCGGTATTGATAGGTAATCCAACCACGAATCCAACGATATCTTCTTCTTCAACAAGTCGTTGAAAGCGCAGTTCATCGCCGTGCAGGTCAGACCGATTGTAGTTCTCCAGTGGGCTCGCAAAATTGCGGCTAGGGTCCGTAATCGCAATTCCGATACGGACAGTACCAAAATCAATAGCGGCTAATCGACCTAGAGTTGGGAAATTGGGCATGCGTTTTAATGATTACTTAAGTGGTGTGCGCGTCGTGGCGGTTTCGAAATATCCACGTTGGAGAAAAAGGGTGGTCAAGCGTTGGACTTCAACATTAGTCATGATGCGAGTATGAGTTGTGGCGACTGAACGAAAATCTCTGGCACCAGGAAGTTTTGTTTCTTCGACAGTTACCACTAGGTCATTTGCTCCCGCTAGCAAATTGTTCTGTAGGATCTTACCGGAATAGACTCCCGCAATGATACCAAATTCACATGGCGGTACGGCTAACTTCGTTTTGAGTGCTTCAAATCCGGCAGTGATTTCTTGTCCCGAAATACCCCACACTGTTTCGAATAGCTGATAATTATGAAACATCGTTCCTAATGCAGAACCCTGATTGGGTGGTGCTAGCATCACCACTCGAGTAATCCTAGAATCTTGCCACCGGTGAAAAAACCTACGCACGACAAGGTTTCCCATGCTGTGACAAACAAAAGAAATGTCACATTCGGCGGGGATATTTGCTAGTACGTTGTGCAACGCCTCAGCATGATGTTCTAGTGTGTCACGTGTGCTGGCGTAGGCCATGTTGAGCACGCTGCCGGCAATTCGTTCGCGTAGGTATTTATCCATCGAATCCATTGAACCCCGGGCACGAATAATGCCATGCAACAAAATAATGACTCGTTTTTTATACGGACGGATATATCCCAGTCTAATAAATCGGTTAAAGGTCGCTTCGCATTTATTGAGCGCACCCCACTCATGACGGATGTCCTTTGGATCGAGCAATCGATAATGCTGGGTAAAAATGTTTTGCTGAATTCTCCAACCCTCCTGTATGCGTAGATCTGTCCAGAACTGCTTACCGCCAATCGTTTTGGTTCGTAAATTGAAGTGCAGTGGAGATTTCATGAAGTCGGTCACTGGATTGGATTTACCTGGAGGGTTTTCAGATGGTTGACCGCGCTGCTGTCCTAGTAGAAGAAGAGCGTTACAACTTATAACGCAACTGAATAGTAGTAGGGTGGTTAAATATTTCATGATGTCATCATAACGGTTAGCTTACAAGAAACTTTCCCAACCAAGTGATTCGATTATAGTAACAACTTCTCGTACAGATTCTTCATCATCTTTATTGGCAATTAACGTGGCATTGGCCGTATGGACAATGATGCAATTATGAATACCCACCGTGGCAACTAAGTGGTCCTCGGATGTCCATACTACATTATTTGTGGATTTTACGTAAACATGCTTCGAGATGATCGTATTGTTGTTTTCATCCACGGGGAATAGGGATTCAATTGACTGCCAACTACCCACATCATTCCATTCAAATGCAGTCGGAATGACGACGACGTTATCGTGCGTTTCCAGAACTGTGTAGTCGATAGACCTGCCCTTAATCGCGGAAAACTCACGTTGAAATATTTCTTCAAACTCAGGGCTCTCATAGGCATTGCAGATAACGTTGATATGTTCCATTAATGCGGGATCATTTTCCTCAATAGCTTTGAGAATTGTAGTTGTCCGCCAAATAAAGATTCCGGAATTCCAATAGTATCCGCCATGTTCGAGATATCGGCGGGCCGTGGTTTGATCTGGTTTTTCACAAAATTCATGGACTTCGAACGCGGTGTCATTTCCCTGGTTTTCTGCTGTTGAAATGCTATTGCCTTGGCGGATATATCCGAACGACTCCGCTGCATAGCTGGGTTTAATTCCGAAGGTAACGAGCCGATTCGGATCGGTGTTGACCAATTGGATCCCTTGCTTGACCGCGTGTTGAAAATCTTCGATCGGCTTAATCAAATGGTCGGCAGGCATGACCAACATCGTTGCAGCGGAGTCCCGCATGTTCAATAGACCGGCCGCTAAGGCGATACAGGCGGTGGTATCTCGCTTTGCTGGTTCCCCTAATATCGCCGTGCGCGGTAAATCTGGTAGTAGCTCACGCACAGCAGCCACGAGACGGTGATTTGTAACAACAAGTGTATCCGTACAGGCAACTAGATTATCGAGTCGAGCGACCGCTGCTTCTAGTAGTGTTTGTTGGCCGTCAATGCTCAGTAATTGTTTTGGCGATTGTTTGCGGCTTGCTGGCCAGAATCGAGTGCCCGACCCGCCGGCCATGATGACGGCATAAACCATAGAATGACTACCTCGCGGTGGAGCTGGATGATGTTAAGAATATATCCGCCGTTATGGTCGGTGGTAAATCAGAGCGCTCACTGACCTGTTGAGCATTACGAGCCCAGCAAGGGTCGATTTCAACTGTAATATTCGCGTCTACTTGAACACCCGCTGCGATGAGCCAATTGCGGTGTAACGCAGAGATAGCGTGTCGGCAGGTGTCGACGGTATTGAAACTGGCCGACACGGGGTTTTTGACAGCCGCAAATACGAGGTTGCGGTCCGCCTCAATAACTGTGGTTTTGGGTGACACCGATAGCGAGTCAAAAATAAACCGCTCAAATTTAATAGCATTCGGCTCTGCTGGATCGATTTGATTCCCGAGATGATCAATGTGTGCCACAGTTTTGTGTGCGGGGTGAAAAGGCAGGGCCGTAGGATTTTGGGCTAGTTGTTGCAAAAATGACGTTTGAAATATATGCACGGCGATGTTGGCGGCCCAGAAATTTAGTTGCCCATCGGCGGTTGTTTGTGCGGCAAGTTGTGGTGGCATTTCAGTGTATTCAATCATCTGAATGCGGTCATCGATTTGGACAATGTTTCCCGTCTTGTCTTGTGCATTCTGTTTTGTGATCGCTTGAAGTGTCACTGCGGAATCTGTCAAACTATGAAAACCAATGAGTTCAGCACAGCAAATTGGCGAAAGTGGATTATCAATTTGCCCAAAGAAGAAATGCTCGATACCAGCTTGTTGACATTTATCGAGTAGTTTGTCCGCGACCAGTGCTGCGATCATACCCCCATGACCAGTGGGACTTACGCTGATGGTGTGGGGTGATTGCAGAAGTATCTGGCCAGACTGAGAATCAACAACCGGCAGTGTGTCTTGACAAAAAAACTCGATTGAATCACTCAATCCAAAGTAATCATGTTCTTCAAAATAGCTTATCGTCTCATCATGTACGCTGGGACTGGTCATGATCAGCAGTGGGATTGTGGTTTCGTAATGTCGCTGTAAGGCGTCGATTTTATAAACCAGCATTTCATACAGTGTTCGCTGGGAAATTGGACCGATGGGAAACATCCCTTTAGGTTTATCAAATCCTAGTCTGGATCCTTGGCCACCGGCAACAATTAATGCCGCAACTTTACCGGCACGTAATAAGCGTTCGCCTTCAATTACCGCTTGACTACGCGTAACACCGCTGGGTGTATTGTCCTGATCTAACCGCAATGCGTCCGGTGGTCTGATATCAAGACTGCTTGTGGCACTGATATTTGAAGTGAGCGGATTGTTTGCATCTCGAAATTTAGTAAATAGTTGATTAACTAATTCGAAATCAAGATATGCGATTTGCTGCAACAGTGACTGAAGTTCGGTTTCGTTAAGTTGGTCTACGAAATCGAGCAGGTGTGAATGTCCTGCTTGTCGGAGTTGCTCGACGATTGATGACAGCGTTGGGGTCATGGCCAAATGTTAATCCCGCTCCTAGATATTTGCACATCTGCTTTGTGTGGCTATTGATAGTGTGTTGATTTCACCGAAACACATCAATAGCGACAGTATTCGTTATAGTTCACCACGAACCCAGCGAAAGGCTAGATAAGCTAACGTTGGGAAAACCACGAAGATCAATCCATAGGTAAATAGGGACGTCCAAAATTTCCGGGGCCATCGTGCCATAAGGTTCTCGGTAAATAGAGTTTTCAGGTTCTCTATCTTAAATCAAAATTCATCAAGCGGCGACCGTTCGTACCGCTACCATCTCGATTTGGATAATTAATTCAATAGGCTCTTCATATTTTTGGCCGAGTTTCAGTTCCAAACGAGCACCAAATGTTTGTGTTTCGTCGAGACGAATGGTTGCAGGCGGTCCTTCCACAATATGTGTGGTAATTTCGGGGACCGCTATCAAACTTGGCACAAACGAAAAATAAATCGTTTGATGGCGTTGTCCAGGTTCAAAGAGTACACGTTCGATGGCCGTAATAGATTCACCAGAGTCATCGGAAAATCGAGTCCAAGACTGCTGAGCGTGGAGTGCCAATGTTGTGGCAATCTCGTTGGTATTATCTAGGGGTAGGATGTCTGCCGCGAATGCTGGTGGCGAATCGATTGTGTCAAACAGTAGTTGTTGTTTGATGATGGTTGTCTGTTGTGGTCGTTTTGACGATTGTCTTCTTAAGGAAACGATCCACCAATTGCATTCGACGACGACGAGTAATAATCCGGTCATAACAACGAGACTGCTACTGACGGTAGCGTTGGAGATCAATATAAACGTTTCCCAGGCAATGATACTCGGAGTGACCCAAACAACGCGACTCAACCAAGATGCTTGAGAGTCGCGGGGGTGGAAAGTACAAAGGCGAATGCCACCGTTGATGCACAGGATAGCGACAAGTGTGGCGTACAAAAAGGACGGATTAAGTGTGGTTGTGCCCGCAGGGTTTCTGACAATGAGGACTGCTTGAGCCAGCATTACAAATATCGCCGTGGCAAACATTCCTCCGCGTCGAATAACGGCGAACAATGTGCTGGTGGGGGAACCGGTGGGTAGAACAGCAATACTAGACATCGTGGAAGGTTAATGCACGTAGGCGTCGGGCGTCAATAGAATCCAGATTGCTGTGTTTAGAACTGTGACTTTAATTCCTCGGCGCGATCGGTTGATTCCCAACTGAATTCGCTACGGCCGAAATGACCACCGGCAGCAGTCTTGCGATAAATTGGTTTTCGTAAATCGAGATATTTGATGATACCGCTAGGTGCTAGTGAAAAGAAATCTCGAATCACTTGGCAAATTTGGCTGTCAGGGACTTGGCCTGTGCCTTGTGTATCAACATGAATACTTACGGGGTCCGCGACACCGATCGCGTAAGCAAGTTGTACTTCGCAGCGTTCAGCCAATTCAGCAGCGACAATATTTTTAGCAACGTGACGAGCCATGTAGGCCGCACTACGATCAACTTTAGTGGGATCTTTGCCACTGAACGCGCCCCCGCCATGTCGGCCCCAGCCGCCGTACGTGTCGACGATAATCTTGCGTCCCGTCAATCCACAGTCGCCATGTGGTCCACCCGTGACAAAACGTCCGGTCGGATTGATGTGATAGGTAATATTATCGTCGAGCATATCGGCCGGTAATACGGGGTTTACTATTTTGTTGATAATAAATTCGTGGATATCATCATTTTCTACGGTAGGCGTATGCTGGGTGCTGACAACCACCGTGTCGATGCGCACTGGCTTAAAGCCATCATATTCAACAGTGACTTGGCTTTTACTGTCGGGCCGCAACCAATCGACTTCACTGGAAAATCTCGCTTGGTTAAGACGATCTAGGATTTGATGTGATAGAGCGATTGTTAACGGCATCAGTTGATCGGGAGTGTCGCGACAGGCAAAACCAAACATGAGGCCTTGGTCGCCGGCACCGATAGCTTTATCAGATTTTGCATCTTCGTTTACGCCTTGAGCAATGTCAGGACTCTGTGCATCGATCGAAGTCAAGACAGCACAGGTATCAG
Source organism: Planctomycetaceae bacterium (assembly GCA_018660825.1). Classification (GTDB taxonomy): domain Bacteria; phylum Planctomycetota; class Planctomycetia; order Pirellulales; family Pirellulaceae; genus UBA721. Next base: position 57,517 of record JABJJO010000152.1, on the reverse strand, counting down.
CTGCTATGCCCATTTCATCGTCGGTGTAGCCCACTTCGCGGATGACATCGCGGACAATTTTTGGGTAATTAATTTCAGCTTTGGACGTAATTTCTCCGGCGATCATCGCCATTCCTGTCGTGACCAGTGTTTCACACGCAACACGGCTGTAGGGATCTTCGGCAATGAGTGCGTCGAGAACACCATCAGAGATTTGGTCAGCAAGTTTATCGGGGTGTCCCATGCTGACGGATTCGCTAGTGAACAAGTATTTTCCGGATGTCACGGATGAATTTCCTTATTTGGCACAACGGGTAAAATGTAGATGAATAATTAGGGGCAAATGAAATATTGGAAAGTTTTCGGCAAGCTGTGATTATAGTTTGCATTTTCCCGAATCGACAACCACACAGAGCCCCGCAAGATAGATGTATTTGCGGTGATTAGTCGAGCAATGAAAATAAAATGTCGACACTGCGCGTGGTAGCTCCTTGTTGCGCATGGACGAGCAGTTTGGCACGTTGGCCCATTTGGTTCGCCGTCGTAGGATCCTTGATTGCGGCCAACACAAATTGCTCAAATTCAGAGTGATCATGCACAACTTGCGCGGCATCGTCGGCCAACAGCATTTCGACAATGTCACGAAAATTGATTGTATTGGGTCCGAAACAAACGGCAACGCCATAGGCCGCAGGTTCGATCATATTCTGTCCGCCGCGTTTACCCATGCTGCCGCCAACGAATCCAATATCGGCTAAGCCCCACCAAGCTCCGAGTTCTCCGACGGCATCGACGAGAATGACCTTGGTACTAGGATCGACTGGCTTGATGATGGTTGAACGCCGACGCGTGAGAAGACCGGTTTGTTCGATGGCTCGTGCAACGTCATCGAATCGCTCAGGGTGTCGCGGAACGATGACTAGTTTCAGTTGCGGAATGTTGGGAATTAACTGCTGCACTACCTGCAGGCTAATTTCTTCTTCTTCGACTTGAGTTGAGCCGGCGACGATGACGAAATCGGTAGCGGAAATTCCTGCGAGTCTCTGTAATTCAACGGTTTGTTCGTTTTTCCGATCCGCTTGTGCCCCGTCAAATTTAATTGAACCAGTAATGGTAAGTTGTGCGGTCGTGGCACCAATTGAAAGGAAACGCTGATAGTATTCATTATTTTGGACAGCGATATGATCGAGTTGACGGACGGTTGATTTAATAATGAATCCCAGCCGCCGGTATCCTCGAGTGCTATTTTCGCTGAGTCGACCGTTGACCACCACAACCTTAGTTTGTTTCGTGGCAAAATGGATGAGGTTGGGCCACAGTTCTAGTTCGACGAGTACGAGTAGATTGGGTTGTATTCGTCTAAGTGCGGATTTGATGGCCCAGGAGAAATCGAGTGGACAATAGAAGACGGTGCGGGGGGCATATTTTTCTCGAGCGAGTTCATAGCCAGTACGCGTAGTGGTGCTAATGACGCAATGGCATTGAGGATTCCGTTGTTCGATTTCGTAAATCAGCGTTTGTAATAAGTTGACCTCGCCCACGCTGACAGCATGAAACCAAATACAACGCTTACTGGCATCGATTTGAGTTCGGGGGACGAGGCCCAGAAATTTTTCCGCGAATCCTTGACGGTATTTTCCATGCCGCAGGGCAGAGTAAATGAGTTTGGGCAACACTAGGACAATGAGCAGTAGGTAAACGAGGTTCCGTAACCAAGGCATTGGCGGGTCTCTCTATTTTCCGAGGCAACATTTTTTGTATTTTTTCCCGCTACCACAAGGACAGGGGTCATTGCGACCGACCTTGGGCCCAACATTGCGAATCGTCTTGGCTGGATCTCCACCGCGACCACCCGTGTTAGTGCCCTGTTGCTCGCGTGCGATGTCCGATGACGATTGAGCCTGGTCATGAGAAGCAGAGGATTCAATCCAAGTGGATCCGATAAAATCTTCATTGAGGCGTTCCATACGGAAGATCAAGTCGGTAACTTGTTCGCCCAACGAAAACCACATATCGTCATACAGTTTCATCCCTTCACGTTTGTATTCAACCTTGGGATCCTTCTGTGCATAACCTTGTAATCCGACGGAACTGCGTAGGCGATCCATCGTTAATAGGTGATCTTTCCAAGCCATATCGACGATTTGCAGTAGCAACGACCGTTCCATTCGTCGCATTTCCTGATGGTGCTTATCTTCGACGGCGGAAGACATTGCGCGCAATAGTCGTTTGCGATTTAGCTCGCCGAGTTGTTTTACGTCGATTTCAAATTCGACTTGGTCACGTAACCACAATGAAATGGTGGCAATTTCACCTTCATTGGCAACACGATCGAGACGACTATTTTCAGATTGTTCGTCGTAGTGTTTACTGATTTGCTCGGCGACCCAATTGCGGTGGTTGTTTGATCGTTTTTGGCTTGCCAAGCTTAGATCTACAAGCATTTCCCGAATTTCATTTCGTTGCATGCTGCGGAAACTGTCCATTTCAATATCTGCATCAAATCGTTCGGCCGCCCATTTCACAAGTGCTTCCCGATCTAGACGACCATCGCGGCCTTCGGTGAAATGATAAATACTAGCCATGACGGGATATTCAGCTTCTTTATGTGTGTACATCTCCAATGCTTGTTGGTGAATTAAATCGACCAATACTTCGTTACTCGAATCTCTGATGTCTTCATCAGTGATTTCAAAGCCAAACTTATTTTTAACCCAAGAGGCCAACGCTTGTTTTCCATAGTCTTCTTGTAAGAACGCTTCGGATTCGGCTAAGTCAGCTTGGCCAATTGCCCGCACGGCCATCTCATGCAGTTCAATTTCGAGATCATCGATATGAATTTCCTTCAAATCGCGTGTTCGTAAACTCGTGTTCCAACTATTATTAACTAGCTTGGCTAAGGCCTCCCAATTCCATTCTTCTTCGTCAAAATCGGACGGTAGGTTTTCTTCGATACCATCACGAATGCGAATGCGTGCCGCTCGCTCGGCAAGACGGCGCGTTTCATCTTGAGCCTGTTCGAAATCCATTCCAGCGAACAGGCGGGATTCTTCCTTCATGCCGAATTGGCCATTCACCCACGTCGCAAAGGAATCGACTCCGTAGTTTGGGTCTAGGAAAAGATCGAGGTAGTAAGTGATTTGTTCGTCGAGGCAATCGGTGATCTTCGTGGAAACGTTATCGCCATCGAGGATTTCTTGACGATAGGCATATAATCGTTTTCGCTGGGTATCCATCACTTCGTCGTATTCGAGTAGGTTTTTACGAATTTCAAAGTTCCGCTCTTCGACTTTCTTTTGAGCACTTTCAATTCTGCGCGAAACCATTCCGCTTTCAATACGTTCTTCCTCTCCCATACCGAAGCGACCGAGGAGGCCTTTAATGGAGTCGCCTCCGAAGATCCGCATTAGATCATCGTCGAGTGACAAGAAGAAGCGACTGCTGCCAGGATCACCTTGGCGACCACAACGTCCACGCAATTGCAAATCGATACGACGGGCATCGTGACGTTCGGTGCCGATTACATGGAGGCCACCGATTTCTTTGATTCCCTCTCCTTCGGCCGACATATCATATTCGTTGTCAATTTCGCGAATCAGGTCATCCCATTCTTGCTGTGGTACATCAAGTCGCGTGGGGTATGTGTTTTGTAGACGCGACCATGCCAATGTTTCTGGATTCCCGCCGAGGACAATGTCTGTACCACGTCCCGCCATGTTTGTAGCAATTGTGACGGCGCTGCGACGGCCTGCTTGTGCGATGATATCGGCTTCACGTCCGTGGTTCTTGGCATTGAGAACTTCATGCTCGATTCCGCGTTTATCAAGGTATTCGGAAATCAATTCACTTTTTTCAATAGAAACGGTTCCGACGAGGACGGGACGTCCGGCAACGTTGATTTGCTTGATGTCACTGCGTTGGAATGATTCGCGTTTGCGTGTATCTGCAGCCAGTAGTACTACGGTGCCCTCGTTTTCAGATTCGACCTTGCCGATGATTTCATCACCATTGTTCATGATGAGCGTATCCCATTTGTTCATCTGTTCAACTTCGTCGGCGACGGCTTTGAATTTGTAGCGTTCTTCCAGATAAATCACATCGCGAAATTCAGCTCGCTGCATAGGCCGGTTTGTGGGGATAGCCACGACATTCATTTTGTAAATATCCCAAAACTCGCGGGCTTCTGTGAGAGCGGTACCGGTCATCCCAGAGATTTTTTTGTAGAGTTTAAAATAGTTCTGTAGTGTAATCGTTGCCAGCGTTTGAGTTTCCTCTTTGATTTTCACACCTTCTTTGGCTTCCACTGCTTGGTGCAATCCGTCAGACCATTGTCGCCCATCCATCAAGCGTCCCGTGAATTGATCAACGATGATGATTTTGTCGTCGCGGACAACATAGTTGACATCGGTGTTGTAGAGAAAATGCGCTTTGAGTGAGTTGTCGATTAAGTGTGGCCATTCCATGTTTCCGGCCGTATAGAAACTTTCAACACCAGCTAATTTTTCGGCGTGACGAATTCCTTCATCCGTTAGATTGACGCTATGATCTTTTTCGTTGACGACAAAGTGATCATCTTTTTTTAGTTGCCGCGCTAGCTTGTCAGCATCTGCATATTTCTGCAGATTGTCATGAGCAGGGCCGGAGATGATCAATGGCGTACGGGCTTCGTCGATTAAGATATTGTCGACTTCGTCAACAATGGCATAGGTCAGCATACCCTGGCTTTGTTGCTGGTGCGGCGGAAAACGCTCATCGCCGCGAGCTGCTGGACGCATGTTATCACGTAGATAATCGAAGCCAAATTCGTTGTTTGTACCGTAGGTGATGTCACAGGCGTAGGAATCCTGGCGTTCGCGAACTGGCATGTCACTTTGGATGTTGCCGATTGTCAGTCCGAGTCCTAGAAATAACGGAGCCATCCATTCCATATCACGCCGCGCTAGGTAGTCATTGACGGTGATAACGTGGACGCCTTTGCCATCGAGGGCATTCAGATAAGCAGGTAATGTGGCGACGAGCGTTTTGCCTTCTCCGGTGACCATTTCGGCGATCTTCCCGTCGTGCAAGACTAAACCTCCGATGAGCTGTACATCGTAATGTCGCATTGCTAGATAACGTCGGCCTGCTTCCCGCGCTACGGCAAATGCCTCGTTACGAATGTCCTCGAGTGTTTGGCCAGTCTTTAGCCGCTCGCGAAATAATTCAGTTTGCGCGCGCAGTTCATCATCAGACATCGCTTGATACTTAGGTTCAAGCGCGTTAATGCCCTCAATTTCCTCATTGTAATGATCAACTTGACGTTTATTAGACGATCCAAATGTTGACGTTACTACTTGGTCAAATACATTGACAATACTGAGAAAAAAAGCTTTGATTAATTCCCAGATTCTTATGATTGTATCCATTGCTGCCTGTAGATATTGTGATTTGTTAGCGCGACCGACGTTGAATCAAGCGGGCTAAAATTCTCGCCTATTGATGATCATTCATGGTTTGCATTGTTTGAGACGTGAATTGTTGGTTAATAACCACTAACTAGCCTAAACTAGTTATTTTATAGAGTTAAGATAACTGTTGGTAGCCTAATGGAGCAGTTATAAAGGGTCAACGCCGGTTAAAGTATTCTCACCTGAAAATATAATGATGCGGTTTGTAGTAGTTGGAAGACAGAGGGTTTTATGAAACCGGTAGTGACCACAGACATACGAGGAAAAATGATTCTGTTAGGGACTGGCACGTCTGTCGGTGTCCCGTCGATTGGATGTGGTTGCGATGTTTGCACCAGTTTAAACTTGCGAAACAAGCGGACTCGTTGTAGTGTCGTATTTGGACTCGAGCAAGGTAACCTCCTCATTGATACCCCGCCGGATTTACGACATCAATTATTACGAGAGAAAATTGGCATCGTCCATAGCGTCCTGTATACACACGAACACGCCGACCATATTTTTGGTTTGGATGATCTCCGGTTGTTTCAGTTCTATCTGGGCCATGCCGTTCCACTATATTGTGAAGCCGCCGTTGAAGCAAGAATTAGGCAATCTTATGACTACGCGTTTAGCAATAAGAAACAAACGCACCCCGGCTCGATTCCTCAACTCGAATTAAGGTCGATCACCACTGAGTCGTTCGAAGTGTTGGGCACAACGGTGACACCGATTCGATTGCAACACGGTCCATGTTTTGAAGTACTAGGTTTTCGTATTGGCAATATTGCCTATTGCACCGATACGAATGAAATCCCAGAATCAAGCTGGCCGTTGCTTGAAGGACTTGATTGTTTGATACTCGATGCTTTGCGGCATAAACCACATGTCACTCATTTTGGATTAGACGAAGCAATTGACGCAGCAGAAAACATTGGCGCAGCGCGAACGATTTTCACACATATTTCACACGACCTAGATCACGATGTAGTCAATGCAGCTTTACCACCATCTATGGAATTAGGCTATGACGGTATGCAAATCGACCTAAACATTCAATAGAGCATATTCGCGAAACTGCCAGTTTTTACAGCATCAACTACAGATTGACACGAATGTGACAAAACGGAGATACTTCTCAAGCGTTGATATTGCTTAGCCCTCTGCCGCTACTTGCCGGCTAGTTTAATTTTTCCGGCAACTTGTTTGATGTATTCAACCGTGATGTTGAGCACTTCAGAGTTATAAAACGTAGTCGGGAAAATTTCACTTTCTCCATTTACTTTGTCGCGTAGAGCTTCGCGCGTTTCTTTTTCCGCGTCACGAGTTTTCCGTTCAGCAAAGTATTTTTCTTCATTGAGCGTTATTTGCTTCTCTTTCCGCTGTTCATTATACTTCCCAATTTGCTCCAGCAGTTTCTGGAACTTTTCAGAGGCAGCAATTCGTTTGGCGGATGCTGCTGTTAGTGATTCAATGAGTGCGGCATCTCGCAAACCAAGCGATTCCTTGACCGTGTCATCGACTTCATCAAACGCGACTGGATAATCCAAATCGGATTCAGAGACGTCCATATGGTCGGTAATCGATGGCAAGATGACATCGGATTTGACTCCACGCAACTGAGTGCTTTCCCCGCTAGGGCGATAAAACTGTTGCATCGTGATTTTCAAGGCGCCTAAGTTGGGCGGATTAGCAATGCGGAACAGTTGCGAGCCGAGTTCAAGCAGGCTTTGAACAGTTCCCTTACCATGCGTAGCGGAGTCACCGACCACAATCCCGCGATCGTAATCTGCTATAGCTCCAGCGAAAATTTCACTGGCGCTTGCACTGAATTTGCTACAGACGACAACTAGTGGGCCGTCCCAGGCGGTACCGGGATTGCGATCGTCATATTGCTGTACCTCTCCACTAGGGCTTTTTACTTGGACAACCGTTCCTTGGTCGATAAACAAGCCTGTTAAATCGATGGCCTCCGTTAAGCTTCCACCACCGTTGGTTGATAGATCCATCACAATCGCATCGACGCCATCTTTTTTGAAGCCATCGATGATGACTCGGACGTCGCGTGTTGTGCTGCGATAATCCTTGACGCCTTTGCGAGCGGCTTCCATATCCATATAGAAGGAAGGCAAATTGATGATCCCAACTTTGTAGGTTTTGCTATCGGCCCCAAGTTGATGCTCGATAATCTTACCTTTTGCTTCACTATCGCGTAATTGAATTTTCGCACGCACAATTTTTACTTCGACAGTTTCAGCACTACCATCGTGGATAATTCCTAAGCGTACAGTGGTCCCCGCTTTGCCTCGGATTTTGGCAACGACGTCATTCAGCTTCATGTCGATAACGTCAACCATTTCACCATCAGCACCTTGTCCAACACTCACGATTCGATCTTTAACGGTTAGGTCACCTTGTTGGTCGGCCGCGCCCCCAGTAATAATCTTGGTGATGTTAGTGTAGCCATCTTCGAGAGTCAGTTGTGCACCGATGCCGTCAAGATTCAACCGCATTTGGATTTCAAAGTTTTCCAAAGTCGTCGGTGACATGTAGGTTGTGTGTGGATCATAACTGGTGGTGACCGCAGTGAGGAACATCTCGAGCAACTCGTCGGTCTTGGTTTGTTGCATCTGTTTGAGCAAACTGTTATAGCGACGGTGTAATCGTTGTCGCGCTTCATCTCCTTCCGTTTCATCACCCTTGAGAACGAGTAGATTGTATTTGATTCGTTTACGCCAGCGATCGTCGAGCGCAGTCCGATCGGCTGCGTATGTCAGATTGTCCCAATCTGTGCTGAGGTATTCGTCGACAGTAAAATCGTGTTTTTCATCAATCATGCGATTGGCAGCCGTAACACTTACCACCATTCGCTCCATCAAGCGATCAAATACAGTGAAAGCAAACTCTAATTTACCGTCGTTAATCATGTCGTCGATATCGTTCTTCTTGGCATCAAACTCATCAATGTCACTCTGCAGAAAGTAGAGTTTCATGGGATCAAGTGCTTTTAGAAACGTAACCAGTGCACGTTGGGATATTTCGTCATCTAACTTATGTTTTGTTAGATGTTGACGGGTCATCAAAATCCGTACGGTTAAAGTGATTTGACGGTCTTTGGCAGATGGTTCACCAATGCTCTCAGCAGTAATGTTCGGGCAAAACGACGCAATCAGTAATAGAGCGATGAGGATCTTAGAGGGAGTTCGGCAAAGTGGAAGCCTGCGCATATCTGTTTTCCAATTCGGTTGAATTGTTGAAAAAATCGTTTATAAATAGCTTTAGACAAGAATGTGGTTGGTTAAAACCAATTTGCGAGTCACATATATTATAGTAAATATATCATTCACTGTAGGTTGAAATGGTACTTGTTCTAGCGGCTAGATGCAAGATAGACAGTCAACAGTGAAGTACACTTTACGTAAATCATGCATATTCAGTTCATATTGGAGCACTGCTTCCTTTGATTAAGCTAACAGTAAACCGTTATCGCATCTTTCAACAATCAATCTACCGAACAGTAGTTGTTGTGGCAGTGCTGGTGGGTGGGATTGGGATCGATTCCAATTTGTGGGGTGAATCCGTGGAGCTTGTTCGCGCTGGACACTCCGTTGCGGTCCGCTCAGTTTTGGCAGTTCAGCTAGCCGGAGATGCTTGGCAAACATCAATCGTTGGCCCTGCTAAAGTGTCAGTATTTCAAGGAACAGGTCAGGGTGCTCGATTGGTGGCGGGAGTACATGTCCCGACAGGTGACTTTAAAATTCAGGCTCGTTTGCGAATGGTGAATCAAGAGAAATCCGCGGCTGGTTTTTTCTTTAACGGTGGATTTTTTGGATTTGAAGGTGCACTTGCGAACGAAGTATTTTTAAGCGGCCCCGCGTTTGGAGGTGGACTAAAGAATTTAGGTGCTAGCAAACAATATTTTCAACGAGGTAGCTGGATCGATTTTGTTGTACAGCGACAAGGTAAGATGCTTTCATTTGTGATTAATGGCAAGAAGTTGATTACTATTGAATCGAGCGGGCGCTTTGGGAATTGGGGTTTCTCACCATGGCGCAGTACGATGCAAATCACATCACTTTCGATTTCAGCGGATAAGTTGGTTAAAGCTCCTGAACCGAAGAGTCGAGGATATTCGATTCCAACAATTGATTTGGCTGGGCAAACGTTTCGGCAGACGATTGTAGACCGTGAAAAAGGCCAGTATTTGGGACACCCGACAACGGTCCTGCTGGAAGATAACAAGACCATCATCGCGGTTTACCCCAAAGGTCATGGTCGCGGTGCCATTGTTATGAAGAAGAGCGGCGATGCAGGTAAGACTTGGTCACCTCGACTAGCAGTACCTAGAAGTTGGGCGACGAGTAAAGAAGTGCCGACGATTTTTCCAACGGTAGATAAACAAGGCAAGAAGCGTTTAGTAATGTTCTCGGGGTTATATCCAATCCGCATGGCCTATTCGGAAGACAACGGGGCAACGTGGTCTGAACTCGAGCCGATTGGAGATTACGGTGGCATTGTTGCGATGGGATGTATAATTCGTATGAACAACGGAGACTACGTTGCGTTGTTCCATGACGATGGACGTTTTATTAAAGGAAGTGGTCAGGCAGGTAAGTTCTTTGTTTACAGTGTTCGTTCATCGGATGGTGGCATGACTTGGTCAGATCCGACAGTGATTGCTACTCATGAGATTGCACATTTATGTGAGCCAGGTTTTACGCGGTCACCTGACGGCAAGAAGATTGTGGTGTTCTTGCGTGAGAATAGCCGTCGTTTGAATTCGTTTATGATTGAATCGACCGATGAAGGCAAAACCTGGAGTGAGCCACAGGAGTTACCGGCAAGTTTAACGGGTGACCGCCACATTGCTAAATATACGGCCGATGGCCGATTGTTCATCACGTTCCGAGATACCACGCATACCAGCCCTACCAAAGGTGATTGGGTCGCTTGGGTGGGCACATTTGAAGATATCATGTTAGGGCGTGAAGGCCAGTACCGCGTTCGCTTAATGGATAACACTAAGGGCGCAGATTGTGCTTATCCGGGCTTAGAACTCTTACCTGATGATACTCTGGTCACGACAACCTACGGACATTGGACGAAAGGTGAAGCAGCCTATGTTGTGACCGTACATCTAAAGCTGTCCGAACTTGACGAGCATGCCAAGGCTTGGGCATTGAAATAAGTGGATTTGTTTGTGACCATGAATTAACACCAATTATCATTTATGGAATGTTCGTAAGTAGATCAATTGCTGTTGAATCCATCCAGCGACGGTCACCAGAGGATTGGCGTTGTGACAAATAGCCCAAGTGACCGCCGTGTGTTGTGCAGTACATTTTGGTCGACTTGGATAGTTCCACGTCCGCAAACACTTCAGACGGAACGATCGGATCATCGTCGGCGTAAATAATTGTTGTCGTCGCTTGAATCTCGTGCAACTGATACTTGCTACTGCTTTGCTGATAATAGTCGACTGCTCCAGCAAATCCATTGAGTGGTGCGGTAAAACGGTCGTCAAATTCTTCGAGTGTTTTTGGGAATGGATTTAAAGTGCTATAAGGGCACTCTGGGTACATCAACCGCCGACGCTTGAGATTTCGACGCAATCCCTTCAGAAAATATCGATCGTACAACCCGCGGTGGCGAATACTCAATTGTTGACAGCCATACGCTAGATCAATCGGTGGTGCAAAGGCAACTGCCCTGATGATTGACAAATCTGGATATTGCTGATGTTGTGCTAGCATCCGTAACAATATGTTCGCGCCTAAGGAAAACCCTGCAATGGCAATATCATGCTGACCGGTGAATTGCTGAATCCATGTGACGGCATTCGCTAGATCCTGCGAGCACCCCGCATGTGCCGTTTTGCGTGCGAGGGACATTCCCTCATCGCATCCCCGTAGGTTCACGCGAAATACCCGCCGCCCGCCTTGCGATAACTTGGCGCTTATTCGTTGCATGTAACCAGAGGTATAGCACCCACCGAGTCCATGCACTAAGACAATGTTTGGCCGTTCGCAATCGTGGGGCCCATTTTCATAGAGAAATAATTGCTCGCCATCATCCAGCATCACGGTGTGTTGTTGCGGCGAGGACGGTTTATGACGACTCGGTAATAACATCCCCATAATTGTTTGGCGGTTAGCGCCACGGAGGCCCCAATGTGGCTTGAAATCTATAACATTATTCATGTGGGCATTGTAATAGAAGGGGGTTTGATAATATACCAGTTATGTTTCAGTCCGCGGCGCGTGTTCGATTATGCCACACCCCAAGCGCCCCCGCCAGGAGTTTTAATGGTGATTTGGTCGCCTGCTTCAACGGTACATTGTTCGCAGCCCGCCAGTAGTTGTTCACTGCCGTCCCGTCGCCTCAGCAGGTTCGCTCCTGCTTTGCCATTGCCGCCCCCTTCCATTCCTGCCGGAGTGAACTCACCTCGTCGGGTGGAGAGCAGGGAGACTGTTAAGGGAGCTAAAAAAGTGATATGTCGAATGACACCGTCACCGCCAGCATGTTTTCCCACGCCTCCAGATCCACGGCGAATGGAAAATTCATCGAGACGAACTGGATATCTTCGTTCCAGAACTTCTGGGTCAGTTATACGTGTGTTGGTCATATGAGTATGCACAGCGCCAGCGCCAGCGGCTTCGGCGGTCGCGCCGGCACCTCCGCAAATAGTCTCGTAGTAACCAAAATTATCATCGCCGAAAAGTAGATTGTTCATTGTGCCCTGACTACCTGCCGCTAAACCCAAAGCACCAATAAGGACGTCAACGATGCGCTGCGATGTTTCAACATTTCCACCCACAATTGCGGGGCATTGATGTGGGTCATCATGGTCGCCGGGATTCAATAAACCTCGAGGGGTCAATATTTTTACAGGCTTCAAGACTCCGGCATTCAAAGGAATATCTTCGTTAATCAAGCAGCGCATCACATACATCACGGCGGCAGTGACAATTGCGGAATTGGCGTTTAGGTTTGATGGCAGCACGTCCGATGTCCCGGAAAAATCGAATGTGATATTGTCTCCTTCAACGGTGATGGTGACTTGGATCTGCGCTTCATGGTGGCCAGCAGCATGTTCGTCTAAAAAATCGGTATGGCTATACACACCATCGGCCAAGGCTCCAATGGCTTGCCGTGTTTTTAATTCCGCCGCACTTTGGATGAATTGCATATACGCTAAAACGTGTTGCTGACCCATCCTGTCTAGCAGTTGCTGTAGATCATTGACACCTTGTTGATTTGCCGCAACTTGTGCTCGAATGTCCGCCAAATTTACCTGCGGTGTGCGTGACGGAAATGGATGGTCGTAGAGAATTTGTAGTAATTTATCCTCGTGCGATTGACCCGCGGTTAGTAGCTTAAACGAACGGATTAACACTCCCTCCTCAGCCAAATTTGTTGAAAACGGAGGCATAGAACCAGGTGTAATTCCACCGATCTCGCTGTGGTGGGCGCGGCTGGCAGTAAAAAACAACAACGCATCATCATCGAACACTGGTGTGACCACTGTGATATCCGGTAAATGAGATCCTCCCCGGTACGGATCGTTTGTAACAAATACGTCCCCTGCGTGAATGCTCTCGGAATTATCAAGTTGTTCTGCAATGATCGCTCGCACCGTCTCACCCATGGCCCCTAAATGTACCGGTATGTGGGGAGCGTTGACGACCAGTTCGCCATCGGAGGTGAAGATGGCACATGAGAAATCGAGTCGCTCACGGACATTTACACTGCTGGAAGTATTCTGCAATGTGATGCCCATTTGTTTGGCGACGGTGGCAAAATGATTGTTGAATATTTCAAGTTGAATCGGGTCGGGTTCTATATCTGTATCCGTTGTCGTGGGCACAATATGCGAACTGTTTGTACTTGCTTGAGACTCTAGTAGTAATTCTCCTTGGCTCAATAGTGTTGCGGTCCAGTTGGGGTTCACGACGGTCGTGCAATGTGATTCACTGATTATCGCTGGCCCTGTGATAACCGCTCCTAAGGGTAAGTCAACGCGGCGAAACAGTGGTGTATCGACCCATTGCCCAGCGAATCGGACTCGTTGTGACTCAATGGGATCAACTGAAACAACCGCTACTTTTTCCGATTGCATATCAGGTTGTGGCGATTTACTGCGAGCGGTAACACGGATGGTGGCTAATTCCAAAGACTTATCTGAATGCGTGTAACCATATCGCTGTTTGTGTCGAATATGAAATAGAGAAATGAGGTCGGTTGCTGAAAGGTTATTTGTAAACGCTTCTGTTACTGTATAGGTTGCCAGCGGGACCTCTATTGCTTGATCAACTCCAGTAAAACGTATTTCACTGCTAATGGTAACTTCGATGCAATGCTCCAAAACATTAGCTTCTGTGACGGCTTTAATTGCTTGGCGTGTCAATTGCTGTATCGAACCGGAAATATCGGCAAGCAATGCATCATTGAACGTTTTATAGATTCCTTGTTGGCATTGATGTGTGATTTCCGCGTGTCTGATCCCGACTGCGGAGAGTACTCCTGCTTCGGGATGAATTAGAATAGTTTTCATGCCAAGCGAATCAGCGATGCTACAGGCATGTTGAGAACCGGCACCCCCAAAGCTAACCAATAGATATTGCTCGGGTGCATATCCGCGGGCGATCGAAACAGTACGAATTGCTTGAGCCATATTGGCATTTGCGATCTGTAAATACCCTTCTGCAAGTTCGATTAGGTCATGATTGCCGCAAGTTTCAAATTCGATGGTATGGTGCAACTCTTTTAGCTTGGCCAGCGCAGCATCTTTATCAAGCGGGATAGGGAAGTCAGTGACGGGCAGTTTCCCAAGAATCAAATTTAAATCCGTGACTGTCAATGGTCCTTGTTTTCCATAACAGGCGGGGCCGGGGTCTGCGCCAGCGCTGGTGGGGCCAACGGTTAGTTTTATTCCATCAAAACCGCAGATGGATCCCCCTCCAGCAGCAACGGTTTCAATAGCCATCATGGGTGTAACAATTCGAACACCGGACTTTTCCGTTTCATATTCGTAGTCATAAGTTCCGCCGAACCGCGATACGTCCGTGCTGGTTCCGCCCATATCAAATCCGATCGCCCGTGTGTATCCCGCCCTTTTAGCAGCGTGACTAAATCCAACGACACCACCCGCAGGTCCCGAGAGAATGCTGTCTTTGCCACTGAATTGATCTGCTGGAATGAGCCCACCAGCAGAAGTCAGCAAACGCACATTTGAATCAACATGAAGGGCTGCACGAAGTTGTTTGAGATAGGCATTTAGCACTGGATTTAAATAAGCGTCAAGTACGGTCGTGTCGGCGCGGGGAACCATCTTGATGAGAGGACTGACACGGGATGAAATAGAGACCGACGCGAACGGAAATTCATTGGCGATCTCAGCGATCACTTGTTCATGTTCTGGATTAACAAAACTGTTGAGCAAACATATGGCCAGCGACTCAATTCCCTCAGCAAATAACCTAGCTAGCTGGAGCCGTACTTGATCTCGATCGATGGATTGTAGAATGTTGCCATGCGTGTCGATGCGTTCACTTATCTCAATTGAAGTTGTGATAAGTGGAATGGTTTTTTGTATGTTTAATTCAAATAGCTTAGGTCGGTTTTGGTTTCCGATTTCAAGCAGGTCTTTGAATCCGACTGTCGTTACGAGTGCGGTTTTGGATCCGGTGCGAGTTAATAGCGCATTAGTGCCACGCGTGGTACCGAGCCGTAGATTGATAGGCGGGAGTGATTCGTTAAGAGGAATGCCTAATAGGTGATGTATTCCAATAATGGGCGCTGATAATTCTGTCTGAATTTCATAGGACTGTCCGATCACCGAGGTCGGGAGTGGAGAATCGAGTGTAAGTGTGCCAGCAGAGTCCGAGGCAATAATGGTTCGTTTTGTGTCATCATCGATACCATTTACATTAATAATAGACAACTGGGTTCCAACCCAAAACCCGACCGGATCGTTAACTCGGAGACGGTCGTGGATAGCCTCTGTAACAAGTTCTTCGATGTTGCCTAGTGTACGTCCAGAGCTTAATAGTTTGTGACGCTTAATAGTTGCTGACGAGTGTGCAATGCAATCGGTGAATGTACCACCGACATCGATCGAAAACTCATATTGAGGAGCAGTCACGTTGATTTAGCTCTTTTTGGCGCCAACACAGAGAAGGTGCGAATAGGTGCGGAAATACATGCGACCGCCGGACACTGCAGGAACGCTGCGGCTTGCCTCACCCAATGGATTTTTCCCCAGAACTTTGAATTCTTGACTCGCCGCGATGACATGAACGACACCTTCTTCGTCGATGCAATAGAGTTTATCACCAACGCGAATTGGTGAACCTGAAAAAGCACAATCCAATCTCTGTTGGTACAAAGTCTCTCCAGATTTTAGATCGATGCAAGATAGGATGCCTTTATCGTAAAAACAGAACAATAAATTATCTTTAATGACGGAAGTTGGCACATAGGGTGCGGAGCGTTCGAGTTTGAAGCGGATTATTGGTGTAGTACCAGGTTCAACTGCGACTACTGAGTTGCCACCGCCGCCGGATCCCGTTGAACCCAAGATGAGATTGTCCGCAAAAATGGGTGACGAAACCGTTCGCTTATTGAAGGCAATAATGCCCCAATTCTGTTTCCCAGTGAACGGGTTGAGACTATACATGCCATCTGTGGTGTTGGTGCATATCAACTCATCACCGTTTTTTCCGGAGTATATCGCAGGCACACTGTAGCTGGCCGAGGCGCTGCCACGTGGTGTTTTCCAACGCTGCTCACCGGTGTTTTTGTCTAAGGCATAGACAAAGCTATCGCCGGGCTCAATCCCCTCAGGCAGTTGCATTGAAGCTTGCGAAGCATTTAGAAACAGCATGTCTTTATAAATGACTGGTGAAGTACCAAAACCATGTTGGCTCGACCAGGTACCTAAGTCACGTGTCCAAACTTCATTACCATCGTGAGAGAACGCTTTGACATAGGTGTGTTGTGGATCTGACCAAGCGAAGTACACAAGGTCTTTGTCGACGGTCGGAGTGCTCGATGCATAGCTGGATCTGGAATGCAGCTTATGCGTCGTTGATTTGAAATTGCGTTGCCATTGTATTTTCCCCGTAGCGGCATCAAGACACAAAATGTGACGTTCGGCGGTCGTGGGGTCCGCGCTGAGCAGGAACACTTTTTCACCCCAGACGACTGGTGACGAATGACCGATCCCCGGTAACGCGACTTTAAAGAGTGTTTCTTTTTCGGACCAGGTTGATACAAATGTTTTTAGCTTCGCAACACCTTGGCCATTGGGACCATGGAAGCGTGTCCATTCTTGGCTGTGCACTGGTTGACTAAAGAATAAGGCAATCATGAATAAAGCAAAGCAACGCATAACGTGAAATCCTATGGATGTTGTGAATGAATGGTTTCTATTAGTTTACCTATATTTTAGTCGCTTGTGCGGAGTTGAAGTGAGTCACTATAGTCGTTTCCAGTGCGTCCGGCGCAGATGATGACCAAAACTCCACATGTCATTAAACCAATAGCAACGAAGTAAGGCAGATTCAGATGGATAGTGAGCAGTGGGATGCCGATTCCTGATCCGATGATACGGGCTAGTGAACTGACACTTTGCCCCACACCCATGATAACGCCTTGTTGTTCTGGATTGCTTCGTCGTGACAACAGCGCCAGCAGGGAAGGTTGCATGAAGGCAAATCCAGTGGTCACAATGCCAAGGGCGACAAACAAAATCCAAGCATTTTCGAAGTTCATCGCAAGTAGCATTACGGAAAACCCAATGATTTGTAACAGCGCCCCACCCGTGGCCATCGTGGCGTCCTTAATACGACCCGACACTTGCCGTACAACACCACCCTGTACCAATGAAAGCATGATGCCGATGAATGCATAGGTCGCGCAGATTTCGACGTTTGAAAACTGGAATGGTGCAGCGGTGATTTGATTGTTAGTTCCTTTAATCAACAAAGACAATGTCGTTTCAAAATTTGCAAACGAGAATATGCAGACGAAACTTGCCAGCAGAATTAATCCAATCGAGGGGATGCCAATTGCCTGCTTAAAAGCGGGCAAGTCAAATCGCTTACGCGCGGCCGAAGCACTGTCGATGGTGCGCGATTCTGGAAGTTTAACGATGGCAAGGAACAGGGCAAATGCAGAGAGAACAGCGGCCACATAACCTGGCCAGGGACCGGGTTTATCGTCTCGGCCAATAAGTGCAATCATGCCAAGTAGCGGTCCGAACGTGAAACCAGCGCCAAATGCCATGCCGATCAATGCCATGCCTTTGCTACGAGTTTCTGGTGTTGTCGTGTCGGCGATATAGGCCTGAGCGGTGGAAATGGTCGCACCTGAGATTCCTGCTCCGATACGAGTTACGAAAAGCAGCATCAGCGTAATTTTTGGATCAGTGAGTGTAGTAGCAAATCCAAACAGGGAGTAGGACACGACTGATCCTAACAAACCAACCATTAAGATGGGCCGGCGACCATAACGGTCGGATAATTTCCCCCAGAACGGGGCAAACAAAAACTGCATGATCGAAAAACTTGCCATCAACATGCCAAGTTGGATTCCCGTTTCATCGTGACTATATTCTTCGGCGTAGACGGGTAATAAGGGAAGCACGAGTCCAAATCCCAGCAAGTCGATAAAGACGACGAGGAAAATTACGAGACGTGAACCTGTGGTGGGTTGGTCGGTCATGAGTGAGGTGGTTTTTTCTGAAGTGGTAATACCGTGTTGTCGGCATTAATCAGCCAAGGTGAGAAGCGAATGTTTTTAGGACGCTGCCGATGCTTGCCCAAGTTCTCGTAACAAGGTGAATTCATAGATGCCACTATCGTGACCGTCACTAAAGGCGATGACATAGGCATAATTACCGAGCGGCTTCATGGATTCGATGATTAAGGGTTGCGCTTCGGCGGCACTGAGCACTGGTAATAGTTCAGCAGGTTGTGGTTTTCGAGCGGCAACTCGGCAATGAGCACATGGACAGTGTTTGCGTAATACAGCAAATGCAATTCGTGATTCACTGTCATCATTCCAGGTAATGCTTAAATGCGCATCTGGGGTTAACTCCAGCGCGGTAGGATATTCGCTCATGCGGGTGGGTCGTCTTTGAGGATGGCGGACAGCGTCAATAATAATCGGTCAACTTCTTGTGGTGTATTGTAATGCACGAGTCCCAATCTTAGCATGCCCTCTGGCTCAAGTTGTAGTGCGCGAGTTAACTGCAACGCATAATAGTTCCCATGCCAAGTATAGATTTCATAATCACCGAGTGCTTCCGCAAGTTGTGCGGATGTCCAAGTCGGATGAGAGATCGAAACAGTGGGCACTCGATTCCTTAAGTCGCCATTGGTTGATATACCATGGATCGTTATGCCGTTACTATCCGCGATGTTTTCCAGTCCCGCCAATAGTCGTTGGCACAATGTATTCTCATAATCTTCGATAGCTTTATAAGCAATTTGCAGGGCAGATCGTCGTGATAGCGACCCGTCATCGGCTACACTGTGTCCGATGTTTGCGATGTAATCAACGGCAGCCCGAGCCCCACACAAGCAAGCAAAATTTTGTGTACCGGTCATCCATTTGTCTGGCGTATTATTTGCTGCGGGTTCTACTTTGTATGGTCGCAGTTTTGTCAGCAGTGATTTTTTTCCCCAGAGAACTCCAATATGCGGTCCAAAAAATTTATAGGTTGAACAGGCAAGCATGTCACAACCGATTTTTTGGACATCGATTAGCCGATGCGGGGCATAATGGACGGCATCAATAAAGGACAATGCGTCGTATTGCCGCGCGTATTGACAGATTTCCGCAACTGGATTGATTGACCCTGATGAATTAGAGGCAAGGCCGACCGCAACTAATTGAGTACGTTGGTCTATTTTGCTTTTGAGATCGTCGACATCGAGAGTGCAATCGGCGGGGTTGATTTGAGCATAGCGAACGTCAACGCCTCGGTCTTGGGCGGCAAGTGCCCACGTGGAGACATTCGCGTCATGATCGAGCTGTGTAACGACAATGTTAGCGCCGGAATGCCATTGCTGAGAAAGTGCTCGAGAAAAGGCGAAGGTGATGGTTGTCATATTCGCGCCGAATATAATTTCATCCGGATCGTCACCACCCACAAAATCAGCGAGGGCTCGGTGAGCCTCTGCTACCAGTGTGTCACTTTCGCGGCTTGTCGCAAACAGCCCTCCGTGATTTGCATTACAGGTGGAATAATAGTGTGAAATTGCGTCGATGACCGATTGAGGAACTTGAGTTCCCGCGGGACCATCGAGGTAGACTGCCTCTTGGTCGTCATGCCGTCGAGCCAATGCTGGAAATTGCGAGCGGCAGTGCTCAATGAGAGCCGTCGACAATGTGGGATTGGGTGTTGTCATGTTGATGGGAAAGATTGTTTCAAAGGTTGATTGATCCGAGAAAACGAAAATGTGTTAATTCGTGGATTCACCACGGAGATCGATGAACCGTTTGGCTTTTCCTTCAAATCGGGGCAGTGAGTTTGCGGAGACACAGCTAACGGGGACATGTAGGCCCAAACGAGTTTCAATCGTATCAGCAATTTGTTGAACGTCATTTACAGTATCTTCAACTTCGACTGCGAGTTGATCGAGTTCGCCACTACGAGTCGCTGTTATGCGGTATTCGATAACGTCATCAAAACTACGCATGATTTCATCTAAGGAGGCGGGGAATATATTGACGCCGCGGATGACTAACATGTCATCGGCCCGTCCTAGTACTCCCCCCGCAAGATGAACAAAACTATTGGATTCTCGGAACTCGTGAAGGACGCGATCTCCGGTTCGATAGCGAATAACAGGACAACCGGATCTGCCGAGTGTCGTTAGGACAAGTTCACTTAATTCGCCAGTCTTTGCTGGCAAGTTCGTTTCGACGTCTATGAACTCAGCAATGAACTCGGCTTCACATACATGAAGACCGGTTCTGTCTGCGCTAGTAAAACCCCAAGGTCCAATTTCAGATGCTCCCGCATGGTCAAACAGAGTCGCGCCCCAAGCTTCTTCAATTCGCGCTCGGATAGTCGCAACAGAACCACCTGGCTCGCCCGCGACAATAATTTTCGTAACGCTATTGTCATGTAAATTAATGCCTTGATCTTTGGCAACTTCGACTAGATGTAATGCATAGGTGGGGGTCGAGAAAAGTAGCGTGGCACCGCTCGACTCGATTAATTCCAATCTTGCTAATGACCGCAGGCCGCCTCCAGGAATGGACATAGCGCCACGAGCAACGATCGCATCGTGAGCAGACCAGAATCCAATGAAAGGGCCAAACGAAAACGCTAAGAAAGCTCGATCTTGTTCTGTAATGCCGGCCGCATCCAGCACGTACTGCCATGTGTCGATCCACCATTGCCAGTCCGTGGCAGTATCTAAGATAACCAGCGGCAATCCGGTTGTGCCTGAAGTGCGGTGGAACCGAACATACTGCTCGGTGGCGTAGGAAAGGTTGACTGCGGAGTTACTCTTTGAATTATTGGAGATCAATTCATGTTTAGTCGTAAAGGGTAAGTCTGCGAGTTCGGATAAATCGTTGAGTTGTAAATCGTCAACCCCCAATTTTTTATGGTAGAAATCATTCGCCGGTAAGATTTCAGCCAACAGATGGTTCAGCCTATGTAGCTGATGCTGCTCGATTTCTGAGCGCGTTGCAGATTGTAGGTTGTGATTGGTTTGAGACATTTAACACGGCCGGTTTCAATTATGTCAAAACAACGAACCATAGGCAGATGGCAAACAGCAATCGACTAAGGTTGAGGAGGTGTTAGGCTTGGCAATCCGGGGATATTTGGAAGTCCCGGCAAGCCAGGTGCGTCTAAACCACCCTCGCCGAGTCCTTGGATGTCTTCCAGCGTTGATTTCTTAGCCATGATTAAATCTGTATTAGATAGATGGATTTGATTGTAGACTTTTTCATCGATCAAGTAGTACCATTTTTCAAATCGCTCGTTGAGTTCACGAACTCGATTCCGAGCCGTATCCAATTTATCTTGGTACTCTTGCGTTCGGCGATCGTTCTCTTTGGTGATTTGATCGCGGAGTTCTTTTAGTTGTTCCGGTGTTAATTGCACAGGTGCTAATTCAGGTTTGCCTTCGTCTTCTTTTTCCGTTGTGGCTGGTTCTTCTGTTTTCGCTGGTGTTGCTTCAGGTTTTTCTGTGGGCTCGCCTTCCTGCGGCGGGGTGTCATCCGCGTCGGCCGCGGGAGTTTCTGTCGTCGCCGCCGGTTCATCCTGACAACCTTCTTCTGGCGCTGGGGTCTCAGGCTTGTCAGTGGCTTCTTCGTCTTTCTTTTCAGTGGCTGCTGGGTTTGCTGGTCCTTCCGGCAATGGAGAAAGTTCTGGCCGGGGGATTATCGCCTCATCGAGTCGAGTGGTTACAAACAAGAATCGCTTAACCGTTTCATCGCCTGCTGTCTCAGTGTCGACTTCGCCAAATCTCAATATGTATTTTACGCCTGTTTTCAGTGAAACATGAATTTCACCATTGGCACTTTTGAGTTCCATCAAGCCATCTTTTTCGGTACTGGGATCTCCATAGAGTCCGAGTTGGCCGAGCGCGGAAATCACGCCAGGTGTGGAAAGTGATTCATTGGATGCTCGCAGATCAGAACGTAAAAATTCTGGTTTGCGGGCGACATCGTCAATTTCAAGGTTTTCCAATGCCGTCTTCAGCGTGTCGATACGTTCGCTGTTCAATTCTTCTTCATCCGTCAGCGTAATCACAGAGGGTTCGGAGGATTGGTCATCGTATTGCAGCATAGAATTTAGTTGCCAGATGTTATCGGTTTCATCCAGTGAGAGACTGGAATTGGACCGCGGGGCAAGAGTTGGTCCTTGTTGTGTTTGATAAATGGCATAGTCATTAATGTCGATAGTGGTTAGATCTAAACCGTTAATATCTAATAAATTATTCTCGATCCATTTGGAGAAATCCGTATCAAAGACATCCATACTGAGATCAACGGTGAACGTGATTTCGTCGCTTGGTCGCCGGGCTGCGTAGAACAATTGCTGCATGCGCGGGTCCGCGCCTGCAGCGTTTCCGCCATCGACCTTATGGCCGACGATTAGCGAGTATTCAATGCCTTGGTCATCACGGACTGTGATCAGTGTTCCAACACCAGTGTTTGATACTTCGAGCGTATCGGAGTTCGGTTCGATCACGGCGAACTCCGCGTGCAGCGATTGTTCTGTGCCAATTAGGTCGGCGATTTTGAGGGCATTAAATGCAGTCGCGGCAGCGGACATTTGCTGTTCCGCATCAGCGGGGTAATCATTGTGTGATGGAATGACCCATTGTCCGAGATCATCTCTTTTTACCGAAAAGGATTTTAGTCGAGCTGCTTCTTCATCGTAGGTCGTGATTTCTAACTCGACGGCATTCTCAGCGGTGAAATTTGTAAAGACGTCCTTTCCAATTTCTTCTCGCGCTATTTTAAGTTGGTCATGGTCACCACCACTGGTGTTCGCCGCACCAGTGATAACGGCGGCAACAACAGCGGCAGTTGCGAATAAAACGTAGATAATAGTTTGGACAAGATTGTTCATGATTATCGATACTTTAATATTTGAAAGTTTAAATGATGTGATGTTGTTTACTGAGGAAGTACAAAATGCTGAGTACCGTCGTTGGTTACTATTTATGTGTTGCCGTAGTTACCGTAACCGTGCACTAGCAACTCCTTTACGTTCGCGAAGTCGACGGACAAAAAACACGATGATTGCGATCAATAGTGGAGGTATTGGTGGAATAAGTACCGCGGCAAGTTTGTAGCGATTACGTAGAGCTGCGAGTTTACTTTCACTTTCGCGTTTGATGGTCGCGATTTGTTTATCACGATTTCGCTCTTCTTGAATGCGAGTTACCTGAACCTTGCGTTGGTTTTCTTGCTGGCGACTCGAAAGATTAATCAACTTTGCTCGCACCATGCCTGGGTCAGGGCGTTCGGTACTCGCTGGATCTTGCAATTTCACAACTTCTTCTTGAAATTCCTGAATTTCCTTTTCGAGTTCTTCTTCCAAAGTTTCAATTTTGCTATTAGTTAGTTTATGTGATTTGGAGATAGCATCTGTTTGCTTGCCCTGTTCGATAGCAACTTCGTGTTCGACTGTTTTCAACGTGCTGTGTCGCAGTTTTCGTTTACGGATGGCGATATAATCCATTTCGTCAGCTAAGTAGTCAACCACATTTAGGAGAAACGTGACGTTTTCAAACTTATATGTCACATCTTGTAGTGCTGCAGGTCTGGCACGGATTGATAAAAATGCATTGAACATGACATCGACGTCGGCAATATAAACGACCTTCATAACAGGTTTTTCACCACCGTCATCACTGGCCACTGCGCCCACAGGTTCGCCTTCGATATAGACGGCAAGGTTATTACTGCCGCGGTCACCTTCAGACTGTAATTGCTTGATGCGTTCTAGGGCACCGCGATCACCGCGGGATAGCGCTTGCATTTCTAACATGTAATCCGCAGATTTAACGGTCCCAGCATCACGGGATGAAGTTACCAGTGGGGTGACCTCTAGATGGCTTTTGGTTTCATCGATTTCAATAGCGCCTGGGACGGGTAACAACAGCTCCTGTAAGCCGGAGGTGATTGGATGTTCCCCATCGAGCCACGTGGTAAAGACCCACGTATCAAGGATGCCTCGATATTTTAGTAGCGGGTAAGGATTATCGGATTGCCAAACTAGGTCGGGATCGTACAAACCAGGATTGGTGCGTGACAGGGCACCTGGAATTTGGATTCCAAGAGTATCCCATAGCCGTGTTAGATTACATTTGGGCTGAGGTTGTCCGCCGCCCATTCCCATCATCCCACCACCACCGGCGGGTGGACGTGGTTGCCCCGTGCCAGAGACTTGCATGGTTTCTGGCCGCGGATCTTCGAAAACGACTGCGGGGATGCCCGCTTGCAAGGCACGAATGACGTTGGTTAATTGTTCATCTTCGAGTGACGAGGGTTGAGCGATGAACAGCATATCGTAGTCACCCACGGATATCTCTTGCGTGGCATCGACGTTTTCCATTTGATATTGTTTTTGTAATTCCGTTACGATCGCTTGTTGTGGAATACGGCTAGGTTGCCCGCCGGCGAAGCTAAAGCCACCCATAATATCTGCATCCGTATCGATCACGCCAATGGTTTTGCGTTTGCCTTTAGCCACGGTTGCAATACTACGGGCAAGTTCGTACTCCACGGGAATTCCATATTCAAAAAACGGCACAACAACTTTTTGGAGTCCACTGCGGAATACAGCGCCCATGATAATTTCTTGGCTGCCACTTGCACCGGACACGGTTAATAGTGGAATGCCATGGTTTTCTTCTGCGGTAGCGACGGCTTCGTTAAATGGTTCAAGGGTATCGAGGATAGTGAGGTGAATGTCCTCATGTGTATCAAACTCTTTGAGCATAGAAATTAAGTCGTAGCGTGTTTTGATGTATTCCTTGGTAACTTCGCTACTGATGAAAGCCTCGATGTAGACCGGGTGTTCAGGATCAAGGTCGGCAATGAGTTTTCTTGAGTCATCCGACAGGGAACTGACTTTACCGCGGGTGGTATCAAATCGCACTAAGTCGCGTTGATCAAATACAATTGTGAGCGACAGCATGGCGACGATTAAGGCTGCGGTTCGAATTAAATAGTGGGTAAATGTAATGGGTATAAAGCCAAACCAAATACGCACTCTGGTATGTGAGCTACCGGACCAGTGTCGTTTCCCAATCAGGACCATACATAAGTACAGGCCAATGGAAATGATCATGCAGAAATACATCGTGGAAGACAGGCTAAGTATCCCGCGTTGGAAATCCTCAAACTGCGAGTAGATGCCCCAGCGAGAAATGACTTGCGCAATTTGTGACGATTGTGCAATGACATCAGCAGATGCTGCGGCAACTAGTGGAATGTTAAATGCGAGACCGAATACAAAGGCGATGGTTGCGTTGCGAGTTAAAAACGAAGCGACCATTCCTAGCGACAGCATGGAAAGCCCAATTAGCCAATAGCCAAAGTAGTTTGTGGTGAGAAGTCCGATGTCGAGATCGACGATATAAGTTGCAGGAGTGCGTGCGAGGGAGGCTAACACGAGGAAGTTCGAGATTTGCGAGAACAGCAAGGAGACTGTGAAGATCAATGCGGCTGCTAGAAACTTGCCAATCACGATGTCGAAATCGTGAGCCGGTAGCGTTAGCAGTAGTTCATCAGTTTTTTCACGTCGTTCTTCGGACCAAATACTCATCGTAATGGCCGGAATATAAATGAGCATAATCAGTGGCAGGAACTGATTGAGTTGATTTAGGTTAGCGAGGTTTGCATTGAAAAACTGGTGGGGCCAAAATGCGGCAAACGAAGTCAGCAGCACAAACACGCAGAGAAAAACATAGCCTGTAGGATTGCTAAAGTAGCCTTTGAAGTTGCGGCGGACGACAGCAATCGCGGCAGTTCGCGTGAAATATAGTGGCACGATGATTGCTGCGAGTACAACGACGATTAATAAATCGCGAAAGAGAAGATCAAACAGTGCTAAAAATAGGTTGGTACCAGTGGTTTCCATAGTTATTATATTCTTGTTGTATTGGTGTAGTTGTCTAGTTGTTTGTAAATGTTTTGCTGAAGCTTGACTTGGGCCTGTGATTGAATGCCTGTTGAAGTAAGCTAAATCAATCGGCAAATGCACTACGAGAAGTTAAATCCGATCGGCAGCAATAGTCAATCGCCGGAAGGCTTGATCGAGTGTTTCGCCGTCTTCGGCCAACGAGGATGTGGCGCCGTCGTAAACAAGTTCGCCTTCATTAATCATGATGACGCGACTCGCCATCGCTTCGACTTCTTGCATGATATGTGTTGACAATAAAATCGTACGATCTTTTCCAAGACGACTCAGCGTGTTACGAACTTCTTGGATTTGATTTGGGTCTAAGCCGGCAGTCGGTTCATCCATAATTAATACGTCGGGTTCGTGTAGTAACGCGTGAGCCATGCCAACACGTTGACGATATCCTTTGGATAGTTTTCCGATGGCTTTATAAATAACACTGCTTAAATCACAAAGGTTGACAACCGCTTCAATTCGGTCATTACGCCGACTGCGTGACATGCCGCGTGCGTCCGCAAAAAAGCTCAGCAAGGAGTGGGGAGTCATATCCAGATACAACGGACCGTTTTCCGGTAGGTATCCAAGATTGCGGAGTCCTTGGATTCGTTGGTTGGACATATTGTAGCCCGCTATTTTGGCGATACCCTCCGATGGAGCAAGGTAGCCGGTGAGGAGCTTCATCGTGGTACTTTTGCCGGCACCGTTGGGCCCTAGAAAAGCAACCACTTCACCTCGATTGATTTTGAAGTTTACGTCGCGTGAAGCTGCGAATTCACCGTAAAACTTCGAAAGCCCGATGGCCTCAATCATCGCTGTGTTTGGTTCAGCTGCGGATTGGGTCGGCGCCGCACCAGTGATTTCTGTTGCCGTGGACTCGCCAGGTGCTTTTTCGGTTAAGCCGGCTTCGGCTGTTTCGTCAATTGTCGTTGATTCTGCTGTCATTGGTTATTCTTATTGAAAAACTGGGTTGTGTAGTTGGGATGAAGGTTTACTATCTATCTTATTAAAACAGGCAATTGCCGAATTCTCAATACGTCTGCGGAGAGGAAAATGTTTCTCAATTCTCAGCTAGTTTGCAGATTTTAGATATTTCGAGAAGTTTGAATGTGTTGATTCCAGTGGGCATTGTCAGTTTCAGGGAAATCCATTCTTAAATGTACGCCACGAGACTCTTTTCTGGTAAGAGCTGATTGTACCATTGTACGGGCTACAGTAAGCATGTTTTGTAGCTCCCAGCCAGTTTTGTCAGGCATTTGTACTGCTAACACATAATTTTCCCATTGATTTATGGTTACTCGGGCATCTTCTAAATCCGTAGCATTCCTTAATACGCCAGCACTGTGCCACATTAGACTCTTTAG
This sequence comes from Planctomycetaceae bacterium, assembly GCA_018660825.1. Lineage (GTDB taxonomy): Bacteria > Planctomycetota > Planctomycetia > Pirellulales > Pirellulaceae > UBA721. The sequence continues at coordinate 30,080 of JABJJO010000152.1, read as the reverse complement.
CGAATTAGTGATATCGGAAACGTCCAGTGACTCTTGATTGGATTCGATTGGGGCATTTTGAATCGGCAGCACTTCATAGTGCTTTGGCATTTGATCCGCGCGGTGCGAAGCACCGGTACCTGCATGAGCACCATAGACTAGGCTTTCCAGTAGACTGTTTGATGCCAAGCGATTGGCCCCGTGGAGCCCACTGCAGGTAACTTCACCTGCTGCCCATAATCCATCCAAACTGGTTTGCCCTTGTTGATCGACAGTGACGCCACCGATCATATAGTGTGCACCCGGGCGGACTGGAATTCTATCGGAGGTGATATCGATTCCGAATTGTCTGCATGATTCAGCAATCCCAGGGAATCGTTGTAAGACAGCATCAGCATCAAGATGTGATAAATCGAGATAAACACAGGGATGTCGTTTCTTGCTCATTTGACAAACGATTGCATGGGATACGATATCGCGTGGTGCGAGTTCGCCCCGGTCGTCATATTCCGGCATAAAACGCTGCCCATCTTGGTCAACCAAATGGGCGCCTTCGCCACGCATTGCTTCAGTAATTAAGCTGCGACTACTGCCAGCGATATACAAAACGGTTGGGTGGAATTGCATAAACTCCATATCGGCCAATTCAGCTCCCGCGCGATAAGCCATGGCGTGTCCATCGGCAGTTGCAACTTGGGGGTTGGTTGACTCGCGATAAAGTTGCCCGCACCCACCAGTGCAGAGGATTGTCTGCTTGGCCCAGACCATCGTCAGTTGATTGTTTTCCCATATCAAAGCGCCATGGCATGCATTGTTGTGAGTTAGCAAGTCGACGGTAAATGCATTTTCACTTATTTGAATATTGCGCTGTTTTTGCGTCCATTGCATCATCGCGCGGATGATCTCTTTGCCAGTGGCATCTCCGAGTGCATGCAGAATGCGATGATGGCTGTGGCCACCTTCGCGACCTAGTAGCGGATTGCCATCGCTGTGATCAAAGTCAGTTCCCCAACTCACCAATTCAGCGACTCGTTCCGGTGCTTCGCGAATGACCATCTCAACAACACCACGGTCGCATAAGTCGCCACCAGCCGTTAGTGTGTCTCGCACGTGGTTGTCAAAATGGTCGTCGGGGTGCGTGACACTGGCAATTCCGCCTTGAGCATAATTGCTGTTGGATTGTTGCAGTTGTTCTTTGGTAACCAATATCACCTGGTTTTCGGGTGCGACTGCATTGGCCGCTCGCAGGCCCGCTAATCCACCACCAATAATTAATACATCCGTAAATCGATGGCTCAATTTTTTTGGGTCAAATGGGACTAAGTACCGTGTTTGGCTATTGTGCATGTTGCTGAAAACTTGAATGAAAGGGCGGGTGGTCGGGCCGCGGGGAGACCACCAAAATTTACTTAATTTGTAATATATTTAAGTTTACATCCTCTTGTGCCCAGCAGACACGTCGGACAGGCTAAATTATACGTAATTTCCAGCAGTGAGAGTTTGCCTGCTGAAGCCTAGTCAATTTGCTACCAAATATTGTGTAGCCCAAAGCCAACTAATCTTGGATAACCGCTAAAAACTAACGGTCTCGGGAGGGCGAACTTTACAACGCGTAAATATTTTTACGAGTCGCCTATCTTCACTCATCCGACACGTTTGTGCCTTTACGGAACGAGCGAAATTTCTGGCGGAGTTCAGCGGGTAGTCCCGACACAACACCATTGTTACGAACACCTGTTATATTTTCAGACTGTACGTTTGTCGTGCGAGGCGTCTGGTTCTTAGAAGAGCGCAAACCAAGTGCTCGTAACGATTCGTCTAAGGTTTGTTTGCCTTGCGGAGTTTTGTCTTTTTTGAGTTTTTCATAACGCGCGATCATTTCTCGCATTTGTTCGGCGGTGATGCCTAGGTCATCAAGCAACTTCTGATCGGGGTCGTGCTGTTTGTCTTTTAAGTATTGCAGCGCCAAGTCGGTCGCTTTGCGAGTGTACTGTAAATCCGCCAATTCTTGTTCCGTAAGGATATTGTTCATTTGTTTTTGTTTAAGTTGCTTGTTGGGGTCATTGAGTGGCCCACCATTGGTTTCGCTTTCTTGATCTGTTCCTGTTGGGCCGGCGGTATCAGCGAATCTGTTGGATGTTTGTTGTCCCGTGTTATCTTGTTGCTGCTGAGATCCATTTGTTGATTCTTCTGGGCCATCCGTTTCGCCGAGTGTCTTTGCGGATGTTCCGGTTCCTCCTGAGCCATTCGCAGGATCAGTGGAAGGGTTATTTGGATTGTTTTGAGATGTCTCTGAATTCTCAGATGTTTCCGTTGGGTTGGCAGGATTGGAATCACCAGTCGTTGTTTCTCCTTGTCCCCCTTGCATGGGAGTTTCCTGACCAGTGGGGGTGTTATTTTCTTGTTCCGTAGGTGATCGCTGATTATTTGGATTGTTACTTGGGTCGTCTGCATCATTAGGTGATTGAGTTTCTTTGGGATCTTTTTGAATTTGCGTGTTGTCCGAATTCGTGCCAGCCTCCGTCTCGGAGTTCATGGGTGGTTTATTACCTTGGGGAACTTGATTTTCTCGTAGGTGTTTCAATGTGCGTTCGAAAATCTCACCGTCATGCAAGTCTTCGTTTTTCGCTCCCTGCGTTTCTTGTTCAGGGTTATCGTTTTGATTGGCCTGATCGTCTTGACTGGACTGTTCGCCTGTTGGTGTACCTTGGGAACTGTCACCAGTACCAATTTCAGCATCATTGCCCGTAGCTAGATCGCCCGGATTCTTTTGTTCTTTCGGATTACCTTGGTCGCCGGTGTTACCATTTGTTGGGTCGTTCATATTTTCCCCATTTGGTTCACCTTCGCTCGGCTTGGATTCGCCGCCATCTTCACCAGACTCGGAAGACTGACTGCCAGTTTTTGGGTTTTCGCTGGGATTACCCATATCGCCTTGGGCGTCGGGTTGAGGGCCATTTTGGGCGCCGTTAGGATTTTGCGGCTTATCGGTTTGTTGGCCGTCACCGCTGCCTCCACCCTCGCCCTCGGATGCTTCACCCTCTGAACCTTCGCCTCCACCCATGCCATCTTGGTCGGCCGTTGATTCCCCTTGATTGCCATCGTTGTTCTCTGGCATGTCATCGGACTGAGAGTCGTTTTGATCGGGAGGATTTGGTTGGTCAGGATTGTCAGTTTGCTCGCTGTCGCCGTTACCACTATTGCTTGTCGTGTCAGAGGAAGTCCCATTTTTATCAGGTTCGACTATGTGGATAACCAAATGTTCCGACGAACTGACATTGGGTTCTGGCCGCGCTGAAATTCGGCGGTTATCAGAGGCATTGGCAAAAAGGATGACTCGACTACCCACGGCAATATTCAATGTTTGCGGATCGAAAACCACATTGGTGCGGATAACGTCCTCACTACCCGGAACGTGATGAAACAATGATTTAGTTATCGGTTTCTGATCGCCGTGTTGAATTATGAGCTCAATTTTCTCGAGTCCGTAATCAGGGTCATGCGTCTGAAACTGGATTTTTAGCTTTTGGTTCAGTGGGAGTTGGATGGGGCCGGTTTCAAGTTCATTCGCAGTGGGTGATTCAATGGTAATTTCCGGTGCAATGTCGGTTTGGACGTGAATGCCATAGCGAATCGGATCCGAGTTGGTTTTACCGTCGGCGGTGGAAAATGTGATTTCAAAATGCGAAAATTCAGGAGTTAACTGATCATTGAGTAGTGCTAGGGTTAGCTGGAATTCACAGGAGTTGTTTTTTATTTGAGTCGCGCTACGTTTTGTCGGTTGCGTTGCATTGGGTCGGAACAGATAAAGAGACGCAGTTTCAATCACTTGGTTAGATTCCGCTTTGATTGTGAGTTCTGTGCCTTCAACTGCGTCGATATTAAATCGGTCTGTCACAACTGTTCGCGGCAGTTGAGTGTAAGCAGGATAAGCGTATTCGATTGACTGAATTTGAATGTGAGGTGCAGCGACTGCGGTGATTTGGAATATATTGGATTGCGCCGTTCGCTTAGTCGGTTCACCAGCGACAATCCAATACTGCATTGACTGTTGGATTCCAGGTTTATTGTCGGCAATCGTGGCTGCAAAGATAGAGGTGCCCGAGCGGGGAGTCATCAATATCGGTTGTCCGCTAGAACTGCCGTTAACAGCGCGATAAAACAATCGAACGGGCTCATCCTCATCCAGGCCGTCCACTTCTGCTGTGACTTGTAGCGCATCACCATATTGGGCTTCAACATCACCGGGGAGAATATTGTTGATAGTTATCTCAGACGGTCGAGCAACGGAATCCCAAGGAATCAAGATGCGATGGATTGTTTGTATTGAAGGCTGTGGCATCCAAGCGAAATAGATGGCGGTCAATGCCAAAGCAGCGAGTCCAGCGTAGGCCCATAGTGTAAGAGAATGCGTGTTGATTCCATCATTAATTCGGTCATCGGTCAGGTCTAGGTTGGCCCGCGCCGCCATGGCTTGTTGAATCGAGGGGTGGACGTGGGCAGAAGGTGTTCGTAGTTGCCAAAAATTACTGACGCTGTTCTTAATTTCTGGAGAGTCTATTTCGATTTGCTGTGCAGCGAATAAAGGATTGATTCTCCGGCGGATATGTTGCACGGTCTGTTTGGCAAGCACAATTGGAAATACGATGGCAAGTGCCAAGAAGAATATCCACCGTCCGAACGATCCTAGTGATGCGGAAGTGTGAATTAGATAGGCCCAATGGTCGATAACAAACGCTAACAGTAGTAGTCCGGTGGTAACGAAAGCAAAGCGACTCGCAACGATGCCCACTTCGGCTAATTTCAACCGTCGACAATTTACAGACAAGACATCAGCGACTTGTACCGAGTCTGCTGCGGTGTCCGTGCGAGCGTTTGTTGAGATAGAACCAGTGGCCATAAGATGATTCAGACTTGGATTGGATTGGTTAGAAAAGTACGTCAGCTACTATTATATGCGTATGTAAGTAGTATCGGCGTTTCCAGTGTAATTTTCTAAGTAATTTTGCCTGTGAATGAGCACCTTAATATGTGAAAAACAGGTTTGCATTCACATTTTCATACGTTTGAATTTCCATTCAGGGATTTTCATGATGATGCACATGATGCACCGCCAAAACCAGCGGGTGTAAATTACGTTTTTGCGTTTGGCAATAGCACGGCAGATATCTCGAGCGACTTGATTCGGAGAAGCCACTAACGGTGACTTTTCGTTTAATACCGCGGCCGTCATTGCGGTATAAACAAACCCAGGCTTTACCGTTAAAACATGAATATCATCGTGATACAGGCGGTTACGTAATCCTTGTAAATAAATGCTCAACCCACCTTTGGCCGCGCCGTAGATGTAATTGCTTTGTCGTCCTCGATCGCCCGCAACGGACGAAAGGACGGTGAGGTATCCACCGTGACCTTGAGCTATAAATTTTGCCGCAAGTTTTTCCAGCACGGATACGGCCGAGGTAAAGTTAATATCAAGTGCCTGTCGAGCAATGGACCAATCGGCTTCCGCTGCTTTCTGATCCGGAAGTGAACCATGGCAAATGACAACGCCCTGCATGTCGAACTCCGCCTCAGACCAGCAAGTTTCGATGAATTTCTGATGATGTTCAAAATCTAAAGCTTCGAAGATGACCGTCTTAACAGGAATCTCGTGTCGAATTCTGAGATCATTGGCAATAGCTTGCAGTTCACTATCATTGCGTGCTGCTAACACTAACGATGTCCCTTGACGCGCGAGTCGATGCGCAACTGCTTGGGCAATCCCTGATGTCGCTCCAATTATTAATACGGGTGCCTCAGATAAAGTAGTCGTCGACATGGATGTCACTCGCCTGTTGAAATCGTGGTGATGATTGTGTCTAGAGCTGAAGTGAATTCTTTCGCCCCGCTTGTAGGGGTAACGGCAACACTCAAGGCCCAAAGTTCAGCGGTTCCTAAGTGATCGACCTGAATTTTAACGAGATCTTTGTGCGTGCAAACAAATGCGGTTGCTTGATGAGTCTCAGCTAATTTTACTAATCGCTGGATGTCGGTGCGCTGATAATCATGGTGGTCCACTAAGCTTTCAAAATGGACTATATGCAGACCTTGTTGCACTAGCATGTCTTGAAATACTTGCGGATTTCCAATTCCGCAAAATGCGACGACGCGTTTCCCACTGAGATGTGATAGCCCCTGTTGTGTGCCGCTATTGTTCTCAATGCCTGTAATTGCATGTGAGAACGAAACGATATCCGCCGTTGCATTAAAGCGTTGGATTTGTTTTTCAAGCCGGTGTTGTTGTTCTGTACTTATTTGATCAACCCGCGTGATGGCAATCAGGTCGGCACGTTTTAGATTACGTAGGGGTTCCCGCAGCAATCCTCGAGGAAGTAGGTACCCATAGCCAAAAGGGCAGGTGGCATCGATTAATACAATATCGAGGTCACGCTTGATCCGTCGGTGTTGAAATGCGTCATCCAGTAAAATCAATTGGGCTTCGAATTCAGCGATAGCCAGCTCAGCGGCCGCCACTCGATCCGGATTTTGTAAGTGGGGCACGTCCGGAAGTTTTCGTTCGAGTTCCAACGCTTCGTCATTGGGTTTACCATCTTTCGAGCCATACCCACGACTTACGAGCGTCACTCGAATCTGCTGTTGTCGGAAATACCGCGCGATGAATTCGACCATCGGTGTTTTGCCTGTTCCTCCGGCGGTGATGTTTCCAACGCTAATGACAGGGATTGATATTCGAGTGGATGCCGAGCTTTGTTTATCGAACCACTGATTTCGACAGTAAATGGTGATGCCGTAGGGAATTGCTAATACGTGTAGACCTCCTCGAGCAAGCATTGCTATGGGGGATCGAGAGCGGCTACTGATGATGTCAAAATATTTCACGAATCAATAATTCTTGTTCGGATGACATGGTATTGAACGGTGGTGTTATAACTGAGCCCCGACCGTCCAGGGTACAAATTCATCTTCACCCATGCCATGGATTTCACTGCGAGTTTTCTTACCACTAGCAACGGCCAAAATTTCATCAAAAATATCGCTACCAACTTCTTCTAATGTACGGCCGGCTAAAATGGTTCCTGCATCAAGGTCCATATCGTCTTTCATTCGCTCAAACATTGGCGTGTTGGTCGACACCTTAATGGAGGGCGTTGGTTTACAGCCATAGCAGCTCCCGCGACCGGTCGTAAATACAACGATATTTGCTCCACCGGCAACCATTCCTGTAACACTCGCGGGGTCAAACCCGGGCGTATCCATTAAGACGAAGCCCCGTTGCTTAATTGGTTGAGCATATTCATAAACGGCTTCGAGAACCGTCGAGCCACCTTTGGCAATGGCTCCCAGAGATTTTTCGGTAATCGTCGTGAGTCCGCCCTCTTTGTTTCCCATCGAGGGATTGTTGTTGATACTTTCGCCAAACAAATCGGTATACCATTCCCACCAGCGAATCCGTTCAATCAACTTGTCTGCCACTTCTTCATTACGTGACCGTGCGGTTAATAAATGTTCAGCACCATAAACTTCAGGCATTTCTGATAGCACTGCTGTGCCGCCACAGGCAACAAGCATGTCGCTAGCCACACCTAATGCTGGGTTAGCGGTGACTCCCGAGTTGCCATCGGACCCGCCACATTCTAATCCCAACACGATTTCACTGGCAGGTATTTCTTCGCGTTCTATAGCATTCGCTAATGGTAATAGCTTCTTGACTTGTTCAATTCCTAACTCTACTGTCCGCACTGTACCGCCATGATCTTGCATGCTGAGGGTTGGAGGTCCAGCGAGTTGTCCCGTAGTATTTTCTAGATCGTCTGAATCTGCGAGCCCTTCAATTTGCACGAGATTTTGGCTTTCCACTAGATAACCAATGGTACCTTGCTCGCACCCCAGTCCAACGATCAAATACCCACCGATATTTGGATGCCGCGCAATTCCCCCCATAACACGGTTCAACATCTCATGCCGTAGGCCACCAAATTCCATGCCACAGCCTTCTCCGTGAGAGAATGCAACAACGCCGTCGATGTTAGAGTATTCCTGTAATAGTTCATCAGTGAAATGTCTGGCGATATATCGCGCGACTGTAGCGGAACAATTCACGGAGGCAAGAATTGCGATGTAATTGCGTGTGCCGACGGAACCGTTCGCTCGCCGGTAACCCATAAATGTGCGGTCGGTCATTGGTTCCGGTACAGGCGGGTGTTGGGTCGCCTTTTCATAATCACCTTCAGGGACATCGTATCGCACATTGTGAATATGAACCCATTGCCCAGGAGACACAGGTTCGGTCGTTATGCCAATGGGCTGTCCATATTTGAAAACGGGTGAATCATTGGGAATTTTAACGACAGCAATTTTGTGACCAATACGGATGTCTTGTTGTAGACTAAAATGTTGGCCAGCGATTTCTAAGGTGTGCCCAGCAGGTAAATCGCGGGCTGCTACACAAATATTGTCCTCAGCGTCTAGGTAAACTACGTCCACTTTATTTGGCACAAATTTATTCCTGTCTAAAAGATAATGTATTTGTCCAAAGTGCCGCTGGCACAATGTCAAATCATTTTTGTTGTTCATGGTTGTTATAATACAGGGTACCATTTTTAAGATGTGTCGGTAATCCGTATTCAGACGTGCCCCTTCAAAATGTGTCTGTCGAGGATATAATGACGAGATGAATGAACTTGTAGACTCGGAACTAATTTTATCGCCAGACGACCCAGCCTTAGTGCTATTGTGTAATGCCTTGCGCGATTTAAGTTCTCAACTAGATAACCCAACGACATCAGGCGAAATTCCATGGCCGCGTAAGCAATTAGAATTATGCGGTAAGTATGGTGTCTTTAAATGGTTTATCGATGAAGAACATGGTGGCTTGGGCTGGTCGGCGGTTGATTTGGCGCGAGGCTACCTAGCACTTGGTGCGGCTTGCCAAACAACCACCTTCATCATCACTCAACGCACTGGTGCTTGTCAGCGAATTGCTCTGGCGGGCAACGACTATGCGCGGCAAACATTGCTTCCCAATCTGTTAGACGGCAGCCAGTTTTCAACTGTTGGTATTTCACATTTGACTACGAGTCATCGGCATTTGGCGAAATCTGTGTTGACTGCCGTCGAAACCGAAACCGGATTTATCCTCAACGGATTCTGTCCTTGGGTTACCGGAGCCACTCAAGCCGAAACCTTGGTCATTGGCGCAACTCTCGAGGACGGAAGACAAATTTTAACGGTCATGCCGACGTCATTAACGGGAGTTACGCTACACGATCCAGCGCGTTTGGTAGCGTTGACTTCCAGTCACACTGGTCGAGTAAGTATGGATAACGTTGAGGTGGATCGAAAATGGTTACTTGGTGGCCCTGTTGAAAATGTAATGGCGGCAGGCATCGGAGCGCGCACGGGCGGATTACAAACGTCAACGTTGGCGATTGGATTGGCTGGCGCGGCAATTGAATTTGTTGTGAAGGAGTCACAGCAGCGCGATGATTTGCGAGATCCAGCGCAGTCGCTACGGACAGAGTGGGATGGGCTACGAGGAGAATTGTTAGACACAGCCGCTGGTATTGCATCCTGTGCTGCTGAAGATTTAAGGATACGAGCTAATGATTTGGTGCTGCGCGCCACTCAAGCATCATTGTCAGCGGCCAAAGGTGCTGGATTTGTGACGGGGCATCCAACCGGACGTTGGTGCCAAGAGGCGCTGTTTTTTATGGTTTGGAGTTGTCCTCAACACGTAATGAATGCTCAACTATGTCAGCTAGCTGGAATTCAAGCCGAATAAATAGGCTAAGTATCGATTGGGAAAGTCAGAGACGGAGATAGCATGGACGATACGCAAATCACATGGCACGAACATTCCGTGACACCAGAGCAACATGCTGAGTTAAATGGCCATGGCGGTTGTGTTGTCTGGTTTACGGGACTCAGCGGTAGCGGTAAAAGCACAGTCGCCAATATCGTTGAACAGAAACTTTTTGCTCGCGGTGTCCACACGACATTACTGGATGGCGACAACGTGCGGCATGGTCTTACGGCAAGTAAAGAAATGCTGGCTGATTTCAGTGATGAGTTTGCACAGCGATTTGGTTTGGGTTTTTCAGCACAAGATCGTCAAGAGAACATCCGCCGGGTGGGCAGTGCCGCCGCATTGTTTGCCTCCGCTGGTCTCGTTACATTGGCCGCATTTGTAAGTCCCTATCGTCGCGACCGGCAAGAGGTACGACAGCGGCTGGAATCTCAAATGAGTGCCTTTGTCGAAGTTTATGTCGATGCATCGCTCGAACTTTGTGAATCACGGGACCCGAAAGGTTTATATCGACAAGCTCGAGCCGGCGAAATTAAAGGTATGACGGGGATCGACGACCCCTATGAAGCCCCGGAGTCACCGGAATTGCATTTGCATGCGGGGCCAGATGAGGCTGCCGCCCTAGCAGATCAGGTTGTCCAATATTTAGAACAACAGCGGCACATACCATGCGTGTAAACGGCACCACCAAAATTCATTAGTGTGGGGGCGGCTCTCGGTGTCCATTTGCCGACGAAGAGCGGTTTTCCGATCGAGCACGTTCGAGTTTGGCAAGACAATGAACCCCCGTTTTGCAGGAGCGGAGTGCCCGTTTTTTTAACAAGGTGTTTAAATTTGGATTACAATGCAGGTTACTTAGATAAGTACATCTGACAATCCAAAATCTAGGGGTGGAAATACGGTTATATAATGAATCGACTTGTCATTATCTTTTGGATTTGCATGGTATCGTGGATCGGTTCTGCGATGCATGCCCAAGATGCTGTCGATTATCTCCGCGATATCAAGCCGATCATGGTGGCCAAGTGCTTTAAGTGCCACAGCCAACTTGAAGCAGAGGGTGAATTACGTCTCGATTCTATCGCAGCCATGTTAACCGGCGGCGTTCGTGGTCCAGCGATTGTTAAGGGCAACAGTCAGACGAGCTTGTTAATCCGAGTGTTGCGAGACGAAGAAGAAGATTTGTTAATGCCCGCCGGTGGTCCCCCACTGAAAAGTCAACAGATCGACCTTATAGTCAAGTGGATTGATGACGGAGCCATTGGCAGTGATGATGCCGCTAGTATTGAGCACTGGGCATACGATAAACCAGTGGCAATCCTTGCTCCCCAAAGCAAGGACGGCAAATGGAATACAAATGAAATTGACCGTTGGATATCCGCGGGTCACTCGCAACACGGTTTACAACCAACCACAACTGCCGATCGCCGTACACTCATCCGTCGGGCGTATTTGGATTTAAAGGGCATTCCACCGACGGTGAGTCAAGTCGAACAGTTTCTTGCTGATCAATCGGAAACTGCGATGGCAGATTTAGTGGATCAGCTATTAGCAAGTGACCGTTATGGTGAACGTTGGGGACGACACTGGATGGACGTTTGGCGCTACAGTGATTGGTCAGGATATAAAGCAGAAGTTCGCAATAGCCAAAAACATGTTTGGCACTGGCGTGATTGGATTATTGATTCACTCAACAAAGACAAAAGCTATGCCACGATGGTACAGCATATGCTGGCGGGTGATGAAGCTGCGCCCACGGATCCCGCAGCATTAAGTGCGACCGGTTATTTAGTTCGCAGTTGGTATAAATTCAATCGACACACGTGGCTTGATAAGACAATCGAACATAGCGGAAAAGCGTTTTTGGGATTGACGATCGGTTGTGCTAAATGTCACGACCATATGTACGACCCGATTTCCCAACGAGCCTATTACCAATACCGTGCTATTTTTGAAACACATGACGTTCGCGATTCTATCGTCGCATCTTCGGTGAATCCCCTCGGGCAAACGATTCCTCGAGTGTTCGATAAACGATTGAACGACCCAACCTATGTGTTTTTGAGAGGCGATGATCGGACACCTAAAAAAGACGAGGTCATACTGCCCGGCATTCCGTCGTTGTTTGATGTACCACTTAAAGTTGAATCAGTGAAACTACCCGCGGCAGCGTTTTATCCTGGTTCCATTGATTCGGCACAACAACAGGATCGAGTTCGAGCGGAAAACGAGTTGGCGTCGGCAACAAGCCAGTTGAAATCGGCAGAGGGCAGCTTGCAGAAATTGATGCAAGAAAAAGTCACTGAAGATAATAAGGATGAAGAGAGAGAAAAGGAACCCTTGGTTGCTGCTAAAAAACAAGTTGTGGTTTTGCAGGATGACTTTGAGGAACTCGATAATCAACGTTGGAAAATAATAGACGGCGATTGGAATATAAAGGATGGAGCATTGGTTCAAAATGAACTGGGCGAACAGGTGCGACGGATTGAATTGCAGACTGAGTTGCCACAGGATTTTGAGTTAACTGTTGACGTGACAATTAGAGGCGGCGAAAAATGGAAATCGGTTGGGTTTGATTTTGATAAAGAGGCAGGCCGCTGTTTAGGATTTTATGTTAGTGCCTATGCTGGCGGACCGAAATCGCAGTTTACCGAGCGAGATGGCGCCGCGGTCGTGTATCGAAAAGATGGCACACTGCCCCAAAATATTAAACTCAATGAGAAGATATCAATTCGGTTTTTGATTCAAGGGCAGCTTGCCAATGTGTATCTCAATGGCGAGTTTGCCCAAGCTTTGAGTTTTGCTCCAGTTCGGGCAAAAGGACCTTTGCAGTTTTGGACGTTTGATAGCCAAGGCACAATCGACTCATTGAAAATCAGCACGTTAGCTGCAGATGCTATTTTGGAATTACCAAAATCGGGCGCGCCTAAGGAATCTCCAAATAGCTTGCCATTAGCGGATCGGTTAGCTTCCGCAGAGCACGCGGTTAAAATAGCTAAGCTCGCACTAGATGTGAAACAACAACAAATAATATTTGTTGCGACTCGGACTGCAGCGGACACGGCAAAGTTTAGAGAATTACGGTCGTCCTCAGATGGTATTGTGGAACTGAATCAAACCGCATTTTCGGCGGAACAAACCATGAAACGGTTGCAGGCAACACATGAGGAAGGTGTTGCCCAAGCGGCAGTGACTGCAGCGGAAGCGAGAGTGGCGACGGCAGATAATGAGGCAAATAAGAAGAAGCTCAATAATGCCATCCAAGCGGCGAAGACCGCGAAGGAAAAGGCAGCGAAACTTAGCAAAGAAGAAATGGCGGTGGGTGCTGCGTATTCTTCACTAGGTCCGACTTATCCTCAGACGAGCAGTGGTCGGCGTCTGGCATTTGCTAACTGGATTATTTCACGAGACAACCCGCTGACCGCTCGAGTGGCGATTAACCATATTTGGTTAAGGCATTTTGGTAAAGCGTTGGTGCCCTCCGTGTTTGATTTTGGCCTCAATGGCCAAGCGCCTTCACATCCAGAGTTGTTGGATTATCTGGCGGTTGAGTTGATGGAAAATAATTGGAGCATGAAGCATGTTCACCGTTTGATTATGAATAGTCGTGTCTATCAAATGCGTTCTTCGGCTGAATCTGAATCAGTCCGGAACAAACAGCAAGACCCAAAAAATAAGTTCTTGTGGCGAATGAATTCACGTCGGATGGAGGCGGAGGTGTTGCGTGATAGCGTACTGCATGTTTCTAGAGTGTTGGATTTCAAAATGGGAGGCCCGGAAATTCCATTTGCTGATGGGATGACCAACTATCGACGCAGTGTCTATTTCCAAACAGCCTACGAAAAACAGATGACGTTTTTGCAACTTTTCGATGTTGCGAGTCCTGAGGAATGTTATGAAAGAAAAGACAGTATTATTCCGCAACAGGCACTGGCGATGGCTAATAGCCCATTAGCCAAGCGTCAATCTCGAGTATTGGCAGCGAGCATAATCCAACAACTTGACGACAAGGATATTCCTAGATTTATTCAGATGGGATTTGATCAAATCTTAGGGCGTCCACCGAGCAAACGTGAACTTGCCGCTTGCCAGACTTTCATTAACCAACAGACCGAAAAACTAAGTAACCCCGACGTGCTAACCAAATTTGATTCGGGGGCTGAAGTAGATATTGCCGCCGCTGAAGACCCTCAAATTCGAGCTTGTGAAAATTTGGTGTTAGTTCTGTTAAATCACAACGAATTCATTACGATACGTTAACTCACAGGAATTCATTTATGATCGAATATTCGCACACAAATCGCGCAGCACGCCGCCGGTTTCTTGCTGGTACCGGTATGGGTTTTACGAGTGTTGTTCTCAGAAGCATGTTCGCGGAGGAGGGGTTTGGGAATGAAGGTGGCATGGAACCCGGTCGGTTACATTTTGCGCCTAAAGCGAAAAACGTGATTTGGCTGTTCATGGTCGGTGGCACTAGTCATATGGAAAGCTTTGATCCTAAGCCGGTACTCAATAAGTACGCTGGTCAAAGCATTGGTGATACTCCGTTTAAAGATGCGTTGACGAATAAATACAATGAGCAGAACCTGCGAGTGGTTGTTCCTGATGATGCCAATGGCCATATTTGGCCTAATGTATATCCACTGCAAGTTGGTTACCGAAAACATGGCGAAAGTGGGATTGAAGTTAGCGATTGGTGGCCCCACTTAAGCAAACAGATAGACGAATTATCGATTTGTCGTGGCATGTGGACTACGGATAATAACCACGGTGCACAATTACAGTTTCATACGGGCCGTCATCGCTTGGATGGATTCTTTCCGACGATTGGGTCGTGGATTCACTACGGCCTAGGCACCCTCAATGAGAATCTCCCAAAATTCATCGTGATGGGGACACCTATTGCTGATTGTTGCGGAGGCAAAGAGGCACATGGTGCGAGTTATTTAGGGCCAGAACATGCCGGTGTGCAATTGAATGTAGATCCGAAAAATCCGTTACCCTTTGCGGCTCCCGGCAAAGAGATATACCGAGAAGAACAGTTAGCTCAATTTCAGTTACTCGGCGAACTCAACGGTATCGCACAACAGGATTACCCTGACGATGCCGCCATGAAGGCCCGCATCAAGTCGTATGAATTAGCGTTTCGGATGCAGAGTGCTATTCCGGAAATTGTTCGCTTTCAGGATGAAACGGAAGCGACTCAGTCCCTGTACGGTTTGAATCAAAAAGAGACAAAGACAGTGGGACAACAATGCTTAGCAGCGCGGCGTTTGGTCGAGCAAGGTGTGCGATTCATCCAGATATTTCATGGCAGCAATGGTGGAGCGGGGGCTTGGGATGCTCATAGCAATCTCAAAACAGGACATGCTCGGTTGTCCAAAGAAGTTGATCAACCCATTGCCGGTTTAATCGCGGACCTAAAACAACGTGGTTTGTTAGACGAGACATTGGTTGTGTGGGGGACGGAATTTGGCCGTACGCCAGGCACTCAAAACTCAAACGGTCGTGACCATCACCCCTTCGGATTTAGTGTTTGGATGGCAGGCGGGGGCATCAAGGGTGGCATAGTGCATGGTGCGACGGATGAGCTCGGTTTTCATGCCGTTGAAGGACGTCATTACATTACTGATATTCATGCAACGGTGTTAAAACAACTTGGACTTGATTCCTCGCGGATGCAAATTCCTGAACGTAAACGTATTGAAAAAGAAGTGGGTCGACCGATTGATGCAATCATCGCGTAGGAAACCATTTTTGTGTTATTTATCTCTCTAGGAAAGAAGTAGCTATGAAATCCCTTATCGGATATGTGTTGTGCAGTGTTATTGTTGTCTATGGCTTGCAAGTCACAGAACTACGAGCGGAAGTACCACTTAACGGATTAACTCCCGCAGAAAAACTAACAGGTTGGAAGATGTTGTTTGATGGAAAATCAACAACAGGCTGGCGCAACTTTAAGAAGGATGGCATTAGCGCTGGGTGGCAAGTGCAAGATGGTGCTCTGAGTCGGGTAGCTGCTGGAGCGGGAGACATTATTACCGTTGCGCAATACGATCATTTTGAATTGTCGTTGGATTACAAGATTTCCAAAGGTGGTAATAGTGGTGTCATGTACCACGTGTCCGAATCATTGGCGCGACCATGGCATACGGGACCCGAAATCCAAGTGCAGGATAACGCTGACGGTCATGACCCACAGAAAGCAGGCTGGCTTTATCAGCTGTACAAACCTAGCAAACCAAATTGGGCAAAGATGTTTGAAGCTCAAGTTGGCTATCAGGGAATCGCGATGGATGACGCCACTCGGCCGGCGGGACAATGGAACCAATTGTATTTACGAATTGCGAAGAAAGACTGTGAAGTACAGCTTAATGGTGTTAGCTATTTTCATTTTAATATGAATTCAAAGGACTGGACTGAGCGAATCGCAAAAAGTAAGTTTGCGAAATATCCCGAGTTTGGGAAAACCGGCAAAGGCCATATTTGTTTACAGGACCATGGCAATTTGGTGTCTTATCGAAATATCAAGATTCGCTTGCCGCGCGCTGGTGGCGCAGCACCGAAGTCGAGTGATTCAAAAATGCACTTAGAAGTTGTCGAAGCATTTCCACAAATAAAGTGGGAGGATTTTGAAGGAGCGGATGAGAACGGACGCGTCCAAGTCTTGCGTCCGGTGGAATTGATTCATCCTGGAGATGGCACGAATCGATTATTTGCCGCTGATCAGCGAGGGCGAATTTATGCCATTAACAACCAAGCTGACGTTAAGGAAGCAACAGTGATTCTAGATATACAGGATCGAGTACAAGCTCATGACGCAGCGTCCAACGTAAACGAAGAGGGCTTGTTGGGGATGGCAATCCACCCAAAGTTTAAACAGAACGGATACGTGTTTGTTTATTACACGTCCAATAAATCGTCACTGAAAAATGGTCGGTTTAGCTATGTTTCTCGTTTTACGGTGGACCCAAGTACTGGAACGGCGAGTGGTGATAGTGAATTGATTTTAATGAAGATCGACCAGCCATTTGCAAATCACAATGGTGGCCCGATGACTTTTGGTAATGATGGATTGTTATATATTGGTTTTGGGGACGGCGGTGGGCGTAATGATCCCGAAGGCCGTGGTCAGGATTTAAGTAATCCGATGGGTACCATCCTTAGAATTGATGTCGATCATAAATCTGCAGGCAAAAATTATGCGATTCCAGAGGACAATCCCTTTTTGCAGACGAAAGGCGCTTTGCCAGAAATCTACGCCTATGGAATTAGAAACCCATGGCGTATTGCTAATGACCCTCTGACGGGGAATATTTGGATCGCCGACGTTGGGCAGGATCAGTGGGAAGAGATTAATATTCTTCGCAAAGGTGCTAACTATGGTTGGAGTATCGCTGAAGGTAGTTACGGTTTTGGTAATGCAAAAATCAACCCACAGGTAAAGGTCACGGATCCTGTTTGGGAATACGATCATCAAATCGGAAAGTCAGTCACTGGCGGATATGTTTACCGCGGCAAAGTGTTTCCTAAGTTGGTTGGGTGTTATTTATTCGCTGATTATACAAGTGGTCGGATTTGGGCATTACGATATGATTCTAAAACGCAACAAGTGATCGAGAATATTCAGCTGCGCGGCACCGGCAGTCCCGTCATGGCTTTTGGGTTAGACGAACAAGGCGAAGTTTATTTCACAGGTGAATCAGTGAATGGAAAGAGCATCTTTAAATTCCGGCCAAATTAACACGAATGCGCGGAGCCCTAATCTTGTAATAGGTCCAAGATCAGGTTTTCGTATTGGGGGCTATAGTTGTAGGCTCGTTTGATATGTAAATCGAGGTCGAGTAGGTTTTTGCGGTTTGGCGGAAAGAATCCTGCGCGGCGGAGGTGGGGGATGCGTGACGGTGGAATGGGATAGTCGCTGCCGTGAATAATGCGACTGGTAATACTTTCAGATTCTAAACTTAGTCGTTTACAAGCAGCGAGTCGAACGAACCCAGCCATCACGGCTGTATCTCCATACAAGTTGTCGTTGCGGTTCATCATTTCGATAAAGTGTGGGTAATAATTTTCTCGGTCAAAAAACGCACAAGTACCACAATGGGCAGCAATGATTGTGCCGCCATGATCGAGTGCCCGCTGTAGCTTTGCGGGGTCGGTAAATTTTTGTGAAATAACTTTGCAGGAATGTTCATATCCAGTGTGAAAAACTAGCACCATCCCCATATCGGCAGCATGTTTATAAAACGGATCAAAGGCCACAAGATCGGGACTGACACCCTGAATTGCTGTATGGATTTTGACAATGCGACAACCCGCATCCCACACGCGGTCTAGCTCCTGCAATGCATCTTGGCGCAGGGGGTTAATACTGCAGCAGGGTATGATTTTGTCAGAGCGAGTTGCCAAGTGTAGTACATAATCGTTGGACACAAAAAAGTGCGTTTGGGCGAGGTCGATTGTGCCATCGTCACGATAAACGGCATCTTGGGCAAACAGCACGACGTAGTCGAGTTGTGTTGTTTCCAGGTCGTGAAATAGTCGATTCAAAAGCTTTTCGGACATCGTATCACCTTTTTCGCGACGAATGCCTGAGAGCCGAATCAACATTTTGGTGATCAGCGACTTTTGAGTGGAAGGTGATAGAAATCCATCAGCTGGATTTTCACCCCAGCAAATAATATGTGTGTGGGCGTCAACGGACAATGATGAAGAATCGTGATGCACTTGTTTTTCCCGCGACGTTCAGAGCTATTTCAATTCGGCACGTTTGCGGCGACGACGTCGGACCGTGACCTGATAAAGTGCTGCGCCAACGGTCGTGCTAAAACACAAGTAAAATAGATATTCCGTCGGCCTAGTTACTAATGCTCGCAATCCATGTTGTTGGCGTTCCCATTCCCATGTTAATCCCGGACGTTTTAACGTCTCTTCAAAGAAGATGTGATCCGGTCCGCTCGTCGATCCGTTGAAAATCATGAGCGTCGAAGATGGTTTTTTATGGCGATCTGTGTCGATCCAAGCAATCAATTGTAGTTGGTTGTCTGGATCGTTTTGCTGGACGGCGTCGACATAGCTTTTGACAATGTTTTGTGCTGGTAAAGTGTGCGTTCCCAAGATGGTAGACAGCTTAAATTGCAATGGATAGCCTTCGCGATTACCTTCGTAACAGCGATACACAACCTCTGTGCAGACTAATGTATTTGGACTTTCGAAATCGAAATCGAAATCATAATCTCGACCAAGATAGAAATACGCCTTAGCAACGGCTTTGGCAGTTTGTTCTTTGGAAAGTAGAACTGGGCGGAAAGCACATACCGACGTTGCCTCACCAGCTGAATGCTTAATCGTGTTGAGGACGACTCCTTCACTGACAGCTTCGATGACATGATGGTCTTCAAAGCGGTTCCCAGGCCTTTCGAATTCATCAAGAATGTCGCGTAGGGATTGAGCGTGAGCCTTACTTGCGGCGTTTTCGGTTGCCGCCTCCTCATCAGCGAATTGTCGAATAGCTTTACGTACGAGCTCATAGACGCCCGCATCTTTCATTTCTTGTACCGTTCCGACATACATTGCTCCATGTGGCCAAAACCCAGGTAGAAATGCATTCGAGGCATACCAATCTCGTCGTTCAATCAGGATGTCCCCGGGTTTCAAAGCTTGATGAAATCCATGTAGGTCGTCGGGCCCAATCAGGTTGTCGATTTCGCGTTGGTTAACTCTGAAGTCACCGATGACGGTTCCGGTAAAGGCATTAATGTGATTGTACAGACCTTTAGCATTGTCCTTCGCGTCTCGCAACGCACGGTTCACACCAGCCCTAATACCAAACTCAGGTATCTTAGCAATTTCCGCTCGAGCATTTTTAATCATATTGTGCAGTTGCGTGGTTTGTGCGTCATGTGCAGTGGTCTGTTCAACTTGATTCTGCCGTTGTAGATAGGCCGTTTCAGCGGTGAAAACCAAATCTTGGTAGGTTGTATCAAGTAGCTCGTGCTGAACGCGATCAAAGACACCTGCTGGAATTCCCCAGCGTGTTTCGGGGCGGTTAAGCAACTTTCGCACGGGTAGAAAATCATCATGTGCCTCGATGAAATTAGCGGACATCTCATGCCGTAAAAGTGTGGCAGCGACGAAAAGGACGAAAGCGCGATCTTGAGATTGCTGATTGACAAACAGAGTTTCATCTTGAAATGGTCGATAGGTTAGCGAGATTCGTAGTAAGTTATCACGATAGGTACAATATCGTCGCAGCAAGCCTTGAATTTGGTCACTATCTTGTTGCTCTTCGATATGGACATTGCCTGCGACGAAACTGGCTAGCAGTTTGCGAGCCTTTAGCAGGGTGTTGCGATAAGCCTGTTCAATCGCAATAAGCTCTTTCGTTGCTGCAACTTGAGATTCATGAACTTCCGTCGATGATTTTGATGCTAATGGATTTGTCGCTTCCGTTTTTGGTGCAAATTTGGAACTGACTAGATTCACCGCATAAAAATAGATGACAAACGCGATTGCCAAAAAACAGGCGGTTCCGATCGCCTTGGCAAACAGCATCATGAAGGGGCGAACGATTGGAGTTTTCTCGGGTCGAGGTGATATTTCCGCATACTTTTCTGCGTATTCGATTAATGTTGTTCGGATGCCTGCTAGTTTTTCTCGCAGGCCGTGTAACTGCTTACGATTGGTAAGCGTGCGGAATTGATGGCCCATATGCCGCATGGATGTAGCGAAAAAGGGCCAATACCGCAAAGCAATGCTACCGGTGATAGGCAACATGAAATTCATCATCATCGCCATCGGTAATTGGTGTGTTTCGTACAGGACGGTGATATAGATGATCCCATACCACAGTAGGTAAATAGGGATCCCACAAACAAGTCGCCAGGTGGCAATCGTCTTCTGGCCGTCATCCTGAAACTTTACCGAAACTTTGCGTGTAATGAGAAATGGCACCATATTCATCATGGACCCGAATAAGGCTGGCAAAAACCAGAGTACAAGCACTGCGAGTTGCCATAAAAAAGTGAAGATGGCATAAGTTCGACTGCGATTTAAAATGGGATCGTCGATAACTAATCCAGCACTGCGCAATTCACGATGATAGGATTCAACTTCTCCAATGATCTCGTCGGCGGTCGCTGGATTTTGCTCGTAATAATAATTAATGCCGTCGGCAATTCGCTTGCGGCGCATGAGAGCAGGTATGTGGTGGGACGGTTTATGTTTTGTTCGTTTAAAAATAATTTCCAGATCAGTAAGTAGCGGATCCCAATCGACATTGTTGACGTGGACGACTACTTTTTTAAGAGCAGTGCCTAATTCTTCGGTGAGTTTACGTCTTAAACGTTTGTCATCGCTCGGAGCAATTGTTTCCTCATTGTCTTGCGAATGTTCGGGGATCCAACTGGCAAGGTCGAGAGGTTGTCCCACGTCGATCCAAACCTTACTTCCCAGCTGTTCTTTTTTGTCGTAGTTAATTCCTAGCGGGATGATGACCAGGTCCGTGACGCCGTTGTCGAATGCTTCGAGTGCAATCCGCGCTGCGCCGCTTCGTACCATCCCAAGTTGCCGTGCGTCAGAGGATACGCCTTCGGGGAAGATGCCCATGGCTCTTCCTGCTTTGAGTCCTTTAGCGACGAGCGCTAGGCTGGCGCTGTTTTTTTTTACTTGTCGCGCATCATCGCGGCCTCGATAAGCCGGCACCATTCCGAGCGCTTTAATGATGGGCCCGAGTAGGGGTGTTTTGAACAGCGGCGCTTTGGCCATAAAACTGACGGGACGGCGAGCGGCGATACCGATTAAAATAGGGTCGACAAGTGAATTGGGATGATTAGCGCAAAATAAGACAGGACCGGTTTTGGGAATTCGTTCCGCCCCGGTTATTTGGATGCGAGGGTAAAATCGTTTAATTACTCGGTGAGCAACTTTACGAACGAGTGTTCCGATCAGATTCGTGAAACGAGTATGCATGTTGGGTAACCGAGGGGAATGAAACAAGAGAATGCATTATAATGTACAATTGTTCACAAATAACTATAAAAAGGAAATTCGCATGCGCCTGCACTGGATTACATTAATAACGGTATTTATGGTTGTTGATCTTCCTGACATATCAGCGGCCGAGGGTAAACCGGAAAATATCTGGCCCAGCACCGCACCTCAGGAAACAGACAATATTGGCGAGGAACAAGCGACGCCGAGTAAGCCTGGGCAAAAGCAAGTACTGAGGATTTCCAATGTTTCGACGCCGACGTTACAGTTTTATCCTGCTCCAAAAGACAAGAACACAGGCACAACAATCGTTGTGTGTCCTGGTGGTGGATACAACATACTGGCGTTTGATTTGGAAGGTACGGAAGTTTGTGAGTGGTTGAATACAATTGGCGTTAATGCAGTTCTTTTAAAATATCGTGTACCACGACGTGCCGGTTTGCCTCCTTATCACGCACCATTACAAGATGCTCAGCGGACGCTGAGTATTACTCGTGCACGGGCAAAGCAGTGGGGAATCGCCGAGGACCGCATTGGTATCCTAGGCTTTTCAGCAGGGGGAAATTTAGCTGCGATGGCAGCTCTGAAATATAACCAACGAAATTATGATGAAATCGATGCGATCGACGAGATTAGTTGTCGCCCAGATTTCGCCGTGTTGGTTTATCCTGCGTATCTAGTCAAAGATGGAAAATTAGTACCCGAAGTACAAGTCACTAAAGATACGCCCCCGATGTTTATGGCACACGCCTATAACGACGGCGTGACTCCCGAAAGTAGTGTCTTGTTATGGTTGGCATTGAAGCGAACGGGAGTGCCTGCGGAAATGCATATCACAGAAACCGGTGGTCATGGCTATGGTTTGCGAAAATCAGCATCCAATAGTCATCGTTGGCCGCAACGCTGTGAGCAATGGATGCGAGAACGCGGCTTGTTAGGCAAAATGTAAACGGATGATGGTCGTTGTTTCACTAGACCAGTGATTTTAGCGAGGCGGTTTTTTTAGTGCGTGCCCGTGTAGAGCACCTGTTGGTCGACCTCGGTACACGGCAAGTTCACCACCAATAAACACATATTCGATGCCTACGCAGTATTGATGAGGGTCATCAAACGTCGCTTTGTCCTGTAGTGTCGTCGGATCATAAACGACTATATCGGCCACCATATTTGGTTTTAGTGTGCCACGATCTTTAAGCCCTAGGATCTCAGCAGGCAGTCCGGTTGCACTGCGAATAGCATGTCCAACAGAGATGATTTTTTCTTGTTGTGCAAAGAGGCTGATTTTGCGAGGAAATGTGCCATAGCTTCTGGGGTGTGGTTTATCGGCACCGGGCAAATAAGCTCGACCGTCCGAAGCGGTGGCCACCCACGGGAGACTCATCACAAAGCGTACATCTTCGGGATCCATACTAAAGTTCACCACACTCGCACCACCATTGCGTTCGATCACCTCAACAATTTCTAGAGCGGGCGTGTTTTCTAGTTTTGCAATTTGAGCGATGCTTTTACCAACCCATTTTTGTTGGTAGCAGCGAGCAATCCGAATGGACGCGCCGTCTTCGGTTCGGTCTAGTTTCGCTTGAATTGCCATTCGTATGCGCTTACCATCCTGAGGATCATCGAATCGTTTTATCATGGCTTGCTGGCCTCCGGCCCGAGCCCAAGTAGGGATGGTTGTCGCGCTGAGTGAAGTACTGGAAGCTCGATAGGGATATTGGTCCGCAGTCACTTGTTGACCGTCATCACGTGCAGCTTGGATGGCCTTGGCAGCCACACGCACTAATCCCCAGTTATTGCGGCCGCTAGATTTAAAGTGTGATATGTGCACTGGCAGGTTGGCATCGCGTCCAATTTTCATCGCTTCATTGACACTGTTGATCAAACCACTACCTTCTCCCCGAATATGGCTTGCATAGATGCCACCGTATTTGGCGACGACGGCTGCAATGGCTGTGATTTCTGCTGTGTCGGCGTATGAACTTGGTACATAGATGAGGCCAGTCGACATACCCCAGGCACCAGCGCTCATCGCTTTATCAGCGAGTTCCAACATTGCTGCTTGTTCCGCTGATGTTGCCTTGCGGCGTTCGCTGCCCATGACTTGTCTTCGCAAACTTCCTTGTGCGAGGAGATGGATAACGTTTGTACCGCTGCCAGCTTGGTTTATCTCGGTGTAATACTTGTCGACGTTAACGGGCCCTGATCCACAATTGCCAGTCACGATGGTCGTGCATCCTTGGAGTAGATAGTTTATGTTGGCGCGCGTGGCTGCAGCAACGACTTGGTTATCGCTGTGATTATGTAAATCAATAAAACCAGGGCATATGATCTTGCCCGTGCAATCGATGACTAACTTTGCGGTCACCGTTTTGTTTTTTGCGAGGTCAATGATTTTACCATTGTTAATTGCAATGTCTCCTATACGGTTCTCGAGAGATTTCCCGTCGTAGATGGTGCCGTTGGTTAACAAGACATCGATCTCAATAGCGGACACTAATGATGGAAACAACAATAAGATAATAAAGCAACGAATCATGAGAGTACCTGTGTAGAAATGATGCAGCGAAGTATGTATGAATATTTTAGCATGGCGCGTAGGGTTAGAGTCCGCCAAAGATGGACGCCTTGCCCGTTCACAAAAAATGCTTCACCCATCAACCGGTGAATCATTACGCGTTGTTTTTTAGCGGACGAAGAAGAGAACTGGTGATTGCACAGATTAGACAGGTGGCACCAAAGAACCAATAAATCCCCTGTGGGTTTCCATTAAATTTAAAAATGGAAAAGGCGGCGTAGAATATCAACGTGGCCGTACCCCATGTCACACCCATCGTTAAAGAACTAGCTAGCCGCTGTCGGTCCGGCATCAGTTGCTGAGCAAAACTAATAAACACGGGCATGGCAATTCCCTGTAAGGCTCCGATGGTTAAAGCTAGGATGTGTATCGGTCCCAGAGATAGTCCATTCGTTAAACGTATCCACGGCACCAAATCCACGTAACCAATAGCAACGACTGGAACCGTTGCCAGCAATGGAGGCAACCACAGTATGAGTCGTTGGTGGTTCCGCCCGATGCCGAGGGCACAAGAGATTCCTCCAATTCCTAGACCTGCCATGAAAACACTAGCGACGGCCCCTTTATCCATATCGTTAAATCCGCTGTTAGCTAATAAGTAAGATAAAACAATGGGAATACCGAGTACAGGCATGACTCGAAATATGCCACTTGTGAATAATAAACACATTTCGCGTGTCGGCAACGGTGCCGAGGGTAATGTGTCTGGTATCACTGGCGTAGCGGTTTGTGTTTCAAGTTTTGTATGTGTCCGCCTCAAACCAAGAGTGACGATTAGCAGGATAGGTAATCCCCAAGCAAAATTCCATGTTAACCCTTTAAGGGCAAACGTAAGGGCAAACGCGTCCGATATGCTGCCGGCGTAGATTGGACCAATGGATTGTCCGAGATAACCTGATAATGCGAACATAGCCATGAAGCGACTACGGTTGTCAGGCGATAAATTTCCCGCTGTGGCTGCACACTCGGGGTGGAATGCGGCAATGCCAATACCACCAAGAACCAATAAGGTCACCATCACCGCCGGTGATTCGACATATCCAATTACGGAAAAACAAAGAAGCGCCAATAATGGTCCAGCCCATATGATAAAACGAATTCGATACCGATCCCCCAAAAAACCAAATGCCATTTGGCTACACGAATCGGTGATCCGCCAGATGATGTACCCATACAAGAACCCCTCTGGCTGTAATCCCATTTGCTCTTCCATCGTAGGCAGCAATGGCAGAATTGTGGTAGCAATAATGTCGACGGTAAAATGCGCCAAACATAGCAGCAATAGGATTTGTATGCAGATACGAGCGGGATTAGTCATGCGTCGCTTTGTCTTTCTAGGTATTGCATAAAATCTAAGACTCCGTCAATTTGCTCGAACTGCGAAACAAAATCAGCAGCCGCTTTGACTTCGGCAAAAGCATTTGCTGGGCAGCCAAATGTTTCCACTCGATCCGCAATCGCTAAATCACTCGAAGTGTCACCGATACCTGCTGTACGTCTAGGGTCAATGTTGGTTCGCACCAGTAAATGATCGATGCCCGACGCTTTGTTGATCTGTGGCAAATCGCAATTGATATAGAACAGTGTTGGTGAGACTCGGAATTGCCATTCACGCTTTGCAAACTCCGCTTCTAATACGGGAATCACCCCATGAATAACTTCAGGGTCGGGATGATAGAGCGTTACCGAGGCAGACTTTCCAGGTTGCAAAGTGACACCTTGATCCTGAAACATTTCTAACGACAACCGTTCTGCTGCGTGGACCATTTCCAGTTGGTCTGGGGTAATGGAAGGATCCATGCTGTATTGATTATCGCGCGGGTCGAATAGCCAAACGCCATTTTCAGCGACACAAGGGATGTCGCGGTTTTGTAAAACTCGACATAAGGCTTCGACAAACGCAATCGGGCGGCCGGTGCAGAGTGTGAGTTTAGGGCGATCGCCCTGCCGGAAGGCTAATTGGTTGTGTTGGGCAATTAGAGCCAGCTTTTCCAGATTCATTGGCGAGGAATCTTCAGGCGACAGGCAACCGTCAATGTCACTGATAATTAGGTCGTACATGGAGTGTTGAATCACAGTTAGGATTGAATGATTGATTAAGTCGTCGTGATGTCGGCGAGGCTAGGGTAGTGAGACGAGTTTTTCGCTGTAAACGCGGTTTGGATGTTTCCGTCTGTGTTAACAAGAATGGTACCATGCATTTGAGTTACATCGCCAATGGGTTTTCCAATACCGCCACGAAACATCGCTCGTAGTCCTGGCAACCAAACCCGCCACCCCAGATATTGTAATGGTGTTCCCTGAGGGATGTTGTAAGCCTTGTATGCTTCTTGTTGTGGGTCACAAAGAACCGGAATAGTAAGTTGATATTTTTCGACAAGTGGAGCCGCTTGCACTGGGGTTCCCATCACGAACACGACTGGTTGGATGTTGGCTGCCTGAAAATCATCAAGGTTATTTTGCAGATCGACCATCTGCTCACGACAGAAGACTCAGCCCAAGTGTCGTGTGAAATAAAAAGCAGCGGACATTTTTTCCCAGTACTGGGACAATTCAACAACGGTACCGTCATGTGTTTTCAAGGACAGTTGTGGTGCTGGATTAAGATTAGTCATTATCTTGGTGCTCTTTTAAGAATTTATATGAACGGGCGATGAGATTGTGTAAGTACCGCTGGTTTACGGTTCTGGTTGTTGCCAAATACTCATACCGCCATCGACCATCAGCATATGGCCACAGACGTGTCGCGCTGCGTCGCTGACAAGGTACACGGCACCGTCGCCACAGACGTCGGCTGCTGGGACTTGGCCATTGGGTGTGTGTTGTTTCATCCATTGCAAGAATTGGGGATCGTCCAAAGCGGGCGCTGTCAAAGGCGTATAAAAGAGACCGGGTGCTAGTCCATTGACTCGGATATTCAGTGGTGCAAGTGAAACGGCAAGAGTCTTTACCATTGTTTCTACAGCGCCTTTGGAAGTGTCGTAGGCGGTATGTACGTCTTCTGCGAGCTTGCCGTTGATCGATCCAATAAATAGAACCCGTCCGTTGGTAGCTTGCTGAACCCAGTGTTTGGAAAAATGTTGGGTTAAAAAATATCCAGCATACACGTTGAGGTGCATCGTTTTATCGAACGTCGCGTAATCCATTTCGAGAAACGGCTTATCAATATATGTGCCAGCATTATTAACGAGGATGTCGATGTCGGGATTCAACTGGAGTGCGTTGGCAAATAGTTGTTGTGTGGCTTGCTGCACGTCACTTGCCAGATCAGCCGTCAATAATTCTGCGGTTTGTCCAGTTGTCTGGCATAGTTGCAGAGTTCTTTGCGCTGCGTCGTCGTCATGTAGCCCATGGATGACGACATTGGCCCCCGCCTGTGCCATGGCGACAGCGATTGCTTGACCGACACCCTGAGTGGATCCAGTAATCAGTGCATTATGTCCCGTTAGGTTAATCATCAAAACCCTCCAGCATTAATTCATCGTTTCGTCGTGAGGCCATGCCTGATTTGAAATGTTGGCGGCACACGGAAACATATTGATCATCGCCGCCGATCTTGATTTGAGCACCTTGTTTGATGACATTTCCCGCACTGTCGAGGCGGAGGACCATATTGGCTTTGCGGCCACAATGGCAAATGGTTTTCAATTCGGTTAGGTCATCAGCCCAAGCGAGTAGTTGTTTGCTACCGGGGAACAGTTCTCCTCGGAAGTCGGTACGCAAGCCATAACAAAGGACGGGAATATTGAGTTCGTCGGTAACGTCGGTCAGTTGTATGACTTGTGCTTTTTCTAGAAACTGAGCTTCATCAATTAGGAGGCAATGAATATTGGCTGTAGCTGCTATGTCCCGGACGAGATGAAATAGATTGTCGGTGTTATTGAAAATAGTTGCTGGTGTCGTGATGCCGATTCTAGAAGATACATGTCCTGTGCTACTGCGTGTGTCGATGGCAGGTGTTAGCACCAAGGTTTCCATGCCTCGCTCTTGGTAGTTATAGCTGGCTTGCAACAGACTTGTTGACTTACCAGCATTCATCGTTGAGTAATAAAAGTACAATTTTGCCATGCGCAATATTGTACACGATGCCTGTGCTGGAGGCGTCCCCGCCCCTCTTGCTGCTATCGCACTCCGTGTTGGTAAAAGAATATACCGGCGACGAGCGTGACTGTGGCGGCGATGCCAAGAAACATCGCGTTGTAGCCGGCCACGACTATAATCCAAGCGATGATTGGCATTCCTACGACCGCGGAGCAGTCAAAAGCCATCATTGCTAGAGCAGTTCCGGTGCCACGGTGCTTCGCTGGAAATGATTCGAGTGTTAGGGAAGTCATGCAGTGATACGTAAGTCCGTGTCCCGTGCCGCAACAAAATGCGGGGATGATCAGAGCCCATAAACGGTTTTCCGTGATAAAACAAAAACCGATGTAGCCTACGACCATCGCAACAATACCCACTAACAATACCTTGCGACGACCGATGCGGTCTGGTGCGCTTTTTACTAGCAAGCGGATCGTAATGCCCCAGCCTGCATAGATAATGTAGAAAATAGTAATAAATCTAACTGTGCCAAAAACAGGGGCCGTTAGCTCTTTGTCTAAAATAAACTTTTTCAATAAGTGCAGCGGGACGGTCATACACAAACCAAAAGCAGCGTTGACGTAGATAATGCTACCAGGCCAATATTTTTTAACGGTGGTTAAAAATCGCCGCAGACTTAATGTACCTTTTACTCGATTGCCACTGGTCGCTGGCATGAAAAGCAGGATCGCCATCGAGGTTAATATGGACCCAGAACCTGTCCAGAAGAATAACCGGAAATCCTCAGCAGTTGGTTGAGTTCCTAAAATGCAATCTCCCAATAGTGGGCCAATAACAAATCCAAAAAACCCACTGATCCCTAAAACCCCGATCGCTTCGGTGCGTCGATCGGCGGGCGTCGTTACTGTGATATAGGTAATGGAACTAGTAAAGACGCACGCGACGCCCAAGCAAATGATTCCGCGGGAAATATAAAGAAACGCGTTGACATCGGTAATGAAGAGATTGGAAAGGAAGCCTACGAGGAAAAAAACGTAACCGACCATCCACATGTTTTTTGAGCCGAAGCGATTGACCATTTGACCGAGCCAAGGTCGCGCTAAAAAGCTAATGATGAGGCCGCTCGAAGTGATATAGCCAAGGTCGATTAACGCGAGGTCTGGTTCATCCTTGCGTAAGTAATCGATCCACTGTGCATAATGCACAAGCAGTGTGTTGGCTGGGACAAACAATAGATTGCAAATAAACGCTAACGCAAATGAGCGATCATAAAGTTTACCTGGTGTGGTGGGCGAGTTCGTATTTGTGGACATGAAGCAGAGTGATAGGCAATGGCAGGTGGGAAAACACAATCGCACAGTCTAACAGTAAATGTAAATCCGATACATTGCGTGATATTTGTTTGCAACAGGCCCGACCAAAAATAAGGGTTTGTTTTTTGATAGCACCACTCTCACACATCAGCATCATCGACGAGTGGAAATGTGATTTGAAATGTGGTGCCTTGGTTTGCTGCACTGATTACATCGACTTCGGCGCCGAAAGCGTTGACGAGGTGTTTTACAATAGCAAGACCCAACCCCGTGCCACCTAATTGACGTGAACGAGCTTTGTCGACGCGGTAAAATCGCTCAAAAATTCGATCCTGATGATCCACGGGAATCCCAATACCGGTATCGGTTACTT
>JABJJO010000050.1 GCA_018660825.1 Planctomycetaceae bacterium | reverse complement strand
TTTGACCTCTGGTCGAAATCCTATATGTTCTCCAAGCTTGGATTGCCTGGAAAACAGCCCTTTAAAATATGGTGGATAATCGAAGATTTTTTCGGGTTTCAAACAGCCGTCAATCAAGGGGCATTGTTTGGCATCGGGCAGGGCAAGAGTTCGTATTTTGCAATGTTCTCCGGCGTCGCTCTCCTAGCAATTGCGTTTTGGTTTATAAAGAGTGAAGGCTGGAAAAGCCGCTGGCTCACTGTCTGCCTAGCCGCCGTTACTGCAGGTATTCTAGGGAATCTTTATGACCGCTTGGGGCTCTGGCATCCCACTGGTATCCTAGGGGATCTCTATGACTACTTGGGTCTATGGCGTCCCGTGGGCATGAACGGACTCCCCACTGATACGTTTGCAGCTGACTATTCCAATTTCACCTATGGCGTACGCGATTTCATCCTATTCACTTATCAGGGTCACATCTGGCCAAATTTCAATATCGCCGATTGTCTGTTGGTTTGTGGAGCAATCATGCTTGGCATTTCCTCTTTTCGCCAAGAGGCGACAGATAAACAGTCAAAGACGACAGAGAACGAAATGGAAGCAACCTAAAATGGTAACAGCATCACCATCATGAACAATCGCCTAGAACAACTAACGATTCAGCTTAACGATCTCGATACCCAATTCAGCTCGCGGTTGCTCGCTGCCGTGCAATATGCCGTTGCTGCGGGACAACAAACGCTCACTCGATTCCAAGATGATCAACTAGAGGTTATCAAAAAATCGGATCTATCACCTGTTACTGTGGCAGATACTGAGGCAGAGTTGCTGCTACGAAAATGCATTGCTGACGATTTCCCCGAAGACGCCATTCTTGGCGAAGAATTTGACGACGTCACTGGGTCGACCGGCTACCGCTGGATCCTCGACCCGATCGACGGTACTAAGTCGTTCATCTCAGGCGTACCGCTCTACGCTACGTTGATAGGAATCGAACACGAAGGTAACAGTCAGAGCGGCGTGATCTATATACCAGCTTTGGACGAACTTATTTTTGCCGAAATTGGCAAAGGGGCACGGCATTGTCGGGGCGAGGCTAAAATGACCGAGCCCAAAGTTTCCAACGTTACCTCGCTTGCAGATGCCTGTTTTGTTACAACCCAATTAAGCACCTATGACGAATGTAACCGCCGCCAAGTGTTCCGAGACCTCGAGCAACGGGTGTCTATTACTCGCACTTGGGGCGATGCCTACGGATACCTACTCGTCGCTACGGGACGTGCTGAAGTCATGATTGACCCGATTTTCAACGTCTGGGATGCCGCTGCAATTCTTCCTGTGATTCAAGAAACTGGCGGCACCTTCACTGACTGGAAAGGCATTGTTACGGTGCACAATCGAGAGGGCATTGCCACCAACGGACACTGCCATAACGAGATTCTCGCATTGACCCGCGATGCTTAGATGCCGGGCGGAATGCGGTCAATATAAAAACCCTACTCCAATTGCTCTTTAACAATATCGTGAAGTGCTCGGAGGCCCACTTGGCGATCAACTTCATAAAACCCAACTTTGTAATGAACGACTTTGCCAGATTTATCCAAAACTACAAACAACGGTAACTTGGCACCCGCGCGACGCGGGTCGCCCAACTCGCTGATATACCCTTGAACGTCCGCTAGCACTGGGTAACTCAAATTCATGAAGCTAGCGAACTTTCTAGTCGACGCACGTACTCGCGTTCGCAGCGTGGGATCTTCCAGTTCAGGACGAACCACGACCCCAGCAACCTGCAAACCCTTGTCCGCATATTTTCGGGACAGAAAATCTAGATACCCAACCTGTCCGTACGGTGGAGTTAACGGACTGTCCTTGTAATCCCAAAAGTGTAATATCGTTATTTTCCCTTTTAGCGACGCTTCATCAAAACCAGATCCTCGATACAATTCAAATCCAGGAGTGGTTACGACTTTCCCCATCGCTCGCGTCGTCAGCGATGCAACGCCACCCCGCCGACCGTTTTGTGATTGCACGTCTTTCTTGGCAATCAATGAAAGGTCCGCCAAGGTCGTTGTCTTGGCAATCTCGATTAATTTGTCGCTCTGTGCACGCAATAACTTAAGTTGTTCGTCGTCCCACACAACTTCTTTGCTTGGCAAATCCAACTCAAGCTGATCTCGCAAACTTGTGAATTCCGCAAAAGCCGCTATCGTCTTGTCGCACGCTTCATCGCTCACGACCTCTCGTTTGACAAGTCGATATTCAAGTGTATGGCGTTCACCTTGCCCCACAGTCACTCGTTCTTCAAGACGATTAATTACTCCATCAGCGGAAACCCAGACCGTTCGTTTGGTGCCAAAACTGTTAAAACCCAAAACTCGCCAAAAAGATTTTCCGTTCATCTGTTCACGTTCAGTCACGCGGTAACTTAAACCGCCCTGCTTCCAGACAGTATCCATGTTGATCTTTCCGCCATCCGCAATTTGAAACAGCGCGAGCGGAATCAACGATGTGTGATTTTCGGAGTTAAATAATATCAACGGGTTGGCGAGTGAAGTTCGCGATGACTGCAAATTGAAACCGTTGCCGTCAATCCATCTGGAAACACCAAACTGTTCAATCCACGATAACTCCCCACGACCATTTTCTCTTATCGTCCAATACAACACACCACCGTCGTCCCCCCGATCACGTAACACGGTAATTTTATATTCTTTCGTCGAAGTTGTAGCGTCGCCGTCGTCTGGCACCATCGTACCTTGATAAACTAGCAACTCTGCGGCCAACAAAGATTGGTCGGGCAACGCAATACTCGTCGAAAGAGTACCAACCAATAAAGTAGAAATAGCTAACGAACAAAATCGATTCAGCGAAAACAACATTATCATAAACTTCCTAGAGAGCGTAGGTTTTAGTATCAGTTTTACAACATACTACAACAAGTTTGCCATTCTAGGTGTTCTGAGACGGCGATGCGAATCGTTTTTGATAAAAACAGTGGTCACCGACGATATATTTTTACTGCTTACGTGCCTGCACACCGCACCTAAGCAAGTATTCCCCCAAAATAAAACAATTGACAAACGCATAATGGGATAAAAGTACCCGTTGCAGACCACCGAGGACAAGTTATACTTACGGTTCCAAATAACTACAAATCCCCAAGTCCCCTATTTATCAGGGGCGATCGTTTTTCAAGAGGAACGCGAAGATGGCTCGAGTTTGCGAAATTTGCAACAAACAAGCACAAATTGGAAATTCTGTCGAAACCCGTGGTAAAGCTAAATACCTTGGTGGTGTTGGTACTAAGATCACCGGAATCACTCGACGAAAATTCAAACCAAATCTACAACGTATCCGTGTCGCCCAAGAAGATGGCAGCAGTCGCCGCATGAAAGTTTGCACACAGTGTATTCGCAGTGGTAACATACGCAAAGCGGTTGTTACTAAACCATTTATTTAAACCCAGAAGTAAACGGTGCTAAGTAACCGCCTGCTCAATTCAAAAACATCTGGGACATCTTGCTTGAACATCTTCCGATAGATTAGGGCAACGTAACATGGCACTAACACGTGACGATGTTGAAAAAGTCTCTTTGCTTGCACGACTGCAACTAACCGACGATGAACTCAATAGTATGACGATGCATCTCAGCCAGATCATCCAGTACGTTCATCAACTCGATGAAATCAACACAGAAGATGTCGCGCCATTAGCACATACCCTTGACATTACCAATGTCCTAGCCAACGACGTTGTCGGGGAATGCTTAAGCCGAGATGCCGCTCTACAAAACGCGCCGCAACGGGATGAGGAATGTTTTCGAGTACCTGCCGTACTCTAAAACAGACAAGGTAAATCGTTTGCATTGGAATCTTTACCACCTCCCAGAAAATCAAACAAACTTCGCTTTCGCTAGTTAGTCACAGGTCCAGCATGTCTATTATCTCAAAATCAGCGACTCAACAACGAGAGATGATGCGGACGGGAGAATTAACTAGTGTCGAACTAACCACAGCGTATCTCGAACAAATCAGGTCGCGTGAATCAGCAGTCAAAGCGTTTGTACATCTCGATGAACAACAAACACTTGATGCTGCTCAACAGATTGACACGCGTCGTGCTGCCGGAGAACCGCTCGGTGACCTTGCAGGTATCCCCGTCGCAGTTAAAGACAATCTCTGTTGCCAAGGCATCCCCACAACATGTGCCTCTAAATTTCTCAGCGATTTTATACCACCCTATGATGCCACTGTCATCGCTAAACTAAAAACTGCCGACGCTGTACTCATCGGCCGGACCAACATGGACGAATTCGCCATGGGGAGCTCAACGGAGAACTCGGCAATTCAAGTCACCAATAACCCCTGGGATCTACAATGCATTCCGGGAGGCAGCAGTGGTGGTTCAGCAGCCTGTATTGCCGCAGACTTTGCACCGCTGGCACTCGGGTCAGACACGGGCGGTTCCATTCGACAACCAGCGGCACTGTGTGGCATCGTCGGCCTTAAGCCAAGCTATGGTCGTGTCAGTCGCTATGGACTGGTCGCATTTGCCAGCAGCCTCGACCAAATTGGCCCAATGACTAGCAACGTAGAAGATGCCGCGTTGTTGTTGCAAGTCCTCGCAGGCCACGATTCACATGACTCAACGTCCGCTGACGTAACGGTAGATAGCTATGTCGAAAATGTCACTCAACCCCTGTCCAATTTGACGCTCGGTATCGTCGATGAACATTATGGTGATGGACTTGATATAGAAATTAAATCAAGTATTGAAGAAGCCATTCGAGTATACGAGTCGCTCGGCGCGACCATTAAACATGTCGAAATGCCTCACGCGAGCTACGGTATCGCTACGTACTATATTATCGCGCCCTGTGAGGCTTCCAGTAACCTAGCGCGTTTTGATGGCGCGCATTACGGTCAGCGTGCTGATACTTGTATGACCGACCAACAATCAACCAGCGAGGACGCATTAACTCGCATGTACCGTTCGAGCCGCGCTGCCGGTTTTGGCGATGAAGTAAAACGGCGAATAATGCTCGGCACTTATGCCTTGAGCGAAGGTTATTACGATGCCTTCTATTTAAAAGCACTCAAAGTCCGCCGATTGATCCAACAGGACTACGACAACGCCTTTAAGGATATCGACCTATTGATCGGGCCAGTTACCGCGAGATCCGCCTTCAAGCAAGGTGAAACAATAGCGGACCCGATGGCGATGTATATGGAGGACCTTTTTACCGTCACGGCCAATTTAGCAGGTGTCGCCGGGATTTCGGTTCCCTGCGGATTCACCGATGCCGGACTACCCATTGGTATGCAATTACAGTCTGCGCCGTTTCAGGAAGACAAACTTTTACGAGCCGCTTACATGTTTCAAAATGCCACGGACTGGCATCAGCGGAGGCCGAAAGTTTAATGTCCTCACCTGCAACACAATCTACGGACGACGTTCCCTACACAGTAGTCGTTGGACTCGAAGTTCACGTCCAACTAAAAACAAACACCAAACTGTTTTGCCGCTGTCCCACTATTTTTGGCCGACCACCCAACACGCAAACTTGTCCCGTCTGCCTCGGTTTGCCGGGATCGTTGCCCGTAATGAATCGCCATGCATTTGAACTCTCCATGAAAACAGCATTGGCGCTCAACTGCACGATCCCTCACTTCACCAAATGGGATCGTAAGAATTATTTCTATCCTGATCTACCAAAGGGTTACCAAACGAGTCAGTTTGACTTACCGATGAGTGAACATGGTCACCTTAATATTTTTTCCGAGGATGATGAATTCGCAGACAAACAAATTCGCATCCTGCGTGCGCATTTAGAAGAGGACGCTGGAAAAAGCATGCATGACGAAGCTGATGGAGTTGCCGACAGTCGTATCGACCTGAATCGCACGGGGACTCCATTGCTCGAAATCGTGAGTGAGCCAGACATGCGCAGTGCCGCCGAAGCGAAAGCTTACTTGCAAGAACTTCGGTTGATTCTGTTGTACCTCGACGTCTCCGATTGCAACATGCAAGAAGGCTCCCTTCGATGTGACGCCAACGTCAATTTGCACATCGACACCCCCGACGGAACCATTGCCACGCCTATCGTCGAAATCAAGAACATGAACAGCTTTCGAGCTGTCCACCGAGGTATCGAGTTCGAGGTCGGGCGGCAATATTCGTTATGGAAAAAAAACAAACAGGTCTTGGGCGACATGCCTAAACAAACACGAGGGTGGGATGAGGGATCCCAAGTTACCCGAGCACAACGCGAAAAAGAAGAATCAAGTGACTATCGATATTTTCCTTGCCCAGATTTAGTGCCCGTTATTGTTACAGACGAAGAAATTCAAGCGATGCAACAAACAATTTGCACCTTGCCGGCCGACTTACGAAAGCAACTGTTCGACGACCACCAACTTACCGCCCACACGTCAGCCGTTATCATCAACCAAGGCCTGGGCTTTGCTAACTATTTTCTCACGCTCGCAACAATAATCGACGACGGTCGTCTAGCAGGCAATTGGATGCAAGGCGAAGTCTTGCGTATTCTTAACGAACAAGAACAAACCATCGAACAGTTTACGCTATCCGCCGCGGAGTTAGGCGAACTGTTAAAGTTGATACAAAGCGATGACATCGACAACTCCAAAGCCAAAGATGTTTTTGCCATGATGATGGAATCGGGACAATCTGCCGCAGACGTTATGGCTGAACTTGGAATTGAAAAAGTCGATTCTTCGCAACTAGAAGAATTGTGTCAGCGTTTAGTCAACAACAATCCTAAGATCGTCGCGGATGTGCAGAACGGTAACCAAAAAGCGGTTGGCGCATTGATCGGACAAGCACGTAATGAAAACTCCAATGTCGATCCTGGCCAAGTACGCGAAATTTGTCTGGCCCTCATCGAAAAACTCTAAGCACTTCGGTAACAAGTAGAAAGATGCTTACATCCCGATGACTGACAGCTCTATCGACCAACTGAAACTGTGGGACAGTGAACATGTATGGCACGCTTTCACACAAATGGCCAACTATGAGCCACTAGTTATCGACAGTGCAATTGGCTGTCTTCTCACGGACATTCAAGGCAACACGTATATTGATGCTGTCAGCAGTTTGTGGTGTAACGTGCACGGTCATCAACACCCCGTCATCAACGCTGCGATTCGTAAACAACTTGACCAAGTAGCCCACGTGACTTCCTTAGGTATGTCAAACCCAACAACGATTCAATTGGCAAAACGTCTCGTCGATATTTCGCCAGACGGTCTTAACCATCTATTTTTCTCCGGCGATGGTTCGAGTAGTGTTGAAGTGGCAATGAAAATGGCTTTTCAATATTGGCAACAAAAGGGTGGCCCGCAGCCAAACAAAACTAAATACATCGCCCTCGGTAACGCCTATCATGGTGATACCCTCGGCAGTGTCAGTGTTGGCGGTGTACAGCGATTCCACGAAATGTTTAAGCCGTTGTTGTTTGATGTCCTCCGCATCGACAGTCCCGATACATATCGTTTACCTGCAAACCTTTCGCAACCACAAGATGCGACGCAATATTATCTAAGTCAACTCGAATCCCTCCTGCAGCAACATCACTCAACTATTGCAGCAATGATTATCGAACCTGTCGTGCAAGGTGCTGCGGGGATGATCATGCAACCAGCAGGATATTTGGTAGGTGTCCGGCAACTCACGAAAAAATATAATGTTCTCTTGATCGCGGATGAAGTTGCGGTTGGTTTTGGTCGCACCGGGGCAATGTTTGCCTGTGACCATGAAAATATTCAACCCGATCTAATGTGTTTGGCGAAAGGGCTTACCGGTGGTTACATCACTATGGCGGTGACCTTAGCAACAACGGAGATCTGGAATGCGTTTTTAGGTGATTCAGCTCACACGTTTTATCACGGCCATACCTACGGTGGAAACCCACTAGCAGCTGCCGCAGCAATCGCTAACTTGGATATCTTTGAGTCCGAACAGACGATGGTCAATGTGCACGCACGAACCGCGCAACTCGCCAACCTGTTGAAACCTTTGATGGACCATCCTCACGTCGGTGACATTCGTCAACGCGGGCTGATCGTTGCCATTGAACTCGTATCCGACAAAGAACAAAAGACACCCTTTGAAAACCTTGGGGCTACGGGCACCGCTGTCTGTAAAGCGGCGCTAGAGCAGGGCGTGTGGTTGCGTCCGCTGCGAGATACAATCGTCATCATGCCGCCGCTGAGCATATCAAAAACTGAGATCATTAAGATCGTAGCATCCGTTGAGCATGCATTGCATCAAGTCCTTGATATCAACCGTACATAAATGGTCGCGTGTCGCCTCCGCGATTATCGAACTTATGTATTTTCGAAGCCAAGCAAATCTATTGGCTGACGGATCGCGTGCCCTGCGGAGAAGCGGAAATCGGCATACCATCCGGTAGCGGTCGACCGGCACAGGCATATCCAAGAGGTAATAGTTTATCCTTGATTTCTCGAAATTGAATAAAACTATCGGGATACACCCAAATAGTTACCGTTGCCGTATCGGGTACCAGTCGTTGTACGTATTGCAAGAATCGCGAACCTGGTTTTAGAGCCGCAGTCACCGTTTCACCCCGCGCGGAATCAACGGGTAATACTTCCAATTTAATCAATTCAATCCGTTCTTGCCTGCGTGGACCTACATCAGTGCGCACTATTTGGCTCACATAACCCAATTGATAACGCAACTCAAAGCCTTCGACGGGCCCGAGCGTATTGGTAACGGTCTTTTGAATCCGTACGTTAGCAAGATGTTGAGCAGCATGCGATTTCATGCGATCGATCAACTCGCTAAACGGTACATAGGAAATACGGCCGTCTTCCAAGCGAAAATGAATCTCATCTCCGAATACCGTTTCCGCCATCGGAGTTGGGATGTGGTCAATGACATTGATCTGTTCTTTCATGTTGTCAAGCACTTGTCGACTACGGATCAAATCGCCTAATTCTTTTTGCTGAGCCTCAAATAGAACCTGTTCGTCATTGGAAATCTGATCAACATTCGACAAGTCCTTGGAATCTTGCGCTATTCGAGTCTCAACTGTGGCAACAAGTTGCTGCAACTTATCACGCTCTGCTCTGCGATACTTTATTTCAATTTGTTGCCGTGTACTTACCTCTTCGAGATCATGAATATCTTTTTCAATCGCTGTGGATTCACGTTCCGCGGCAGCAACAGTTTCCATGCTCGCCCCCTCATCAGAATTTATAACTTCCTCTTGGTCGGTTTGTGTTTGCGCTGAAACTATCGCTTCGCGGGTGCGCACCATCACAATAATAACCAAGATGATTAATACTCCGACCAAGTTGGCAACGATGTCTTGAAAGGAATCCAAACCACCGATTTCACTACCTTGTTTTCGTTTTGATTTCATGGTTTTGCTTCAATGCGTTGTGTCACTTTAATGCCACTATGTTTCAAATATTTTTGCAATAAATAGAAATGCTGTTGACCACCGGCGGCAACTTCAATGTGTAATTCTGGTTTCCAATAGCCCCCTGCCAGAGCAAGCCCCCAGCCTTGAATGTGTTGGTGGAGAGCAGTCACGAATGGGTCAATCGACTGCTGCATCGTGCCTTCGATGCGAACGACGATTGGAGCACCTCGTTCACCGTGGGCAGGGATCAAAACAAGTTGGTCTACCGTACACAACACTCGCACGCCTCGCGTAACCGCTGGGCCGAGTGTTTGCTGTTTCCTAAGTGCCCAGCCTGGCTTCCTGCCAGCCATTCCCATTTGTAAATCAGGGGCGCCTTGTCCGCGAACACCACCACGCCCTTGGGAGGGTGTAGTATTTTTTCCGCTTGTGCGCGGCGGCATTGGTGATGGCACGTTTGTTTGTTGATCAGAACCTTCTCCAGTTTTCGGAGATTTCTGGGCCTCAGTTGCGAATTGTTGTTTCCGCGGCGCCGCGCCATTAAATGGCTGATTCTCGTGTTGCGTGGTTGGGCTTAAACGATAACGACTCGGCATCGTAGCGGCTAACGCTTGTTGTCGTGAACGGGCCGCCTTGATTGCCTTGCGTAACTGCTGGGCCAGCGCAGGTTGTGGCCGTGGATAAGCCAGTTTCAATTCATCACTTATCAACTCATATCCAAATTCATGTTGCCAGTTCTTCATCGCTTGCCGAGCTACGCCATAACTTCGAACACCACTGGATCGTACGATCAACAGCGGGTACGGCGCAATAGATTCATCAACAGTGTGCTCAAAATAGAACTCGCGCACAGCACGCAAACAAGCATCCAGTGGGTTCCCCGGACCTGGCGGACCCGCCATTTCGATTTCTGTAATCAGAATCCCTTCGGGCTGGATGATGATCCCTTCCGCAACACACTCGATATAGATGGGACGGCGATTCGTTCCCTTGTCACCCGCATATGGGATGATCGCAAACGATTCCGTCGCAGACTCTCGATCGAGTCGTGCTTGAGCGAGTTTCGAGCGAGCAACATTTATATCTGCGGCTAGATTCTTTAGTTCGGCTTGCCGATTTGTTCGTTGAGCCTGAACGGCGTCGTCCTGTTGAAGTCGGCGCTGCAAGGATTCATGACGATAAACAAGGCTTTCCAGTTCTTCTTCCAATTCGCGCGCATGTTGTTCAAGGTGACTCAGCGACAGACGATTACTTGAAATTTTCCCTTGTTGCTCTTCGCGTTGAGTCCGCAAGATCAAACTTCGCCATTGATAATTCTCTAGCAAGTGTTGGTTCTGCTGCGCCTCGATTTGTTGTTGAGCATTGTCCACTTGCGTCGCTTCGATAATTTCGTGCGCATGCACTTGCGCTTGGCGAACACCCATGACAAGCAAAGAAATCAGTGCCCCCATTGTGCAAATCAAGACCGCCAAAAAAGGGAACATCGATGGCGCTGCACCTTGGCGACGTTGCTTACGCTTACGTCTCATGCAGCTTTACCTTTTATGTTACCGGTCTCTGTTGGCGAATCTAAGACTTTGGATTGCACCACCGGCGCGCCCAGTCGAGTTGATAACAATTGAATTGCGGCGGAAAGACTAACGACTATATCTTCAAACTGGCGTGTGTCAGCCAGATGTTGGAGATTATCATTGAGTGCTTTTTCTAGACTCACTACATCGCCTGTGGTCTCTATGACCTGCTGCATCATTTCCAGCTGTCGACACATTGAATCTTGATTGCTATGTAACAAATCGGCACTGCGATTTAGGGATTCCAGCCAACCTTCCCATTGCTGCTGACCAACTTTGCTGTGCTCCGCCAGCGACTGCGACATGCTACGCTCTAATGCAGCTCCCATCGTGCTACCTTGCTCCGCAGCCCAAGTTTGCCACTGTTGTTGCAGGCCGCTAATCGCGTCACTCCAACATGCCTGCTGAAACTGCGTTAATTCCGTAATAACTGGCCGTAACGATTTTCCGATATCCGCAGATACGCCAGCACCTTCCGACTCCATGGCCAACAGACTCGACAAAGCATATTCAGTTTTCACGTCGACCGCGCTTAGTAACTGAGTCTCAAATTGATCTGACATGAACTGAAAAAACATCAGTATGATCGACAGCGTCAACGCTAGGGCGGTCGTATCAAACGCTACATAGAGCCCAGCAAACAATCCTTGCATGGCCGCATTGAGATCATCGCCAAGTTGTTGAGTAGCCAGGTCACCGAGGGCTTGAGTGATTCCCATGACCGTGCCGAGGAATCCCAGCATCGGAGTAGCCCAGATGATGATACGAACTAACGAGTAGCCTTCGTACTGTGCATCGGCGTCTTTTTCTGATTGGTATTTTAACTCATCATTTAGATGGCGTGTGCCGCGATTAGATACAATTGTCTCGAGCAACGTGGTTAACCGTTTACCCAGATAGCTACGTTGCACCCGCATCGACCATTGTGATGCGTGGCCAAGCAATTCGGTCGCGCGGCCCAATGAATCTTGTGAAATAGCGGAGGTTTCATTTGCTGGCAACTCGGCGCGGTCTAATACCGCAAATTGCCCTAGTAAATTAAGACCCCGCAAAATGAGGGCTGCCATCGCAATAAAAAACATCGCGATTGTAGCAATCGCCACGGGGTGACCGAGGAAGTAGCGCTGGGCCAAGTCGTTTTTCAGCGGCCCTTGAAGAAGTTCGTAAAACGTAATACTAGCGGCCGCGCCCCAGAGGATCGGCCAGCCAAGGTTACCAATTATGTTTAACAACGATTTTGATTGTGCTCGTGCCACGGGGTTCGAATTCCTTATTTATTACAACCGTTTTTCTGCTTTCACAGTCAGAGTCCAGTAACGTCACGATACTCCATGTATTTAAAATCGGCATAATCGACACAACCGCTACATCTTATTGACACTTTTTCCTTAGCAAAGCGTCTGTTTTAAGCCGGAAACGCATCTCTCAAGGAAGGCTAGCCCGTTCGCATCACCCTGATATGCAACCCTGATGATTTATTCTGGAGAGACAACGGTGAATTTATTCGGACAGTGGAATCCACAACAAGATATTATTGACCAATTTCATGAAGGGATAGAACAACTTGGTCAACGAACAAAGGTACACTGTATTGCGTGTGCAAAAGCATGGCCAATATGTACTCGTTGATTTGGCCGAAAGATCGCTGCAATCGTCGATGCCGCCGACTAAGAAGTAACTCTCAAGTCACTCTCGATAGGTGGCAAAGCAGTGTGGCGTTTCCCATAACTCGGCCTTAACAATCGGAAAACCGTGACTCTTGGCGACTTCATAGATAATCTTAGCGATATTTTCAGCTGTGGGGTTTTCATCGACTAGATAGAGTGGTTCCTGCATCCCTTGCAGCGTTTCCACAACTGGATCATCACGATGAAGAATCATGCGATGGTCCAGATTATCGTCAATCCACCCGGCGACAACCACCTTGACGTCCTTAAAGTCAACGACCATTCCGCGCTGGTCAAGTGTCTCCGCGGCGATCGTAATCACAGCCCGACCGTTGTGCCCATGTAGATGCTTACATTTGCCATCATAATTCAATAAACGATGGCCATAACAAAAATCAATCTCGCGAGTCACACTGAACATAATTCACCACTACAAAAAAGTGCCTTGGATACTAGTATGTTCGTCCAAAAACTAAGCACTCTTTGAACGTTTGCCGTAAAATAGCTTGAACTTTGCGACCAGAGCCATAGAATGAGGGAAAGCTGCAAGGAAGCAATCAAATGTAATTGTCAAAAATCGAGACCAATGACTATCAGCGGGTATTCAGATGAAAAACACGCATCGACACCAGATAGCGCAAATTAGTACACGGAGAAATTATGGAGAATAAAATGACATTGGATAGAAGGTGGGTAATCTGTATCGGTTGTATCGTTTTGTTTTTGAGCGGTTATTTCGGATCTCAATTGACCACTATCTCGGCTCAAGCCAATACACCAGATACCACAACTTCAACGATCAACAATAGCCAGTTACTGATGTCGTCCATCGATTTAGAGATGGGGACGCAAATAACAATTATTGACGTAAAGTCTAAAGCCATAAGCGTTTATCTCGTCGAGCGGGGCACCGGAAAAATACAATTACTTAGCACTCGAAATGCTCGCTGGGATTTTCAACTCGACGAATACAATTCGGGAAACCCAACACCGAGAGAGATTCAACAGCTTATTAGTCAATAAAATCAGAAGGATTTTGGTAGTTTTTGCCTTAGTTTTGCAACAAACAAAGGTCAAGCAAAGGGAGTTGAAATACCGAACAGGGGAACAGGTAACCTATGCGCACTAAGGCGCGGAAAGTCCCTATTCAAGTTCGAAACGACATTTATTTCTCGATTTTGACGGGACAATGTCTTGTTTTCATAAAAGATGGTAACGACAAATGGCAGACAAAATCAATTTAAACGAAGCTGCAAAGATCCTCAACATTGATGTCGAGCGACTTCAGTTCTTAGCCCGTACGGGTAAAATTCACGGCACCAAAGATGCTGATCAAACTGTATTTACATACCTAGAACTGAAGCGTTATGCCGATTCTAATGAGATTGACATACCAGAGGTCCACGCCACCAGCCCATTCGGCGACGATGATTCCGTCCTCGTCGA
This sequence comes from Planctomycetaceae bacterium, assembly GCA_018660825.1. Classification (GTDB taxonomy): domain Bacteria; phylum Planctomycetota; class Planctomycetia; order Pirellulales; family Pirellulaceae; genus UBA721. Next base: position 35,763 of record JABJJO010000050.1, on the reverse strand, counting down.
CGAAACCCCAATATCTCCAACAGCCGGCGGCAGTGGTACCGTTATTGGCGATGAAGCAAGCGTCAATCCGCATGACAGTGACCTAAACCTTGGTGATTCACTCGAATTAGAATTGGACGATTCCGACGATCTCTCACTGGACCTCGAAGAAGGTGACCTCGACGACGAAGACAAAACAATGTTCGCTGGTGATGACAGCCCTGGTCTTTCAGCTTCGGACCTTGCAGCACTCTCTTTGGACTTAGACGACGAAGGCGTTATTGAATCTGATGATGATACTCAATTTGGTGCTGGCGAAGAATCAGATCTAATGAGTGACGAAGTCTTAAATCTGGATCTGGGTGGATCGACTGACGACGAGACTCAATTTGCTATCGGTAATGACGGTTTTAAGGTTGCCGAAGATGAGTTGGTTCTCGGCGAAGAAATGCCGCTTGATCCTGCCGGTAGCAGCGATGTTGGCTTGGCCGCTGGAAACAGTGGCATCAATCTGTCGAGTCCTCACGACAGCGGGATTTCCCTTGAGGGCGACGTATTAGATCTTTCTATGGGAAGTGGTAGCTCCCTAGAATTACCCGGTGTCGACGACGAGTTTATTCTCGGCGGCAAAGAAGACGACGAAATGTCCGACAGTGGATCTCAAGTCATTGCATTGTCAGATTCAATTGCATTTGGCGACGACACCGCAACAATCGTACAACCAGAGGGAGCGGCTGACCCATTCGCTATACCGACAGACCCTGCAGCTGCTGATCCTTTCGCCGTTCCCACCGATCCTGCCACAGCGTCAGATCCCTTTGCTATGCCAGCCGAACCAGCCGCACCAATGGATCCCTTTGCACTACCAGCAGATCCATATGGTGGACAAGACCAAACTGGGGCAGACATAGGCACCGGTGGTGATGTGATAGCACCAGTCATGCAAGAAGCCGATTATGGATTCTTTAACGTGTTCAGTCTGTTCATGGTGTTCTTGATGCAAGTAGCGATTTTCGTCATGTTAATCGACCTTGTCAAAAACCTGTGGGGACACCATGCCGAAACACCCTCAAGTATTTCGACCACGCTGATCGACGCAGCGGTAGACCTCAAGGACGGACAAAATGCGTGGATGATTCTCAGTATCGCTGCCGCCGTGTTTTTCATCGCGATTATCGTCGGCTGGATTCTCGATCGAACTCGAAATAAGTAGGCATTGTTTCTCCCCGTTTACGGCTGAAAACGAAATACCGGCAGGGAATATTCATCAAAAATTACGGTTCTACACGCCTGCTAAATCGCCCTTGCGTGGACTATAATTAACGTTGCTTAAACAATCACATTTAACAGCATTTTGACACGAAATCGTGCCTATATTTTTTTCGCCCAAACGCACGTAGAATGTCTCTTATATCCATCAAATCTGCCCGACAGATTTCCCACCTTACATTTGCCCCATTTTTTCAACATTCAGCACTAAAGCTTTAGAATCTTATGGCAAAGCCTCTGCGCGTTACCGCCGATCAGCCAGTTCTCTTACGAGCGGTGCAACGATGCCATAAGTTTTTGGCTTCACTGAAACTAGCGGTCGTACTCATCTTTTCCATGGCTTTTACACTCGGCTATGCAACCTTTGTCGAAGCGGCCTATGGCACTGCAGTGGTTCAGTTTTTCGTCTATCAAACATGGTGGTTTAACGCCCTTAATTTTACATTGGGCGTCAATATTTTCTGCGCCGCGGCAATTCGCTATCCATGGAAACGAAATCAAACCGGTTTTGTGATTACCCACATCGGACTGTTGACTTTGCTAATCGGTGCTGCCATTGGACGCAAATATGGTGTCGATGCTCAAATCCCCATCTTTGAACACAAAATGGAAAACTTCGCCTTTGACCGAGGACGTATGTTTTTTGACCTTGAAATTGTCGATGACCACTCCGAATCAAGCCAACATATTCATGATGAATTTGTGCATTCACAAATGCGCGTACCATTTCTTGCTGGGCCATTTAACTGGGAAGATTATGACCACCATTTTGGCTACACGCTGGAGGGTGGAAAAAAGTTTGGGCTCACCCAAGGTTTACTCAAAAACGGTTTGAGATGGTCGAGCGGTCATATCTTTAAACTTGCCCAACGGCACGAACCTAACGATATCGTCGTTGACCAAACGGTAACTCACGAAGGGCAAAGCAATGGACAACAACTCAAGATTGAGGTCTTGGACTTTCAGGCTGATTCACAAAAATCTTCGCTACCGCGAGTTGAAATTGTACTGAGCAATCCGCCGCAACAATTTCTGGATGAGGACACCGGAAAACAGGAAGAACGTCCGGGGGCATTCGATACGGAATCACCGAACGCTTTTCCAATTACGATCATGCCCTTGTCCAACCCTTTAGAAGCGATCTACGGTGACATCTATCCCTATGGATTCAGCCAACCCCAGCAGGCCGGCGGTGGGAAAGTTATGCTGTGGATAGCACCCGATGCGGAGTACCGTGCTGCCTTTCTCGAAGCCGCGCCCACTGGCGATCTTGGCGTTAAAGGTCGGGTCGTGTTGCGAATTGCCGGAACAACCCACCAGCTGGACTTAAATACAACAGGCCTCGATGCCATCATTGAATTACCCAACTCAGATTACAAAGTAAAAGTTCTCGGACTGTGGAATGACGCTGTCGAAGGCCGTCCAGGCACAGCTGGCACCACCTACGGTTACTCCAATAACATTCAACAGACCGAGCCAGAATCCCCAACGGCCCATCTTCAAGTTCTCGATAAAAATGGAACGCCTTGGGGTCGGGAAATTTTGTTGTTTGCCAATAAGCCGCATCACAATGTATTCGACTTTGATCAAAAGATTTACGGCACCTATTGGTTTGACTTTTCAAAAAAATCGATTCAGCCATTTGGTGGCGACCCTGCTGCTCAAGAACAAGTTTATTCGCGCATTGAATTCCTCCAAGGTGATGATGGGACGCTGTATTATCGCTATTGGAATCGTCGCACCAATAAACTAGTTTCCGTCGGTAGCCTCGTCGACGACGGTGGCGTCAATAGTGCTGTTGATGGGTTTCAAATGCCACAGTTCAAATCGCCGCTGCGGTTTTACGTAAATGATTTCGAGTCGAGCGATAAACCCCGGGTCGCAAGCCAGGCTTTGCCGTTTAACAGCGACCTGCAGATCGTACAGCGGCGAGTGATGGCCTTAGTACGAGTCACCTTTGGGACGACGACTGAAGAACATTGGATCAGAGCATTTGTCGGTGCGCCGGGAGAACGACGCGCCACGGACCAAGAAATTCGTGTATACGATAAACCAAGCGGACAAACTCTGGTGGTCTCCATGCCAACGCAAGCCCTCGATATCGGGTTCCGCATTCGATTGAAAGACTTTGAACGTAAACTTGACCCTGGTACACGGCAAGCTTCACATTTTTCCAGTTGGGTCGATTTTGTCGACTTAAATAACACTCGAGAGATCTGGGGAGTTGGCATCGGCGAATCAACTGCACATCCAATAAAGGTACCCGCGCGAACGGAAAGCGGGCGGCTTAGCGACGCTGACAATGCTCACAGCGTTTCCGGCTTTGCAATGGTGGCTGCGAAACAAGGGACTGTTGTTTACTGGATAGATGCACAGCAGCGTGAAATCAACATAACACAACTCGATACTGGTGATACAAAACCGTTCTTAAACGGTCAAATATTGCGGCAACGTAATCAAGGCCAAGGTAGCAGCGGAGGGCTCAATCAACCACACAGTTTAGCATTTGATGTAGAAAACAATCGCCTCTATTGGATCGATACCATTGGCGGCAACACGATGATTCAATCGATGAGTATATTTGATGACGAACCTCCTCAACGAATCGCCCTCTCGGCCGGTGTTATTAGCAATATCGCTCTCGACCCAATCAATGAAACCATCTATTGGATTGATTCACTCAACAACCAGATCATGCGGTGCCCACTCGACGGAAGCACACCGCCTACCATTGTCGTTACCAACATTCCTAAACCAAACGGTCTAGCCGTTGCACAGCAAACGGGTACGATATATTGGGGCCAAACGGCTATTACCGCCGACGGCACTGCGACCGTTGGCACCATTGTTTCGCGCGGTATTGATTCGAGTCGGCCACCCAAAGTCATTGCGCGACTTGAAATCGACAATTACTGTGTCTCTCTCACGCTAGATCAGCAGCACGACACCCTGTATTTTATCGAAGCTCCCCAACCGGCCAAAGAATATATTGGTCAACATAGTGCTGAATTACGTTCGACCCATTATTTGAAATCGATAAGCACCACGGGTGGCAATGAACACGTTTTCGACGTTCCCGATCTCGATTTGGCCGATCACCTACAGGTCTTTGGAGAGACTGTTTATTGGGATCAATCCGCCTCTTTTGGACATGACGTATTCATCACCATGAACGCCCCTGTCCAATTCGATAGCCCCACTAATGGGCACAGTTACCGCTTATTCCAAGAAAGCTTCAATGGGCCTTGGAAGCCCGGAGAAGCGGAATATGAACGCGTCATTCCTGCGGATTCACTACAAACCGATTTGTATTTGTCCGTTCTTACGGTAAACCGTGATCCTGGCCGAGCGATTCGTAATTTCGGCTGCTTAATCGTTTGCCTTGGTATCGCAATTATGTTCTATATGAAGGCGTATTTCTTTAAACCTAAGTCTTCCAAGCAGTCTTCCAAGCAGTCTTTTAACAAACTTTTTGAACCCGCCGACGCAACGGAACAATCAACGTCCACTGATGCAACTTAATGCATCAACATTAATTACTTTGCAACGAACTAAAATAATCATCTGGCAAAAAAACATGGCTACCTCAACAACAAATCGGTTCTCAATGGCAATGCTAATGCTTCTAGTGACAAGCGTGGCATCCCTCACACCGCTGACGACTGCGGCCGCTCAAGATATTCAGCTACATGATTTCCGGTACATACCAGTATTTCACAAAGGGCGTATTAAGCCGTTCGACTCCTATGCCAGCGAGATTCTTGAAGTTATTGCCAACACAACTCGTGGATCAATTACGCTCGACATGGCGGATTATTTCTCGCCCCAAGAATTGGCCTCGGACAAATTCACGAATGTCAGAATCCTCTTTCCGGAGACTGGTCAACATGAATTTAAACGCAAATGGACAGCCACGGAACTGGTTCTGAGTTGGTTAGTCGAACCTGACAAATGGGAACATGTGCCATTTATCTATGCCACCCATGAAGAGGTTCGCAGCAAACTCGATGTAGAAATCGAAAATGGCGTCCGCAAATACGTTTCACCCGCTCAAATCAAAAATTCATCATCGTTACAAGCTTGGCTAACGGAATCTGCCAAGCAACAACGCTCCGGAACGGATCCTAATGAAAAGCTTTTCAAACACATCGAAACAGTACTTGGGCGACTTGACCTCTTTCGCAGCGTATCGCTACATGCGACTGACCCGCTAACCGGTAACATCCGCATCGCTGATGTTGGTGATCGCAAACAATTTTGCTCTTCCGTACAAAAAATCGTTCGCGTACTCGATACCCCCAGTAAACGTGGTTCACTCTCAGAACGATTGCAGAATCTAGCCAACGTTTTTGGCAAAGCCGCTGCTAGTCCCGACGGTCCGCTCGCAACGGGTCAACGCCTGGCAGCTTCTATTAATAATTCAATTACCTATGCCTACCACCTGCAACTAAAATCAGCTGTCATTCTTGGATTTGAAGTTCCAACGGATGAAGGTAGCCAGGCAGTCGTCGCCGCAGATGAAATGACAACGGAGAAGATTGCAGAGATTATTTTCTTGTTTCGCGCTAACATTCAAGCGATGCAACAGAGCTTCCGACAAGTCCAAGACGAATTCTCCAAATCTCCACAAGGCTTAAATGCGACACAACTCAAAGACTTTCAGTCGATGTTTCGTGAAATGCAGTCGCAGTCACTGAAATTAAATGTACTGTGCCTCGAATTGCAATCGACGCTCTATGCCGGACGAGAAGCGGTGTTGGTGATCCCTGCATCCAATCCCTATGCCGTCGCTAAGAACCGTGATGAAGGAACAATCATCCAGCCTTGGATAAGCTTGCAAGCTGTTTTGCACGGTCGTGGAGCAGACACACAACAACCCAGGGGTGGGATTCTGACAGGGCTTTCATCGCACAAAGAAATCCTTCAAGTCCGCCGAGATTGGGATGCATTGGTGAGCGTTTACCGCAACCGAGCAAATAGTAACCGGAACTCCGAATTCTCGGCAGCGGAAACAGCGCTTTTGAAATCATTAAACAAGTTAGGAGTACGGGCAACAAGTGCGCGCGACAAAACGGTGAAATCGAATCTACAAGCATCACAACGAGATCCAGATATGTTGCTTTATACCGCTTACCCAGTCGAGCAGGCCTCGGATCGAATTGCAGCGGAGATTAGGTACAACGACAGCAAACCCTTTCAATTCACTGCAATTTTCAATTTACTGGCGTTGTTTGGATTCGCACTCTCGTTTGGCAAAGCATCCACCAAGAAACTCGGGCTGTATTTAGGAATTACGTTCTTGTTTATCGGCCTTGGCTGGACCACCTATGGGTTCTACTTACGGATTGCCATCACGAATTGGGCTCCCGTTACAAACATGTACGAAACGGTCGTATTCGTACCGTTTATTGTTTCGCTACTAGCCGCGTGGTTCTTAATGCAACCGGTAATTAGCCAGGCCCTCACCGATGCTTGGCGAGTAACGGCTGCACCATTTTTGAAGAAAATCCGTTTTCTAAACGAAGCGCGTGAACTTACCAAAAGCCAATCCGATCGCTTACAAGAAAACACCTGGCAAAAACTGGGGTATCTCAGCACCATATTTCGTGCCGCATTGATTTTATGGCTGTTTTACTTCCTCACACTAACCAACGACGGTGACGGTGGAACAAGTTATTTTACGTTGCTACCGGACGATTGGACTTCTTTGAACAAGGTCGGAGTATGGGCTATTGGGCTGATCTGTCTCATCTTGATCTTATGGATCATCCCGCGGTTCCTACTCGCAACTGCCATTAGTCCGTTATTTATTGTTAGCGACTTCCTAATGCGTCGTGGTGATGTGGATGCCTCTCAGGCAACATTTGAGGAAATGCACAAACGTCGATTTTTTGGTATGGGCGGGACAATCATGGCCGGTGTTGGTGGCCTCGTATTGTTGCTCGGAAATATGCAACAAGCAGATACTCAAATTATTAACGATAACTTTTCACCACTCCAACCAGTACTACGTTCAAACTTCTGGCTAACGATTCATGTGCTGACGATCGTTGCCAGTTACGGAGCAGGAGGACTGGCACTGGGCCTCGGGAATATCGCATTGTGTTATTATATCTTTGGAAAATACCGTCCACCGGTAACTGCCAACGTGCCCACAGAAATGAAGCCGCAGGGGTTACAGGATAGCAAGGCTAGTTCAAACTCTCGACCGCCAGAACAGTGCGCTGCCCTTGCCAAATACTGCTATCGATGCATCCAAATCGCAGTGCTCTTACTAGCGGTAGGGACGATCCTCGGCGGACTGTGGGCTGATGTATCATGGGGACGCTTCTGGGGCTGGGACCCCAAGGAAGTCTGGGCCCTAATCTCGCTGCTCATTTACTTGGCATTCTTGCACGCTCGTTTTGCAGGTTGGCTCAACGATTTTGGCATGGTCGCTGGTACTATTTTTGGATTTACCATGATCATGATGAGTTGGGCAGGCGTTAACTTCGGATTACCTCTGCTCTCAGATACAGGCTCAGTCGGATTGCACTCCTACGGATCCGGGGACAATGCCGCTAGTGCAATCGGCAGCATCGCATTAGTCGTCACCTTGAACTGGGGCTTTATGTTTATTGCTTGGGGACGTTACAAAACAGGTCTTCGTTCTTCGTAGCCAATCCACGAGCCGCGTTATCTATTAAGATCCTTAGCGTGCCAACATTTCATGTAACAACGACGCTTGCAGGATTTGGGGATTTTCGGCGAGGATAACCCCGTTTGCGTGCCGGAGAATGGCGCCCGCCTGCTCACCCTCTGGTTCGCCCCGCAATGACAAACTGGACTGGTTCCAACTGAATACACAGTACATCGATTGAAAAGGGATCTGGGGCTGTTGTAGGTCACCCAGCCACCGCAGCTTTAGTTGTCGAGCGGCCGTTGGTAGCCATGCGCGGGACACCTGCCCAGCACGACCCAGCAGAGTGCCTTGGAGTTGCAGCCAACGATCATTTTGAAATATAGCACGGGATATCTCAACGGTTACGCGACCGCTCAATGGTGACTCCTGCAAACCACCTAACAGCGATTGTAGTTCAACATTGTGCAGCGTTCCTTGCAAATCAAATTGCATAAACTGCTGCGTACCAACAACCGTGTCTAAAGCAAGTGCCCCGACGAACGTTGCCGATTCACCAAAACTAAATTCATTGAGCAGCAATTCACCTAACAGTTTGGCTGAAACAGGATGCCCATTAGTTTCTAATAGGATCTTTGTCTTGACGGGAAACTCATGAAACCGTTTCATTTCAATCGCGATTGGCTTCGTTAAGTCGTTGCCAAAATTAAGCAATGCACTAGAAGACTGACTGCCGGGGATAATCTGAGCAACAAAATTTACGATGGGTGGTTCAGTCTGTTCTCCGAACGTTAGCGATTGGATCTTGACCGTCGTGTTTTCCCCCTCACTAATCGGCAGGACATGGCCGTTCCACCACTGCAGCCAATTGTGGACATTCTGATATTGCGTTTGTGCAAAATGTAAATTCAGTTCCCATTGGTGGCGTGCACGAGTTATTCGCAGGTGATCGCACTGCAAAATATTGCGGCCAGTTTCACGGTCATTGAGCAACACGTCTTCTAACACATAGCAACCCGGACTGATGAAATAAACCCGCCCTATCACGACCTTACTATCAGTCGCGATTTCCAACGAATCTGTCCACCACGACACCAGCAGTTGTTGGCCGGCGTCGCTATGACGCAGCAACATCGTTCCACCGATCAGTAGTGTAGGAAGGCACACACAACTACAGAACAGGAGTCGATTCAACCAACGCTGGGTTCGATGCTTCATCCGTGAAACAATCCAAATCAAAAAGACAAATTTTGTTGAGGTAAGATAGCAGATTTCAACTCAACAACTCAATTGCAATCCAATTCGTGGTCATCCGTGGTTTCCGGTGAAACGTTGGATTTCTTCAGGATTGTTCAAACACTGTTTCGACAATCGCCGGAACTCGGGGCTTTTGCGCCCTCAAATGATCGGCGAACAAAGTATCAACGATCAACTGGGAAACATGATACAGCACAATGGGAATCACCAGCACTCCTAAGTCCAAGCAAATCAACAAGCCAATCATCAACGTTTTCTGACTGCCGGCGAATCCGACAGCCACAGCATCTTCTCGCGAAAGCTTAATCCACCCGCCGATTGCGATACCCAACCAAAAAACAACGATGTGCACGAACAATACAACGGCCAAGGCGATCCCAATTAAGATAATCCCATCTGTTGCTTGTGCTCCCACCACCTCCGGCCCAACTTTTATTGCACCCAAAAATACCATCGTCAAAATACCGCACTGTGCGGCGATTCCCATTTTTGATTTATTTTCTGTGGCCCAATTTGCCCATCGGCGATGCGTCCGAGTCAACTGTGCCAACACCATGGGCAATACAACAAGTAGCCCCAGTTTTAACACCATTTCACTAAAAGATGTTTTCAATTCAACATCCGTGCCAAAAAACAATAGTAACCATAATGGCGCAATCACAAAACAAAGCAGGTTAGTGATCAGGGTAACCATGATAGCGATACTATCGTTGCCTCCCGCTCTCCGCGTCCAAACTGAAGCGGAAACTAAAGTGCAGGGCGTTACCGCTACCACCAGCAATCCACCTCTCAACCCCTCAAACTCGGGATTTCCAATCAAACATGTCACCGCCCACAAGATCAGTGGCAACACACCATAGTTCATGACAACGGCCAGCAGCGTCCCACGGGGGCGGAGAATGCCTGAACTGAGATCTCTCAGATTTAACGACACAGCCATCAAAAACAAAACGGTAAACACGGTGGCATTTCGAAACGGTTTATTCTCAGCCCATGTTGCGCATTCTTCATGGACAATTAATCCCAGTGCAAACACCACAACTAAAGCCAACAAAAACCAGCGCTTAGCTAAGAACTCTTTCAATGAACTGCCCGTTCCTCTTTCAAATCTTTAAGTCAAACCAGCAAATGCCAAATATTTCGCCTATCCGCCTACTCTAAACGACCTATGCGATTTTTACTACGCTAGTTAAACTGTAGGGAAAGCTGCAAGAGCATTAATTGTATTGCACTTATGATACCCCTTATTGATTCACTCAATACGCCCTAGAAAAGAATAGATTAGCATGTTGCGTTACTGGACAGCCGGAGAATCTCACGGCAAGACATTATTAGCAGTCGTCGATGGGTTTCCTGCTGGAATTGAAATTGATACCGATTCAATTGATTACGATTTACGGATGCGGCAAGGTGGCTATGGCCGCGGGGGGCGACAACAAATTGAAACCGACAAGGTGGAGTTACTTACCGGTGTCTGGAAAAATGTTTCCATGGGGAGCCCGGTGACACTACAAGTCATTAATCGCGACTACAAACTTGAAAAACTCAAAGAACTTGAACGACCCCGTCCAGGCCACGGCGATTTAACAGGAGCCGTAAAGTTTCTTGGGTCCATTCGAAATGTACTAGAACGGTCCAGTGCACGAGAAACGGCCGTTCGAGTGGCTGCCGGAGCACTCGCCAAGCAAATCTTAGCGGAGTTCCAAATCGAGTGCATTGGGTTTGTTGATGAGCTCGGAGGACAACAAATCGACAGGCAAGCGGGTGATATTCAACAATGGCGAACACTGCGCGAACAAAGCGAAGTCTATTCGTTAAATCCCGAGCAAGACCCTAAAATCAAACAGTTGATCGACCAAGCCGAAGAGCAGGGCGATACGCTGGGCGGAATACTCGAAGTACACGTTACCGGATTACCTTTTGGACTCGGTACGCATGCACAATGGGACCGTAAACTAGATGGCCGCATCGCCCAAGCGGTGATGGCCGTGCAGGCCATCAAAGGCGTAGAAATTGGACTCGGATTCGAAGCCGCTCGTCGTCCCGGTTCCCAAGTCCACGACCCCATTACTTACGATGCTGATAAAAAAGATACTCCTAGCCTCGGCTTCCAGCGACCCACGAATAACGCGGGGGGCCTTGAGGCGGGTATGACCAATGGTCAAAGCTTAGTTGTGAGAGCGGCAAAGAAACCGATCAGTACGTTGCGGCAGCCACTGGAGAGCATCAATCTGGACACTAAGCAAGCAGATACGGCGAGCTACGAACGTTCCGATGTGTGTGCCGTTTCAGCCGCGGCGATTATCATCGAAAACGTTGTGGCCTTTGAAGTCGCGGTGGCCTTCTGTGAAAAGTTTGGCAATGACAGTATTAGTGAAATGAAAGCTCGCTACGAGCTGTTTCAACAAATGGCCCAACAACGCTAGCCATTGATTCGACGAGCAGCAACGATTCTTGGATGACCGGCGAGATCCGATACTGTCGAAATCTCGTCAAACCCATTTTCAGCAACCAGCATTTTCAGCTGCTCCATCAGCATTGGACTGGTTTCCAGTACAAGCCAACCTCCGTCATTGAGTCGCGCTGCCGCCTGAGGCACCAGTCGTTGATAACATTCCATTCCAGTGGGCCCAGATTCTAATGCCAATTGCGGCTCATACTCTCGCACATTTCGACTTAACGTCTCATATTCTTGACTGGTAACATACGGTGGATTACTGACCACAATGTCAAACTTGTTGTCACTCGACCCCGCCAACAAATCCTGCTCAGCAAATTCAATTCGATCATTAACTTGATGGCGGGTAGCATTTTTCCGGGCGACTTCTAATGCGGCAGTTGAGAGATCAACGGCAGTCATTTGAATTTGTGGCACTTCCGTAGCCAATGTAATAGCAATGGCTCCGCTGCCAGTACCAACATCAACAACATGACATGGTATTGATTGCCCGTTGGAAGCGGAATTGAAATGTTCCTTCACAATATCAAGTACAGCGATCACAACGAATTCTGTTTCCGGTCTGGGAATCAATACATGCTCTGACACATCAAATCGCAGCGAGTAAAACTCTTTGAAACCAACAAGGTAGGCAACGGGACACCCACTGGCGCGTTGTTTTACCAATTCTCGAAATTGCAAACGGTCAGCTTCGCCAACAATTTCATCGAAGCGAGTGTACAACATGATGCGCTCGCAATTCATGCTATGAGCGAGCAGTATTTCAGCGTCAAGTCGCGGCGACTGCGAGTCATTTTTCTCGAGGTAGCCTTTGGTCCAATCTAGCAAGGCCAGCACGGTCCATTGTGTTTCTTGGCCCACCTGATTTCCCTGACTTCCTTGATCAGTCATCGAGGGCACCCATAGATTCTCGTAATTGGTTGCGATCATGATCAATCAACAAATCGGTCAACATTTGCAGATTCCCCGCCAGAATCTGATCAAGCTTATAAAGCGTGGCATTGATACGATGATCCGTCACGCGATTTTCAGCGAAGTTATAGGTGCGAATACGTTGACTTCGATCGCCTGAACCGATGAGGGACTGCCGCTCACTCGCTCGCTTATCGTGTTCTTGTTGACGAAACAATTCGTAGACGCGTGCCTGAAGAATTCTCAACGCCTTGGCCAAGTTCTTATGCTGACTTGTTTCATCCTGCATCGAAACGACGATTCCTGTTTCGAAGTGAGTCAACCGCACAGCCGATGCGGTTTTATTAACATGTTGCCCACCCGGACCACTGGCATGAAAAATATCTTTTCGATAGTCATCCGACTTAATATCGATTTCCAATTCTTCGGGTTCAGGCAACACAGCGACGGTCGCGGCAGAAGTATGAATCCGACCTTTGGTTTCGGTATCGGGAACACGTTGCACGCGGTGTCCGCCGCTTTCATAAGCGAGTTCGCGAAAAGCACCTTCACCGTCAAAGGACAGCATGATTTCTTTGAAGCCGCCAAGTTCCGTCGGGCTGGCTTCAATCACCTCCACTTTCCAACGTTTATTTTCACTGTGTTTCTTATACATTTCATATAAATCACGAGCGAACAATGCTGCCTCATCGCCACCTGTTCCGGCACGAATTTCCATCACGCAGCGATTGCGTGATGCGTCATCACCACCAATTGTCATTTCTAGCAAAGCGTTCCAAGCGGCTTCTCGTCGTACTTTGATTTCTGGCAACTCAATTGATGCCAGCTCTTTTTCATCGGGGTCATCACTGCCGGACATTTCATTGAGTTCAGCAATTTCATTGAGCATCAATTTGAACGAGCGATAAAGTGTCGCAAGTTTTGCCAAACGACCATGCTCGCGGGCAACGGCCGCCAACTTGCTCGAATTAGTGAGCACCTCTGGGTCAGTCATCATTTGCTCTAACTCTTCATATCGAGTGAGCTTCTCGTCAAGCATTTCGCGCAAAGCACAGTTTCCTTGTTTTGGTGGAGCAATTATGAACTCCGCCTTAATGTCTATTCAAAGTATCTAGTTCAAAGCGTAAATGACAAACGCAGTAACCGGCAAGACCGATCACTGCGATATGCGACAGTCCGGTGACAAGAGCGGCTGCTCGTTCACTCGGGACTGATTTTAAATTTCGGAAGCTATTTTTTCTTCTTACCTTTTTTCGGCGTTTGCAAACTAGCATAAGTTCCGGCAGCAAATTTACTTTGGAATTTCTCGATGCGACCAGCGGCGTCTATAAACTTCAGTTTGCCTGTATAAAATGGATGGCAACTAGAACAAATGTCGATTTTCAACTCGCTGCGTGTGCTGCGAGTGGTAAAGCTATTACCACACCCGCATTTGACTGCAGTTTCAATGTAATCGGGATGTATGCCGTCTTTCATAATACTTCAAACTTTCGTTTTTGTTTAAGTCAATGTGAAACAACTAAATATAGACACCTATCCAGATATCGACAAGAACCAAACAGGGACTGGAGCTCTTAATTTTCAAGCTATCTGAGAATTATCGCAAGTCGCCCAGTTTTCACATTCGCGTAAATTCATGTAAACTCGTGGTTGAAATTATCCACCACTGCAAAATCTGGCAAACTTACATAGCCGGATCGGCAACATAGGACTCGGCGGCTTGTGAATACACATCCAAACTAGCTTGCAATGCGGAAGCGACCTCTTGCATCAACGGATCATCTGCATTGCGAGGGGCCTTTTCAGCAGGTACTTCGATCGCATCCAACACGTCCAATACCAATTTATACCGGCGGGGAATGGTCACTTTGTCCAATAGATCTTCTTCTAATCGTTCAAGCATTTCCAAAATGCGTTCGCGTGGCAAATGTCCATCATCCGGTACGATATAGTCTACTGGGTAATAGCTAAGCTGCTGCACCGTATTGATATCAAACAAGTCTTGCCGACGTTCCCTAGCTTCTTCTTCACCAAGAAGTCCATTGGCCAAATCGGGAACCATCAACGGTCGCAGCGCTTTTGCCCGCGCAACGAAATCCCCCTGCTGAACCTCGCCTTTCCATTTTTGCTCCTGCGTTTCGAGAATACGCTGAGCAAGATTCTTGATGCGGTCATAATACTCGCCCGTTTGCACATGCCCCAAATAAGACATCTCACGTTGTGCAAGCAAACCACTCGCCACATAACGAATCCGTTCAAGCAGTGGCAAATCTGCCTTTACTGGCACTTCCAGATGCGACTCAAGTAAAGTCAAAGAATGCTCGATGGCCTCTTCGAAATCGCCAATAAACTGATAACGAAATGCAATTGGATGGATGACAACCTTTAAATTAGCATCTTGTTTTTTACGTCGACGAGCTGCTGATCGTGCAATAAAACCAGTACCCCCTAAGAACGGGTGCAAATAATCATTGCTGCGTGAAACCGAGCCTTCAGGAAAAATCACTAACGGTCGCTCTGCCGTGGCGAGTACATTAATCGCAAACTCGAGCGCCGTGCGATCCACACCTTCTCGATTAATACTAAAACCACCCAGTTGTGGAATTGCCCATCGCATGAACCAGTCCTGGTTAAACAGATGCCAACTCGCCATGCTATAAAGATAACAATCAGCCGCTTTGGCAACTTCGCCGATCGCCATCGGGTCTGCGTTGCGACAGTGATTCCCTGCTAACACAATTCCATGTCTCGCTCGAATTGAATCGACGATCTTCTCCACGTTGATCACTTCAAACTCACAAATACCCTCAGCGCGGCGCAGCCAAAAATGGAACAAATTGAATTTACAAGTCAGCCACAACGTAAACTTACATTTAATCGGTGGCACGAATCGATACGGCTTTTCAATAATGAGATCCTGCATTTATTATCCTCTCACCTTGTCATTCGTGGAGGAGTAACCCAGCGGATGTGATTGATGCCAATTCCAAGCCGTTGACATAATCTCCTCAATACTGGAATGCCGTGGCTGCCATCCTAGCACCGCGCAAGCTAGTTGATTGTCAGCAATTAACAATGGTGGATCACCAGGGCGTCGAGCGGACATCACCGTTTGAATTTTTCGCCCCGTCACTGCACGAGCTGACGCGATAATCTCCATTACAGAATGCCCGGTACCAGATCCCAGGTTAACTTGAATTGACTGCCTCTCTTGTATCCGATCTAACGCTCGCAAATGAGCGTCGGCGAGGTCCAACACGTGCACATAGTCACGTATGCACGTACCGTCCGGCGTCGCATAATCATCGCCGAATACGGAAATGTCTTTGCGCTGTCCCAAAGCAACTTGTAAAACAATGGGGATTAGGTGCGTTTCGGGGTCATGATCTTCACCGATATCACCGACAGGATCGGCCCCCGCTGCATTAAAGTATCGCAGCGCTGCGAACCCCAAGCCGTGTTCCGTATTCGCTTGTTCTAATAATTGTTCAACATCTAATTTAGTTTGACCATAGGGACTGATCGGTCGAGCAGGGCAAGACTCTGTAATCGGGATAGTTTCTGGTTCACCATAAATCGCGGTGGTGCTAGAAAACACAAACTTTTGGACATGTTCTTTGGTCGCTGCTTCGAGCAAACACCGAGTACCCTCAACATTATTGTGCTGGTACAACTCGGGGTTTTCAACAGATTCTCCGACTAACGCAAACGCAGCAAAATGAACGATAGCTTCAATCTGGTACTGCTGTATTGTGCTACGCAACAACGATACGTCGTGCAGATCCCCGCGAACAAATGGCTGGTTAGGTAACGCGCGCTCAACAGCTTGCCGATGCCCGCGACTCAAATTGTCATAAGCAACAATCTGGTGTCCATGTAAGGCTAAGTAGCGACAAGTATGACTGCCGATGTAGCCCGCTGCTCCTGTCACTAATATATTCATTTGCACACTCGACTTCACAGACACAACCGATACACCACTCTATTATCTTCGCCCTGAGAGGTTAATCAACTTACGTCTTGCCACAAATCAGCCGCGGCTTCGGCAAAAAACTTCTTGCTGACCGTTATAACCGGTATAACCAAATGGTGCGCCAAGCGTTGTTTCCTCTGATAAAATGCACAGTGTAGATTCTTCCGCAGCATAGTCGAATTCTATTGTGGGTGATCATTAATTCTTTTCTGTATATCTCTTTTCAAAGACAACAAAATCATGCGTTTGCTACGCAACCGAATAAAACGTAACGCTTCAAAAACGCCGTCACCCGTGACAGGCAACGCTGTCGCTGCCTTTGTTCATTATCTGCGCAATGAATGTCACTTAGCTGAAAACAGCATTGCTGCCTATCGGCGTGATATCATTCGATTTAATCACTGGCTAGGAAAACGCAAGATTGCTAAGCTTTCCATCACCAAATTGTCCGAATTCATTTCGACGCTAAAAAAACACAACCTCGCGCCAAGCAGCATCGCTCGCAACATCGTGTCGCTGCGAGTTTTCTTTCGATTCCTGCAGCTTGAAGGAATTCTCTCGGAAAACAAAGCTGAGCTCTTAGGCAGTCAAAAATTATGGCAACGCATCCCAGAAATTCTAACACCTGGCAGTGTCCAGCGTCTGCTCAATGCTCCTAACCATCGTGATAGTTATCCGCTGCGAGACCGCGCGCTGCTGGAACTTCTATACGCCACCGGATGCCGAGCATCAGAAGTTTCACATCTCACAGTCGCCAACACGCACTTGGATGAATTCTACTGTAAATATCATGGCAAGGGTGGAAAGCAAAGGTTGGTACCCCTAGCAAAGCAAGCAGTTCAATCGATCTCGAATTATCTAGCACATGAACGCCCCACACTTGTGGACGAACAATCGCTTTCTAATTCGCTGCTGCTCAGTCGCACAGGTAAGCCATTGCGGCGCGAGGCAATTTGGGAACTGGTCAAAAAATATGCCGCTCGCATCGGCGCGCCCAATTCCATCAGCCCACATTCACTGCGGCATAGCTTTGCCACACATATGCTCGCTGGAGGCGCTGACCTGCGTCAACTACAAGAACTTCTTGGGCACGCGAGTATTGCAACCACTCAAATTTATACACACGTGGACCAGTCTCACTTGCAAAAAGTGCACAAAGAATTCCACCCACGGGCATAACGAAAACCGGCCGCGATTCTATTCGTCTTGTGACTCGGGTGTATTAAATCGTATCTTTTCGATTAATCGTACAACATTGCCATTCGTGTCCTTCGTACCAGACACCGCGGTGATTGCACCAATCACCCACTCATAATGCAAGTCATAATCAAAACCAACTTCGATTTCCGCAGTGTCTCGACTCGGACCTCCATCGGTACCTATCAACTCTTGAATTCGAGAATTCAAATGCTGTACCGTCGGCAAGCTCTCTTCATTTAAGCGTATACCAGCCAGAGTGCCATCTTCATTGCCCGATAAATATAGCTTCATCGGCGGAAACTCCATTTGATCTGGCGGGGCAGCTTGTGGTGATGCAGCGGGCATGCGGATATTGAAATCACCCTCCATCGCGACAATTTTGAACGTCATAATGAAAAACACAAGCAGTTGAAACACGATGTCAATCATCGGAGTCATCTGCAGTTCGATTTTTTCACCCTTGCCATCAGTATTGCGTATCTTCATTATTGTCTCGGTTAGCCCCCTAATGGTGTTATATATTTTGGAGCGCTATTTATATTTTCTTCGGCACGCAATGCAAAATTCTCAAAACCTGCCTCTTGGCAAATCTGAATCAATTCCTGCACCATTCCCCCTTTGGCAGCCTTGTGAGCACGGATAACTATCGTCGTGTCCTTAGGACTGTCCGTCGTTTGCACGTCAATGCGATAATATTCAACATCCAGATAATGGCGTAGACCGAGGTAATTCACTTCGGTTTGGTTCATGACGGCCGTGCCATCTTGACCAAGATGAATGATCACTAGATTCTCCAATTGTGAATCTGGTGGCTTAGCCAGTGCACTATCCGGTAGTTGAACCATATCGTTGGTTTCGCTCTGGGTGAAATTAATCAACACCATAAAAAAAGCGATCAACTGAAACGTCATGTCAATCATCGGCGTCAAATCGCCTTCGAGGATTTCGGATTTTTGTTTCTTTATTCGCATCGGTTTCTATTTCTTGCCTACACCTTCAAATCGCCCCATCAAACCTTCACTGAGGATGCCTACTTCTAGCATCAGTCGTGCTACTCGGTTTTTGAGGATGTTATAAACAGCAATAGCTGGAATCGCGATCGCCAGTCCCAAGAGAGTCGTAAACAAAGCAGTTGAGATACCGCCGGCAAGCTCGGAAGCTTCCGGCGTCGATCCACCCGTTGCGATAACTTGAAACGCCGCGATCATCCCGTGAACCGTACCAAACAACCCAACCATCGGTGAAATCGTTCCGATCAAAGCCATATAACTCAATCGATGTTCAAGCTTCATGTTCTCTTCTTCACCAATTTCCTGCATCGCTTCGATAGCCTGAGGATACCCAGCCGACAGCTTTGCTAAACCAGCTGACAAAACGGAACCTAGTACAGATTCGTGCTCCTTGGCTAATTCGTAAGCGTCTTGATATTGTTTATTGTCAAGCATCTCTTCAAAGTCTTCGACTAGATGCACCGGACAAACCTTACTGCGAGCACTAGTGATCAAATTCATAACAAACAAGGCGACTAGCGTAAAAGAAAGCGCAAGGAAAATCAACGTATAGCCGACACCAAGTGCATCAAACACCCAAGCTAGATAAGACGTCGGTGCGTCTCCACCATCTCCGCCCGCCGCACCATCTTCGCCCGCTGCCGGTGCCTCGTTTTCGTTATCAACCGGAGCCGGTTCCGCATTGTCCTCTTCGGGCACGTTTTCATCAGGCAAATCATCTTGTGCAACCAACACTGATGTCATGTTAAGGCTGAGCGAATCGCCCAAACCGACAACTAGCGCTAATGCCGTTAGCCCTGTCAAAATCCATTTGGGCCACGCTGGGATTGCTAATTGAACCATTGTTGTCTCCGTTCTTTGAATCTAAAACTCATTGTAGAGTGTGGTACAAAAGTACCGCATAAGTAAAATGTTAGTGTTAGTCTATTTTATTAAGGGATGCGATTATGATTAATATTTGTTGCGATGGTAGACTCTGTATTATTCCCGAACCGCCGCCAAAATAAAAGCTCGAGAGCAAATGTTTGTCGGTTATTCTGCTCGTGATTTCTGTTCCCAAAAGGTGCCTGCATACTTTTCTCGTAACAGACGTTTGCTATCTTGAGCACGATCCGCTTTACTAACCTCGCTCCACAGTTGCGACAAGTGGTATAGTGATTCCGCATGTGCATCAGCCGATTCGTTAAATATTAAGTGGGTGTGTAGAAATGCAAGGATAGCATCTTTGGGTTGTTTATTGCTACGGTAACAAACACCTTGAGCATTGTAAGCTTGAGCAAATAACTGTTTCTGCGTTTTCGGATCATTGTCCTTAATCAACTTATCAGTCAGAGCAATCCCGGCTGCCGCTTTTCCCGTTTCACCCAGGCACCTTGCTTGGCCAGCTTTTGCCTCAGAAACGGTCAATTGCATCAACGGCGTCGTCGCTGGAACCGCAGCAACTTTCTCGAACATGAGCAACGCAGCGGCATAGTCGCCTTTGCCGACCGTTGAATTAGCTAATCGCAACGTCCCTTTGATCTTTAAATCTTCCCAAGGAGATGTCGTTAAAATGGTGTACTGTTCGGCCGCCTTGTCAAAACTACCTACCGCGTACGCTAAATCACCGAACAGTTCGACAATTTCATAATAATGATAGCTATCAGCGTATTGATTCAAAAACGTGACTAACAGTGAGCCAGCTTGATTTTTATCACCGTCACCAGCAAGCGCACTGCGGGCATCCACTGCCGCAAGCATATAAGCAACATCCTGTTTGACGAATGGATTCTGGATTCCGTCTAGATTAACCTTTGCAAGTTCCGCACGAGCGTCTTTTAACTGCCCTTTACGAAACATCGCGGCGGCCTGCAAAACTTCCGTTGGGGAATCCACAAATTGAATCCGCGATACGTCGTTGGCTGCTAACTTACGCGGCACACCGTTAACTCGCACGGTCACTGCATTCTTGGTAATCGAGTCAATCAAACCCGTCACCGAATCATTCGGATTACTGATCAAGTAAATTTGATCCTTGACCTGAGCTTGCACAACATTCGTACCGACTAAAAACAGACTCGACAACAGCACGAGCTTAATTAGTTGCAATCGTTTGATCATTTGCATATCCCTATTTATTTCGTTTTCAATCGACTGCTCCACTTGCGGGCGGAAACAGTATTTCCCTCATGACCACAATGGGCTACTTCTATTTGTTTACTAAACCTGTAACACGTTCACCCAGAGCTTTTTGGATTTTTCTTAACATCGCATCAAAACGAGCCTTGAATTCTGGTCCGCCAAGTTCTGGGTATATTTTTTTTGTATTGAGTATCTCTAATTTGGCATAACCCAAATATTTTTTTTTGTCTTCTCCTGTCTTCAACATTGCATAACCCAAACGGGCCTCGGCAATCCCCAGACGAGACTCGTAGTATTCGTTCGTAAATGCTTCTTTGCCCTGCGTTAACCGGTTTATCTTTCGCCAACCCCAGATTAAGTTGTCACCGCTTTTCATTTTGCGAGCACCTCCAATAGCTAGCAAATATTTAGCAGAATCCTTTTCCCGCACACCTAATTCACTGTAAGTGCGGGCAGCTTCTATCTGAACGCTGACGTTCGATGGTGTCTCTAACAGGATGTAAGCAAGTTCCGTCGAGGCTGCTTTATAATCACCGATCTTTTTCATGACTTGAGCCAAATTCATTCGAATCGAACCGATATATGCCTTCGCCGTCGCAGGGTCTTCGTGCACCCAAGTAGGATCCGTTTTGCCTCTTTCTTTAATCTCGGTAAACTGTTTAATTGCTTTTTCGTAATACACTTTGGCTTGCGGGGTCATCGTGCCGTTGACCTCAAATCCGTTACCGAGACTCTGCATCGTGACGCCGACCCAATGCCGAACCGTAAACTGATCCGACGTATTACTGACTTCTTTGAGAAAAGTCTCGAAGCCATCGGCGAGTACCTTTCGCTGAGCGTCATCATTGGCTGCGGCTAATTGAATTTCCAATTCTCGGGCTAAAGTAAAATAAATACTCACCAAACGTTTTTGCCCGTCCGGTGTCTCACCAACAAGGGCGTTTAGTTCGGCCATGATCGCTTTGGCGTCGTCAATGTGTGTTTGAGCATCTTGGCCAAATCCAAGCATGGCGATATGGCCACTCAGAGCAATTCGAAAACCTTGTTCCGCTAACGAAGAACGACTGGCCGCGGGGTTCTTATTTCGAATCAACGTCAGCAAACCATAATCATCGGCTTCTAAGTGACTAACTGCTTTGGCTGGCTGGCCCACTTGAATATAATATTGACAAGCCGACAACAAGCCGTTCACGGAACTAGAAGTAATTCGAGCAGTTTTTGCACTGGCGGCTAAATGGTCTGTGCCTGCAGTCAACATTTCAGCAGCAACTGCTAACAATTGCGGAATCTCGATTGCCAACTCCGCAAGTCGAGCTGGATTAGATTGATTCTCTTTTAACTTTTTTTCCTCCCCTATACGTTGACGGTAACGCAACCACATCGCTCGGCCCAAACGCAATTCAGACTCTAGTCGCTCCGCCGCCCCTTCCGGAATATCCAACGTAAAAGTACGTGCGTCATCAAAACGGCCCGCTTCGATCATGTAGGGCACGAGTCTTCGTCGAGCATCTATCGCTTCATCGCTAGTTTCCCAATTATTGATCGTATATTCAGCGATATCAATCAATCGCAATACTTCGAATTCGCGGTCGTCTGATGCTGCTTGGTTGTAAAGTAATTGGTAGCAATTTAAGGCAATTTTTGCACAAGGCCGAGCAGCGTTCGTGTCAGGATAACGGCGTGCCAAATATTCGCCCAAAACAGCCGCTTCATAATATTGTTTGCGGCTGTAATTGATGAATGTCAAATAGTAATAGACTTCCTGCAACTGTTCCACTGGTGTGTCCGCATCGGTAAACGTTAATGCCATTTCATAGTATGACACAGCAGCAGCTTGCGTCGATTTGTAATTTTCCTGCGCTTCACGCAATTGCGTTACCAAAACATTTTTATTCGCCTCATCGGTCTCAGCCGCAATTGTCGCCGGCAAACTCTTTATGGTAAATTCCATCGTTTGAGCCGACTCCATGTATTCCTTGCCTAACGCCAAAGCCTCGGCGAATGTCTCGGGAGTTTTTTCTTCTTCACCAGCACCACCTGGCAAATCCGGCAAAGACGCAATAATATCACGAGCGACGTTTTTATACTTCCCTGGGTATTTAAGAACTTGTTGTGCCAGTTTCCGAGCTGCTACATATGCCTTGCGCGCCTCACGATCCTCCGGATTTTCCTTTTCCAAGACCTGAGCTTTTCGAATATAGGCCCGCGCAAGCTCTAGTTGAAATTCATGCCATTCCTCATTGTATGTTTCATTGGGCCGAATGTCTGCGTTCCACGCTACACCAATCGTCAATGCCTGTTCAATCTGGTTTACCGATTCATGCGATAGGGCTTCGATATACAGCGGCATTGCTTGCGTGACAATATTTCTAAAGCCAGGTGTTTCTCGTTGGTCGACCACCTGTTTGAGATAACTCATTGCTTGCTTAGTGTCATCAATCGCCAAATAACATCGCCCCTGTGCAACCAAGGCCAATAATCCAGCACCTTTGTTACGATACTTAATCGCTATATCATCATACTCAGGCAACGCTTGTTCAAATGCTGCCTTGTGTTCCGGTGTGCCTGGATCATATGTCTTGCCGATTTCCTCAAGCAATTTCGTAGCGGTAATCATCGATTGCAAATAATTGCCATACAACGATTTCCGCCGTTCAATTTGTGACTGTTGCGTTTTGGGATCCAAAATCTTCGGTATCGCTTCTAATTCCGTTTTCAGTTGTGTTCGACCCGCCACATAGATCTCACGGGCCCGTTGCAACAGCAATCGAGCTTGACCCAACATGTCACCGCGAATCGCCTTGTTCTCGTCTTGATTCGCTTCGAACAAGATAAGATTGGCGCGCTGAAATAATAGGTTACCTAACTCGTTGCTCGCGAGGATTTTCAATTCAGAATTTTGTGATGCCTGCGCAAACTTCTCTAATAATTGCTGAGCAACTTCAAATTGCTTATCTCGCTCGTCTCCGTTACCAATCAAACGGGCACTCTGAATGAGGACAAGGGCACGCTCATAGTCTAGCTTGGCACGAAACTCCGGTGCAAGCAGATCCTTCTCGACTTGTAGGTCCAAGTAGTACTCGGCCAAGTCATAATACTTCAGTGCGCGTAGCGATCCTAAAAACTCACTTGCAGGCTCTTCTGCCTGCACCGCCTCACGACCCAGTATAGTCATACCAAGGAAGAATACGGAAAGTATTACAAATCGCGCGGATAATGTGCGACGTGTTAGTAGTAGAGTCCTACAACAGATCATTAATGTTCTTTTATTTACCGTTTTAGAAGAAATTCAAATTGCTAAGCTAAAAAGACCAACAATACTATGAGGTCACGACAATTGTAAAACGCTACAGTCGAAAAAACATCTGCACAATCCTGATCTATTCTACTTCCTGTTCACTTTACAATGGCGAGTGTTCCCCGTGTTGTAAATAAAACCTAACTCACAACCACCATCGCTATGCTATAGCCTATAAGTTTACCAACCCAGAAGCAAGTATCCCCTAGCACGAAAATACCTACTTCAACCCACCAATCAACAACAACTATCCTTCAGTCAACTAATCTCGCACTGGAGATGCCAAACGTTCCACAATCGGCAAACTTAGGTCACAATCGGCCCTAAACCACACCATTTTTACTTCACGACTCGGTCACACAAACAGTGATCGACCATGATGGATTCACAATAATTAACGGCTCAACCTCAACTCTTGTTGGTAAAATAAAAGAACACCACCAAAAGAGGACATTTTAGAGAGACATCGAGCGTGCATTTTAGAAGTAGCAAATCAATTCGAGACGACGATCAAGCCGTTGGGAAAGGCACAAGAACTGGTCTCGGAACTGGCAAACGGCGTCCACCGCCAAACTATTTTTCACGAAAGGTTCAATACAAACTATTTGCCCTCGTCGCATTACTAATGACCATCGTGATTATGATGGATAAAGTTCGCGATCCCGATTTGTTTCGTTTCTTTGACGATCATGCAGCCGTCCAAGTAAATTCACCGACCAACGCAGCATCAGGCAACAGCGCCCACATCTTGTTTGATCCGCAACTTGCCAGGTTTGGCAATCCATTACCACCAACGGCTAGCCAAGCCTCCCGAGACCTACAATCAACCCACCGCACGCTGTGGATTGCCATCCTAAAAAAATTAACCTCCACTGAGCAACAAACATTAACAGACACTCTGCGCCGAGCACGCAACGGGAAGCGTGGCAATAATCAACAGCAAACCCTTTGGTGGGATCTGTACCAAAAAATAAATTTACTGTACCAAAAATACGAACAACAACTCATGTTGTCGATTCACTCGACAACAACAGCACTTACACCCGCACAGAAAACTCGCGCTCAAACCGTACTTGGTCAACTGCGAACGCGGTGGACACAAACGCTGCGCAAAGCATTTCTCGATATCCTTGAAACAACTTCTGACAAGCAAACCCCAGAGGTAAATCAAGCCGAATATCAATTCATTCAACACATCCTCGATCAAATTGGAATGTCACGAATTGACGACCACACGGTGTTTCGCAATAGCGACAACTTAGCATGGTTCCGAATGCTCGAAACATTACGCACTGCCACTGCGGATCGCTTGCAAGCGAGTGTCCTATTCACACCCAACATTCTCGAGCTCTCAAAACAACAAGATACTTTTCGGGGTAAATTAATATCCATGCGAGGTGAAGTCCGCAAAGCGTATCGCGTCCAAGCACCCACAAACCAACTCGACATCCCACAATACTATGTCCTTGTAATCCGACCCAGTGGCGGAAGCACCACGCCTTTAATCGTGTACTGTCTGCAACCGCCGAGCGGTTTTCCGGCGCTACCCGACAAAGACATCGACCGCACCACCGCGGACATGAATGACGTCGTTCAAGTAACTGGATATTTCTTTAAATCATGGGCACATAACGGAACGCAAGGACAGATGTTTTCCTCACCATTAATGCTCGCCAATTCTTTTCAATGGTTGCCCCATGAAAAAATGGCGGCGCCGACTTCTGCAAAACCGGCGGCTCAGCTACCCGTTTGGGCAATATTTGCGATTCCCCTGATTCTCGCTGCTGGCTTCACCGGTGGCGTGTACTTGATGAGCCGCTGGAAAGGGCAAACTGCTACAGAGACATCCCCGACCAATATATCAAAACATTTGGCCGGTCTCAGCGATGATGAAGTAGCCCTACCGACTCGCGCCGCCCTGCAGCAACTCGCAGAACAAAACTCGTCTACACAATAATCCTACCCTCTTCTAACTACTCGCAATCACACCCCAAATCATGTCCCTTACCAACATCCAATCTCACCGTGCCACATCGCAATTCCACTTACCAGTGGTGCTTTACGCAGTCGCAATTTGCGGATTCTGTTTCGCGCAACACCATGGTCGACTGCACGCTGACGAACCCCTGCCATGGAATCAAAACAAGATTAGTGATCACCAGCTTCCATTTTCGATTGCCCATAGTACTACTGCTGAACAAATTCTAGAAATTTCCGGAATTGGTCCCAGTGAACTTCGTTTCTTAATTGACCTCGACCCCGTGGTTGGAAAAGACGTCGATACGATTGGTAAGCTGCTGGCTGTATTCCCGAAAATTAGCGAGAGTGATATTCAGCGATTGACAAAACCAACCGCGCACACAGATTCCGCCATCACCCTTGATATGTTGGCAAACGACGTTGATCGACATCGCATCAACTTTTTCACGATTCGGGGGCGGGCAACAAGTGTAAAACGACAATACATCATCCCCGAAGCAGCGCGACTGATTGGATTCAATTCTTTTTTCTGGGTCACCATCAGAGCTACCGACAGCGATATGCCAATCCGAATCGCCACTCGAAAACTACCCATCGCTTGGTTTCCCGATTCGTGGAAACGCTCGGCGGCAGTCACGACCGAGGTCGCCGAAGGATCTTCAACAGCACAAACAAAGCAGCAAATGCCCTTTGAGATTGACGAACCAATTCTTGTCGACGGCTTACTATTAAAAACAACTGATGAAAATAAACAACTCGAATTAATAATGGCTGCTTCGCGCGTTAAATGGCTGCCAAGGGACATTTCCATTGAACGAAATGTACATAGCTCAATGGTGCTGCTTAGCCAACATGGTTTTGATTCTGGTTTGCTCGATGAAATTCGTCGCACCAACAAATCGGCACTCGGACATAACGACCGCGAAGCCTTCTACCAAATTCTCAAAATTTTCCAGCCCTCTTCCGCGCTAGATTCAATCCAGCACGTTCATCAACAATCACCACCTCCAACGCCCGCAATCGTGGATTACTTCAAAGACACGAACGCGTTGCAAGGACAATTTGTGACGATCCATGGCGACGTGCGGCAAATTAGCCGCATTACCATCGTCAACTCAAAAATGCGCCAGCGCCTCGGCAGTGATCACTATTGGCAACTCGACCTCTCCATACCGATTGGCAAACACCGTATTCGAGTGAAAACTAATGATGCCGACCAAGCTGGTCTTATCTTTCAAAATCGATTTCCCTTACAAGTCTGCGTAAATCATCTACCCCCGAAATTACAACTGGCGATGAACGAATTACGGCAGGGTGTGGACGGTCGTAAACTACTGCGTGAAAAAGTGACGGTTCAAGGGGTATTTTTCAAACTCTGGTCCTATCAATCAGCACTTACGATGCGAGACGGTCCTGAACGTGAACAACTCAGTCCGCTGATTATTGCCAGCGCCATCCATGTCCACACGCAGCCAACTGTCGATCGGTCCGGTCGCGGAATTTATGTTGC
Source organism: Planctomycetaceae bacterium (assembly GCA_018660825.1). Lineage (GTDB taxonomy): Bacteria > Planctomycetota > Planctomycetia > Pirellulales > Pirellulaceae > UBA721. The sequence goes on along the minus strand of JABJJO010000050.1, from coordinate 8,177 downwards.
GATGGCCTTTATCGGTGCAATGCTAATTATCGCTTTTTTCCTCATTCGAGTTGGCAAAGCGGACCGCCAAGCTAAAAAACGAACTGCTCCAACACGACACCGACTCGACAACCTCAGCGAGCTGAGGAATATTACTACTCACGAGTAAACCTCGACAGTAACGGTCCCAATACTCTAAGCCGCCGCCAAAAATGGTTGCTGGCCTGTAATCGTTATCTGCCCTGCATTGGCAAGATGCGTTGCGGTTTCCGCAACATTTTGCTGAGCTTGTTCTATCTCACCAAGTGAAACTGGACCAAGGGACTGAATTTGTTGATTGAAGCGTTCTTTTTGTGAACTCGTCAACGGTCCCGACACTCGAGTAATGAAATCCACGGTCGCGCCGGCAAGTGCTAACAACATGACTTGCGAGTCGACGACGTGGAATACTTGAGCCAAGGATCGATCGTCAAGCAAAATCAAATCCTCAAAACGCAAGGTGATTTGCTGTTTGGCTTTTTCCACAGTTACCCGATCGAACCGCTGGCCAGCCCCTAAATGACCCAACTCTGTTCCTGGTGTATCCAGCGCAGAAATGGTTCGATTGCGAAAACTACTTTGTGCGGCGACCCGAATCTCTTGGGCTTTAGTATCAGGCCGTGGACTATGTCCTTGACCATTTGTGTCAATTTGCAGCAGCCGATCTTGCAGTAATAACACAGCGAACTGCAACGATTCAGCGGCACATTTACCGGAAGCCGCAATCCGGTCTAGAACGTCCTGCTGTTTTTGCGAGTCAAAATAGGACAGAATTACACCCGCAAATCTTGAGGGCAACGTCGACAAAATGGCCGCCCCAATTTGACTATGTACGCTCGACAAAAAATCCGCTACCAAAGTAGGGGACACTTGATCTAAAAAATCGAAATCCGGTGCAGCAATAATTACGGGGTTAACAGAAGATTGTTGTTCCGGTTTTTGCGTTGCGAGCGTGTCCGCAAGATGTGTTTTGGCGGGTTCCTGATGATGATCGAGAAAATCTTCTATGACATCGGCGGACGCAGCTAAGTCTTCGGCCGAAAGATTGGCAACACAGGCCAGTAGTCGTTTCGCATCGCGGGACGACAATTGAGCAATCAACTCATCCGCTTGGCCTGGTTTAAGACTTGCAACTAAAACTGCCGCTCGCCGCAATGTGTCATGATCCATCATTTGCACTACTTACCCACTGTCGTAAAATATCCGCCGCATCGGCAGGTGAATCATTTAACAATCTATCTAACTCATTGGTTAAACTAGGCTCCGCGTCAACTTTAGTCGCCGTCCTCTCTAGGGCAGCCGTCTTCAGAGTTTGTCGGCGATCATAAACCCCAAGTGGATAGACTAGGAATTGCGGACTGGTATCAGCAAAATCCGGTATCGTGGGCCCATCGACAGAGGACTCTAATTCCGCTGTCGTGGTTGCATTCAATATCACCTCTGCCGTCGACAAGTTCTCGCTGTCTTCACTCGCTGCTGACCGAGGAATGGGAATGTTTGAGCGATTGCGGAGATGGCGCACAAACGTCAATGATGTAATCACCATTACTAGGCCCATGACTGCCTCTCGCCAATGGTTCGCAAAACTCGTCAACGACGGATTTGAGGGACTCACAACGGATTCAGCGTTTACCAAGTCAACAATTGTGGCAACGTTTACTTGCAGCGGTTCGAGCGTGGCCTGAGGAACAATCGGCATAACACCTTGCACCAATGTTGTTACGTTCTGCAATATTTGCATTTCCAATTGTGCGACAAATTTCTGGTGCTCCGGCCCATTTAACGGTTTAGAATACCCGCTATTCGCGGTGGCGACTTGTTGAATATACGAATGTGGGATCCCAACTGAAATACTCGCTCGAATGCGATCTGTCGATTGACCGAGCACAGGCGAACCTTCGGTGAAAGAGGTAGGTGATATAATCTGCAAACTTACTTCAATACGTTTATTTGGAATATCGACAAGTAGATTTTCAATGCGATTTTTCCACCACCTCTCATAGTCACGCATCGCACGTTGGCGGTCCGTGGGTTGCGGCAGAGAGGTTGAGGAACCGAAGGTATGGCCACTGTTCAAATCAATGACCACGACCTCGTCGCGTTGCAAACCAGCGTAACGCGCAGCGATAATATCTCGAATGGATTCTGCTTTTTGTATCGTCAAGTCTTCGCCATTTGCAGCTTTGAGTGCTGCGAGGGCAACCATTTTTGTTTGTCCTGATAAACCACGTTCTTGTTTGGTATCGATGTTTACTCGAGCTACTTCGATATCAGGCATCTGCATTACCACCATGGCGAGATCTTTTTCCTTTGCATTTCGCAATCGCAGATCGCGCAGACTAGGTGTGTCTAATATACTCGTTTGTTGCAGCACTTGGTCGACGTCGGTATTGCGAGCATCTAAATCAAATTTACCCTCGAGTGCCACAAGATACTTCGCCCGCTCAGTCCGTGGAATTTGAATTTGCTTGCCTACCACTTCCCACTGGTCTAGCTTCGCCACTGAAAAAGACTGCGTTATTTTTGATATTTCACTCGCCGATAACTCCCGCCCCGCGAACAGGCGTTCCATCTTTCGTTCACCACCGCTGATCAGAACCATAATCGAAATACCCAAAATCGATACACACACCACTAGGGCTATCCGCGTGGATTTTTTCGACTCACGCAGTGCCGCAAGAGCCATACTGCTGATGTTTGAAAATGATTGCATAATTAGATCGGAAGTGGACGTTTCATCTCTGGTTATCGATTTGTTTTAGCTCAGGTTTAGGCCGCTTGTTGTGCCTGAATACGAGGTAGTTTTAATGTAAACAGTGCGCCACCGTGCTCCATATTCGCGACCTGAATCCCGCCACCATGTATTTCGATGACGCGACGGACATTGGCAAGGCCTAGCCCTGTAGCACCTGGTTGTGTTGTGTAAAACGGTTTGAATATCTGATACTCTGAACCCGGTGTAATGCCCGGACCTTGATCCTCAACAAGGACTCTAGTTTTTCGGCTATCCATATCCACGGCCACTCGATAATGGGATTCACTAGGTGTGTGTTCGATAGCATTTTCGAGAAGATTTGTGACCGCCATCGTAATCCATTCTTGATCACCGTAGGCAAACACACTCGTTAATGGATCGCAGTGAACATGCACGTTGCGGCGCGACTGGTATTCGCGCACCCGCTTCAACGACTCTTGAACAACTTCAGCAATATCTATAGGACCCCAGACCGGATGCTTCCGACTGGTAAAGAACCGCAGGTTTTCAGACATGGTTTTTTACATTCCCTTAAATGGCAAACGAACTATATTCGCGCCGGACTTTTAAGGAATAAACCAATGCCTGTCAATGCCGATCACCTCACCCCGTTGAATGTTTACCTTGCGCGGGGGAGGTGGTTTCGTTCATGTAATTCGTGGGCCTATGCTAGCTCAGCCATCACTGCCACGAGTTCTTTCACGGCGTCGACACTGTTTTGGAATTCAGCCGCTTCTTGCTCGGTTAATTTCAACACGATAATACGCTCTACGCCGCCTGCTCCTAAAACAATCGGCACGCCTACGTAATATCCACCAACGCCGTACTCAGAATCACAATAGGCAGCACAGGGGAGAACCCTTTTTTTGTCTTTGACAATCGCTTCCACCATCTGAGTACAAGCTGCGGCTGGAGCGTAATAGGCACTGCCGGTTTTTAGCAAACCAACAATTTCAGCGCCGCCTTTACGAGCGCGGTCTACAATTTCATCCAATCGAGCACGACCAAGCAATTGAGTGATCGGAATGCCGCCCACCGAGGTACAACTTGGCAGCGGGACCATCGTATCGCCGTGACCACCCATCAACAAAGCTGAAATATCTTCGACACTAACACCTAATTCCATCGCTAAGAATGTGCGATATCGAGCGGTATCTAATACGCCCGCTTGACCGAGAACTCGGTTTGACGGAAAACCAGACACCTGCAAACATCGCTGAACCATTGCATCCAGTGGATTGCTGACAACAATAATGACCGCGTTGGGACTCGTTTCTTTGATTTGTTCAGTTACGGCGGTCATGATCTTTGAGTTGGTGGCCAGTAGATCATCGCGACTCATTCCCGGCTTGCGAGGAATACCTGCCGTGATCACAACAACGTCACTGTCCGTGGTGTCTCCATAATCGCTGGTGCCCAAAATATTGCAATCAAAACCCATGACAGGTGAGGCCTCCATCAGATCGAGAGCTTTTCCCTTAGGCATGTCACCAGCCTGGGGGATATCCAACAGCACGATATCTCCTAGTTCAGCTGCTGCACACCAATGTGCTGTCGTTGCGCCAACGTTTCCCGCACCGATGATTGTGATTTTTGCGCGTCCCATGTGGTCATCCCTCTTGCTAATCCATTGTGTTGGTTTATTACTCCGCATTGCTGCAGCTTAGTGGACATTTTCGACAACTCACCACCAACGTCAACCCCCTACACCCGCGGTCCGGTACTTTGTCGACAGTTAACGCCAATTCGCGTTTAAATCACAAAAAAAACACGCGTACGCAAATCGACATCTGCACCAACTCGCACGATATTGGCATTGCATAAAACACCATTTTTAGCGACAAGTTAGCCTTATTTGTGTGCACTATTTCTGCAATACCACAATACTGTCTATTTTCATGGGCCACCATAATGACAACCGAACCAAACAATCCCGATTCTGCCGCGGATTCAAACAACTCGGCATCAGATACACCCACGACTCAGACGGACCCTGCGCCAATCCTCGAGACGCTCCATAAATGCTCGCAACTCACCCAAATGCTGCAACAAGAAGACACTGAGGCAACTCAACAAGCCATACCGTACCCGCAACTGTCTGGGCCCAGCCAAAATGCCATACCTGCACAACATGCCCCCACACAAGTGCACTCAAATATATTGCGAGCAGAATTCTGCCGTCTGGATGTCACTCAAGAAACGCTCGCAGGACTCTCCTCAGGTGACGTCTTGTTATCGTCCGAGCGACTTGAACAACCTGTCGTCGTTTACCGAGGCAACCACATCATCGCCACCGCTGAATTAACCGTTCACAATGGTGAGTATGTACTCACAATCACCTCTACTAGCCACGACTCCATTTCACCATCTGCCCAATAACTCCTGACTCTGGGATAAGTTATCAAGGTCACAAAATGTCGCCTACGCAACAAGCACACTTTTCGCTTACCAACTCGAACCCGTTCGACAAACAATTCCTGTCGTGCATATGGACTATGTTGGCGCTTGTACTAACAAGCAGTATTTGCACAGCTCAAGTTGACCCGCCGCAATCAGTAACTAGAGAGCTCGAACCCCAATCACTGCAGTCATTACAGCGATCGCCATTCCCGCGACTGCCCTTGCAGTCGCGAAAGACTGAGTCTACATCGTCTCCTGCTACCACTTCGGCAACCAGTAAATTCTCGATTCCCAATTTCACCCAATCCGCTACTCGCATGGTTGGCGCGTTGACCGTTGTTCTCGGTGCATTCATGGTGCTGCTGTGGATCACCAAGAAGATCCAAGGTCCCTCCCAGGCTATGATGTCACAACAAACACTGGAATTACTCGGACAAAAGCAAATCAACAAAATCCACAGCCTGCACTTAATCCGCCTTGGACAACGAATTCTATTGATCTCCGCTAGTGACAGCAGTGTCACCTGCCTGGCTGAAATTAATGATCCGGTGGAAGTTGCACAGTTGCTTGAAACAAACTTACAAACTGGCGCCGCAAGTGAACTTCCCCAAAGCACCTTTAAGCGAATATTCGCCCAATACTCACAGAATCCCAACGAAACGTTCAGTGCTTAAAGAACGGTTCAGCGGCAACAGATTCCAGACAAAACTAATGCCTCACCAACTTGGAAATTTTGAATCGACACTACCGCAGCGAGCAACTCGTTCGCGGCGAATCCAGCTAGCCAGTGCGCTAACCGGATTGCTGCTGTGCCTTACCATCCTACCGATGTCCGCTATACATGCGTATCCCATCGAAGCCGAAACCAGCAATAGTGTCGAGCCTGTCGACAACAGCACACCCCCAAACGCAGTCGTTGCTCCCGCCGCCCAACCGAGCGTTAATGTTCTCGAGCAGCAACTCAATTCGCCCGAACAGGCTCTCAGCAGTTTGAAGCTTTTCCTGATGGTTACCGTGCTTAGTGTTGCACCAGCGGTACTGCTGATGACAACTTCATTCCTGCGAATTTCCGTAGTGCTTGGTCTACTGCGGCAAGCTCTAGGGACACAGCAAAACCCCAGCAACCAAGTGATTGGTGCGTTGGCTTTGTTCATGAGTGCTTTAATAATGACGCCCACTTGGACGACTGTCTACGAAGAAGCGATCGTCCCCTATAGCGATAAGGAAATTTCTGGCGAATATGCTTGGGAAGTCGCTCGTAGTTCCTTGGTGAACTTCATGGGAAGGCAAATCGACAGGGCTGGCAACAGTGAAGACGTGTGGTTATTTTACGATCACCTACCTGAAAACGCGCGTAAATCACAGACGGGCAACGAACCGTCCTACTTCGCAGCAAGCAATCAAAGCGGGTCCGCGACCACCGCACTAAGCTATCACGACATCCCTATGCAGGCATTATTGCCCGCTTTTATGATCAGCGAGCTAAAGACCGCTTTTCTTATTGGGTTCATTATTTTCCTGCCATTTTTGGTCTTGGATATCGTTATCAGTAGCGTGACCAATGCAATGGGCATGATGATGTTACCTCCAACTACAATTTCACTCCCATTTAAAATCATGCTGTTCGTCCTCGTCGATGGTTGGCACCTAATCATAGGCATGCTCTTGGAAAGCTTCGGCTAACCTTTTGATTTTTTGGAAGCGGAATGATCAACGCAATATCTAAACACGACAAGGAAATACAAGATGCAGTCTGAGCAAGCAGTTGAACTTGGTCAACAAGCGTTTATGCAAGCGTTATTGATCGCTGCGCCCATCCTCGTAATTGCCATCCTCGTGGGACTCTTGGTCGGTATGTTGCAAGCCATGACTCAGATCCAAGATCACACACTAAGCTATATTCCAAAACTGACTGCAATTTTACTCGTGATGTGCATTTGCTTGCCGTGGATTTTCGAGAAGCTTACAGAGTACTCAACACAACTCTTCACCAGCATCCCCCAAATGATTTTCGGAGGATAGCACCTGATGGCGGACATGTATGATTGGCAAGAACGACTCCCACCGGAACTCCTTGACTTAGGCGAAACGATTCCGCTCGCTACCGGCCTGATCGTTGCCTGTCGAATGGTTCCAATCGTTTTGCTATTGCCTCTAGGACGAATGCACTGGAACTGGAAAACAAAAATAGTACTCGCCGTTCTGCTCACAGCGTTGGTAACTCCCGTCCAGCACGACTCAGGACTGTTCGCCCCCTTTCTGAATCCCCCCAATGCCGCGTCCGCCGGTGTAACCAACAGCCTGCCCCCCATAAACTTGCTGATCTCCGAGGGTATCACCGGATTGGCGCTCGGAACAGCAATTCTGTTTGTCGTAGAATCCATACTCATCGCAGGGCAATGGCTCGGGATGACGTCTGGTGTACCGCTAAAAACCACGACACAATCCCAAATAGGTAATACGTCCATTGGGATGCTTGTCAGCTTGATTACCGTCGCCGTGTTATTAACATCTGGGATGCAGCGGATGTTAATAACTGCTCTCTTGGACAGTTACCAATGGCTAGGCGTCGGTGAATTATCAGTTACTCAAGAACCGGACCACTGGTTTGATCAAGCGGCTGTCGTCGCAACTTGGAGTTTCACGCTGGCCCTCCGCATCGTGCTGCCCGTCATGATCATCATGATTACTGTGAACTTGGCACTGGGGTGGATAAGTCGGCAAAGCCCAGCATTGAATCACTTTGTCATCGGAATACCACTCAATACATTTGTATTGCTCGGCGCCGTTATGCTGACTCTCGGCAGCGCCATGCTAGCCATGCAAATTGAAATCCAAGCAGCTCTGGCAACGCTGGGAGTGTTGTAACAACCATGTCCGAATTATCAGACCATGACACAAGGACAATTCCCGCTACGCCGCTAAAGCGCCAGCAAGCGCGGCAACAAGGCAATTGTCCGAAAAGTCGTTCGCTCGTCGCCGCGGTTATTTTGCTCAGCGTTGC
>JABJJO010000079.1 GCA_018660825.1 Planctomycetaceae bacterium | reverse complement strand
AGAAAGATAGTTATATTACCAATCTCGATTTCTTCTACCTCTTCAATATACTGCTTGATGAAGTACAAAGGAACTGTTTTGAGTCATCCCAGACGTGGCTTTGTCTGTTCTCGTCAAACTCGCTTAGTCCCCTCCCAGCCGACAGGAGTCGGCGTAGGAGCGGATATCGTCAATATGATAGAGCTTACGTGCCCCTATTTTCGAGGCTCTTAGAAGCCCTTCTGCGTCCAACTTGCGCACAAATCTCTCGCTAATGCCAAGGAATGTTGCGGTTTCTTTTGTATTGAAAAGTATTCTTTCCATAGGTGTTTCCTTATTAAAAACAGTTGAAAAATTAAACCGCCGACAAAACCACAAAGCCTTGCACTTTGGCGGTATAGAATTCTACTCGCAAAAACATCGTTTTCTGACAAACTGGAAAATGTTTTTCATTAGCGCTTGCGCTAGTGCAGAAAAATGAATATTCTTGAGTCTGAAAGAGCAACTTCGCAAGTATAATTTCTTGGGCAATTGAAGAAGTAAGAGATTCTTCGGTGCTGTGTTTTTTATTTGTTACTTTTTTAGGAGACGTTTATGGCAAAACAATACAAGGATAGATTCGTCGTTACGGTTAACGGACAACGGAAAACGATTAGAAATAAATCTCTATTTTCTTCAACGGGAACAAGAAGTCAGCAACGGTTGATTCGTAGCATAACGAATTTGTTAGAAGAATTAGAAATTGCAAAAGAATATGATTTACCTCCAACTCGAGATGTACTTGAAGAGGTTAGAGGTATCTCTTGGCTCAATGAAAAGTGTATAGAGTTGGGGCTTATTCCGTCGAACTGTGTGTCTACTCTGGAAGATCTTTTTGACTTCTATTTTGAAATTAAGTTCAAAACATGGACGAAAAGAACTCAAGAGAATTGGTCGAATACGAAACGCACTATTCTTAAGGTACTTAAGCCATCTACTCCAATTAGATCGTTGACTCGAATAGATGCTGATAATTTGCAGCATGACATCACTCTGTTGGTATCTGACCGATATAAGAAACGGCTTAGTAAAGGAACGATTTCTAAACACTTGGGCAATCTTCGCCAGCTATTCAATTTTGCCGTTAAACACGAGTTTTTGACCAAGAATGTGTTCGATGAAATTTCTCGTTCTGGTGAGATTCGAGATGATCATTTTGAGATTAATGCAGAGTTATCCGAGCGAGTTCTAGAAGCGATGCCTAATTCAGAGTGGAGACTGTACTTTGCCATTCTTCGATGGGCTGGCTGCCGAAAGTCTGAGCCCTTGAAATTGAAGGTTGGCGATTGGGAGTTCGGACATGAAAAGAATGGAGAGCATTATTATGGGCGTTTATTCATTCCTGACGCTAAACGGAAAAACAAATCCGGAAACTACATTATCAAGTATCCGCCATTGTTCCAAGAGATCGAGAACCTGCTGGTAGAGCACTGTGAGATGCTCCCAGAGGGATGTGAGTACCTATTCCCTAATATTAGGAACCTATCGGAAGGCGGTGTCCATGAGAGATTTACTAGCTTCTTGAGATGCAAAGGTATTACTGTTTGGTCAAGCCTTTTCAACAACATTAGATCTACTCGGTCAACAGAGATAAGTCGTGAGTATGGATCGGTTCTTGAATCGCGATGGATCGGACACAGTGAGGCTACGTTTAAGATGTCCTATGACTTTGATATTGAGGCGGACTACAAGGTACGTGACACAAATGTGACACAGCAGAGCGGTGCAGGGGATTGCACAGCAAATTTAGTAGAGAAAGTAATCGCTGAAAAGAGGCGTATTCTGCCGGATGCCGCGCTGTGCATTGAATACAAAGACCAAGCAGTACCCCCTAAAGGATTCGAACCTCTGTTTCTGGTCGGAAGGACCAGCGTCCTGGGCCGCTAGACGAAGGGGGCTAAAGTGAATTTTTAGTTTTGTCTGCTCCGGCTAGATTGTCAAGGTGATACGCGAGTCCGTTATTTGGTATCATATACCCCATCATGGCTAAGAAATCGAACCAAGGTCCGTTAAACCACCTCTTTCAACTGCTCGCTAATCCGAGCACGTTGCCACGTACCGGACTCTGCGTTGTCGTTGGCACCGATTACTTCCTACAACAGCTTGCACTGAAAACAGTCCAAGCACAATTCGCCAATGAACAAGACGATCACCAACAAGATGGTATTCGCTGGTTTGATGAAAAAGCACTATGGGTTGACGTTATGGATGAAGTCTCTACCGTCACACTGTTCGGCGGCGATGGCCCGCGAATAGCCGGAGTCAACGATGCCGATAAGTTCATCAAAGATTATCGACCTAAACTTGAAAAATACATCGAACGTGAATCACACGCGGGATTACTGATACTCGAAGCGAAATCCTTCCCCGGCAATACAAACCTCGCCAAAAAAACAAATGCACTTGGCGGTGTTATCGATTGTCGCACTCCAACGGGACCGCCGGTGCGTCAAAACGAACGTCCACTCTATGACCTCACGATCAACTGGATCGTCAACTGGGCACAACAACAATATCAATTCACACTCAGCAACAACATCGCCGCGCTATTACTCGACCTGTCGCAATTCAGTATCGGTCTACTCAATATGAACTGTGTCAAGCTCGCTCTTTACCTTGAAGCAGGCGACAAACCTACCGCTGAACAAATCCAAGAATATGTCGGTGGCTGGAAATCTCAATCCACTTTCCATATGACCGATGTCGCCGCCGAAGGAAAAGCTGCTACCGCCCTGCTGGAATTGCAACACCTTCGCGCTGACGGTGAGGCCGTGCAAAAAATATTCGGCGGCGTTTCCTGGTCACTGCGGCGTTATGTGACCATCACTCGCATCGCCGAGCAACTCGAGCGCAATGGCACGCCAATCCTGCAGGCATTGCAACAAGCGACTCGGGAAGTTCTCGGCAATAGTTTCCACTTCCAAGGCCAAAAAACTATCGATCACCTACGCCAACTACGACGACAGCGTAGCGGTCAATTATTAAAATGGTTGCTCGAAGCCGACCTCGATATGAAAAATCAATTTTCGAAGTCGGGGCTCCCGCTGGAAAAGCTGATGCTCTATCTCGATGAATCCTATCGCACCAGCTTTCAGGATCAGTCAACGATATCGGCCAGTTAAGGAACTTGGCGCATGAGCAACTCACAACACTTCGATTGTCTCGTTTTAGGTACTGGTGGAATCGGCAGCGCAGCACTGTACCACTTGGCCAAACAAGGAAAACGCGTGGCCGGTATTGATCGTTTTGGCGTTGCACATGATCGCGGCAGTTCACATGGCCAAACCAGAATCATCCGCCAAAGTTACTTTGAGCACCCCAGTTACGTACCCCTAGTGCAACGCGCCTTCGAGTTATGGGAGGAATTGCAAGCAGAACATGGACGCGACCTCTATTATCAAACAGGAATATTGCAAGCAGGACCTGGTGGCGGCGCGTTAATTCAAGGTGTGTTAGCCAGCAGTGCCGAACACGGCCTACCGATCGAGCATCTTAACGTTGCGGAGGCGAGAAAACGCTGGCCACAATTTGCATTTGATGATGACATGGAAGTGGTTTTCGAACAACGCGGCGGGTTCCTGTTGATCGAGCATGCGATCTCAGCTCATATTGAAAAAGCACAATGGGCAGGAGCGGAATTGTTCGTTGGGCATACGATTTGTGAAGTTAAGACGGGCGGACGCTGTTTAGAGGTGTTGACTGATCAAGGCACCTTTACGGCCGACTCGATCGTGGTTACCGCCGGCGCTTGGGCCGCTGACCTACTACCAGAATTGAAAGGCCATCTGCGGATTTTAAATAAGCCACTACACTGGTATACCGCTGATGCGGATTTGTATTCCAACCGAGTTGGGTGTCCCGTATTTTTCTTTGAATCGGAGACCGGCGATTATTATGGTTTCCCGAGTATCGATGAACGCGGTTTGAAATTGGCGCGGCACAGTGGCGGTGCCGAGGTAAGCAACCCGTTGGAATTGAACCGTTCTTTAGATGAAGACGAACGGTCTGATGTGGCTGGGTTTTTGCGTAAACATTTGCCTCAGGTTAGCGACCAAGCGACGGATCATGCCGTGTGCATGTACACAGTAACCTCTGATTCCCATTTTATAATTGATCGAGCAGAGTTAGATGATCGTATCGTCTATGCCGCTGGACTTTCCGGACACGGTTTTAAATTTGCCGCGGCACTCGGGGAATTACTGGCGAAAATGGCAAACGGTGAATCGCACGGCTATGATTTAGCACAGTTTAGTGCACGACCACGAATTGGCACCCGCCACAACTAAACCTGCGGCGGATAAAGTTCTAAAAGGAATCGGTTGCGCCACCACTGATCGTTTGTTAGTAGGTTGGGTTATTGTACTGGTTCGGCGATGATCTCAGAAATTACATTACCCGCTTGGTCGGTCGCGTTAACTTTTATGAACCAAGTGCCCGAGGCGTTGGGGTCAAGTCGCCAGCGATAGAATCCGGCATTGGGGACAGCTGTGGAGATTTCTTGCCAAGGCCCCTGTTGCGATTGACTGCATTGCAGGTGAATCGGCCGGTCTGAGAAATTGTCATCAGTCGCTTCCCACTTAATCAAGATTTCCGGGAAACCGGACTCCACTGTTCGCTCAATACCACCTAGCCGTAACTGTGGTTTAGTGCGATCAATCCTTATCCATATATCAGCCACGGAATCGGTAGTCGGGCGGTTCTTATCATTGTCCTCGGGCGTGGTGATGATAGTAATAAAACCAAGCGTGCCATCGCGTTGTATCTCGACATCCAGCGGACTCTGGCCATCTTGATCGATCCCCCACAGTCCCCACGTCTTCCCACCGTCCTCGGTAGCCCATAGCTGAACCTGTGTGGTTTTCGTGTTCACGTTGGAAAGTGCGTAATCAAGTTTGAATCGTGTACGATTCGTCTGATGAACGGTAGCCATTGGCGGTGGACCATGGATAATCGGTTTGGCTGTAGTGACGATGGCGGTGGGTTGCGCAGCAGGGGGGATTGCCGGATTGTCGACAACCGCGGGTGTAGGTTGATTATCGGCTGGCCAGTTGATAGCGTCTTTGTGGGGCTCGGCACGCGTGTAAGGATTTCGTAACGGGTCAAAGGATTGGGGGCGCTGTTGTGAACTCGGAGGAAAATATATCCGTCGCTCGGCGATCGCCAAATTCCCTGCGCCATCCAATACTTTGATGCGTACCAGTGCCATACGTGTCGCTGTGGTCGGCTGCCAACGTCCCGCCAACTTTATTAAACCAGGTTGCGCTAAGGTAGGGTGTTCAACAAGTGGAAAAGATTGCCAAGGTGAGTTTGGCGCGGGTTGAATTTCTGCGGAGACTTTTGTTGCTATCAGTGTGACATCTCTGATTTCACACTCTAGCGTGACTTCACCAGCCGTCGTAAGATTGGTTTGTAGAACGATAGCTGGTTGCTGAGTATCGACAAATACGCGCATTTGGGGTCGCAGTTTTGTGGGTACCGTTGTGGATTGTTGAATACGCGAGCAGAACCAGTACTCACCATCACGCTGGGCCTGAAACCAAAACGCTTTTTTCTCGGAGCCTTGAATCGCAACTTTACGCCAGTTGTTGCCGAAATTCTTAGAAACAAACAGAACAATTTTGTCGGTTGGTTGCTGGAGTGTATACGGAATTGAGAACTGGGAGGTTCGCGTGGTATACAGTTTGGCTGCAGGGGTTGTACTGGCTTCAGGATCGACGGTCGATTGAGCGGGCAGGGAAGTGGTAAAGGGCGCAGCACAAAGCAAGATAGCTGCTAAAAGTAGATGTTTTGTTATTGAACACGACACAGTTCGTTTTCCTAATGCGCACGCTGAACCCTCTCTAGTGTTATCGGAGGTTTGTGTAGCATATCTGTACGAAAACAAACGGCTATTCTTGGCTCGCGCGAGTATCTTTTACGATTTGCACGTACTGTTGCGCTAATGCTTCGATCGACGCGAAATCTCGCTTGTCGACTGCCGCTTGGGAGACGAGCGCTCCGCCGACGCCCAAGGCAACAGCGCCTGCGCGCAGGAAGTCTGCCGCCGTGTTAAGATCCACGCCGCCGGTAGGCATGAAACGACATTGTGGCAACGGACCACGTAACGCTTTAAGATGCGCTGGACCACCAATGTCCGCTGGGAATACTTTGAGGATATCGGCACCTGCTTGCCAAGCGGTCACGGCTTCAGTTGGAGTGAAGATGCCTGGCGTTATTACTGTATCATATCGGCGACACAGTTTGATAACTTCGACGTCTGTTGACGGCGATACAATAAATTCCGCTCCCGCCAGGATTGCAGCACGAGCTGTTTCCGTATCTAAAACGGTACCAGCACCCAGCAAAACCTTATCGCCGATTCGACGTTTGACTTCTTGGATGACGTCGATCGCATTCGGAACGGTGAATGTTACTTCCATGACATCGACGCCACCAGCAAGCAGTGCTTCCGCTACGTCAGCTAGGAGTTCCCCGGAGTCCGCGCGAATTACTGCTACAATACCGTTGTCCATCATTCTCGTTAGATTGTCGTGGGCACTCATAGTTGGTTTCTCAAAAGGGTGTCAAGGAAGGAATCAGTGCGGAAGTTAGGCACTCTTCTTAACAGGTTTGTTGGTGTCGAAGATCGGTTTCGTACCAGAAACCACTTCTTGGTCAATCGTATATGCGCCACTTCCTTTTCGGTCGGGCAATTCATACATGATATCAAGCATTACTTCTTCTGTAATGGACCGCAAGCCACGAGCACCAGTCCCTTTGTCGATCGCTCTCCGAGCAATCGCGAGGATGGCATCATCAGTGAATTTAAGTTCACAATCTTCCATCTTGAATAGACTCTCGTATTGTCGCAACAAAGCGTTTTTGGGCTCAGTCAATACCCGCTTTAATCCATCTTCATCAAGTGGTGACAATGACGTCACGACAGGTAAACGTCCAATCAATTCGGGGATGAGACCAAACTCAAGGATATCATCGGATCTTACTTGCAACAACAACTCAGCCACATCGGCTTCTTCGCGATATCCAACTTGTTGACCAAATCCTAGTGTTTGATTGCCAAGTCGTTTACGGACTATATTATCAACACCGACAAATGTTCCACCACAGATGAATAGAATGTTGGACGTATCAATCGGAATGTATTGTTGCTCGGGGTGCTTACGTCCACCTTGGGGTGGTACGTTGCAGATTGTGCCTTCGAGCATCTTAAGTAATGCTTGTTGTACACCTTCACCAGAGACGTCACGAGTGATCGATACGTTCTGTGACGTCTTGCCGATTTTATCGAGTTCGTCAATGTAGATGATTCCGCGTTGAGCTGATTCGACATCAAAGTCTGCGGCATGTAACAACTTCAGCAAGAGGTTTTCGACGTCTTCGCCAACGTAGCCAGATTCGGTTAGTGTTGTCGCATCGCCGATGGCAAATGGCACATTGAGTACTCGTGCGAGTGTGCGAGCGAGCAGTGTTTTACCGGATCCGGTTGGACCAACCATCAGAATGTTCGATTTTTCGATTTCGACTTCCTCGTCAGACCATTCGTGATTCAATCGCTTGTAGTGATTGTGTACAGCAACAGCGAGCACTTTTTTGGCTTGTTCTTGACCAATCACATATTCATCCATCTTGCCCGATATTTCTCGAGGTGAAGGAATGTCGGTGATCATGTGATCGTCGCTCGACTTGCGGCGGTTCTCTGAATCGATAATCGACGAACAGAGCTCGACACATTCGCTGCAAATATAGACATCACCAGGTCCTTCAACTAGTGGACCGACGTCACGATAGCTTTTGCGACAGAATGAACAGAATGCATTTTTCTTGGAAGGAGATCCAACTTTGTGGTCTCCTCCGTCTTTACCGGATGACATGACGACTCCTTGTGCACTTGCATGATTCTATCCAAATCGAATGTTTTGGTGATCGCAAGCGATGGGGCTTAAGGTGTACACCCGTAATATATGCTGTAAAGCAGAAGCTTACGGGGAGTACTTGTGGTCAACTACCATCCATGACTTATTGACGCGTATCTATTATATATACATTATGCATTGCAGTACTGATCTTCCCGACCAGAACGTGTCATATGAGCGTTGCAGGCAGGCACATCAATAACTATCTAATGATGATAGTAATCGCTGTAACTTGACTAACCCGAACCGTTGGCATTAACCGTCGGATTTGTCCTCTGCAGGAGGTTGATCGTCGGGTTGCGACTGCTGGTGTTCGAGTTGTTCTTCCAACACTGTTTCTATAGTTCGGAATTCTTTGTCCGAAATGTCACCCTGGGAATGAATTTCTTGGAAATTGTCGAGGTGTTCCTCGGGGCCTGGTATGTCTTGATCGATGCGATCCCGATAATTGGTCACCGCGTAGTAGGCAATGGTAGTTAGGATTGCCAGAATCGTTACACCTAGTACAGCCCGTGCGGCTGGGGTTTCGAGTATTTCCATGGTAAATCCTATTTCAATTGTGAAAGCGTATAATCCGCATATGTTGTATTATTGTCGTGTCGCGGTAGATTTCAAGCATCGGAGTGGCCCACGAATCAATACGAATGTCCGCTCGTTTGACGATCCTTTTGTCCTTTGGTTAAGCCATGTCCAATAGTACTTGGATGCCGCGATCGAGTGTTTCGTCGCTGGCGGCATAGGAAATGCGGAAGTGGCTGTCATGCTTGCTGAAAATGTTGCCGGGTATGAGCAACAGGTTTTTTTCGATCGCTCGAGCCGTAAAATCAGTTGCTGTGCCGCTGGGAACTTTCGGAAATACATAAAATGCACCACCGGGAGTTTCAATCTCATATTTTGCCCTTAAAGCGGTGACAATTCTATCGCGTTTAGCACGGTATTCGTCAACATGCTCACCGATATCAGTATCCATCGCCGCCAATCCAGCCCACTGAACAGGTTGCGGTGCACAGACAAAGCTATATTGTTGTATTTTGATCATCGCATCAATGACTTCTTGCGGTCCATGTGCGACACCTAATCGCCATCCGGTCATGGCATGACTTTTAGAGAAACCATCGATGACAATCGTTGCTGGATAGAATTCTGCCGGACCAACGAAACTGTCGTCGTAAGTGAACTCACGGTATATCTCATCGGATATCAAAGCGATATTGTGCTTCTCACAGATATGACACAGCCCCCTCACTTCGTCCTGAGTGGCAACATATCCGGTTGGATTGGAGGGACTGTTTAGCAACATAAGTTTGGTTCGTGGAGTGATCGCGGCTGCAACTCGTTCCAGGTCGATGCGAAAGTGAGGATAGGTATCGATAAGGATTGGCACTCCGCCGACGAGTTGTACCAACGGTTCGTACATCACGAAAAATGGATCAAACATAATAACTTCGTCACCGGAATTCACCAGTGCTTGCATGGCCAGGACCAGTCCACCGCTGGTGCCGCTGCTGACGAAAGCTTTACGGTCGTCGTGTTGATAAGTGGTATCGATCGCTGTTTGAAGTTTTTCCCGTAGTGCTGGGAGACCTTGTGTTGGTGTATAGCCATTATGTCCTGAATTGATAGCATCGATGCAAGCTTGCTTCACTGCCGTCGGAACTTCAAAATCTGGTTGCCCGATTGACAGATTGATAGGGTCTTTGAGTGAGCGAGCTAGATCGAACACTTTACGAATACCGCTGCTGTCGATTGAGAGGCTACGTTGGGAAATCCAAGATGTCATAGATGGTTGTTGTGAATGAGAGTTAGCTATTTATTGGTTGTGATCATTAGCTGGGGTTGTTTCCAGTTCATGTGTGCAGCGCTGTCGATGGTGTGCTTGAATGCGACCGTGTCAACGTCATATAGAAACAAAGGTGTTTGGTTAGCAACGACGAGCGCGATTTCTGGAATGTCACAAATACGACTGACGTTGAAGAAGTAAGGACCGTCTCTGTGCGAACTTGGTAAATGTGTGAGGTGTAATTCAGCAACTCCGCTTTGAAATAAGGCGGCATAAAGCGACACGCCGGCCATGCGTCCTGTTGCCTGCAGTGTTGTTTTGGTTTCATTGTTAAATCCAGTGACCGTTGTGACGGCTTGAATCGCACGCTGCACATCCCAAACTTGCATCGACTCTAGCGACTCGCCCAATAAATAGAAACGCCGCTGATGTTGTACTTGCTTCTTCTTTGTTTGGTCCCAAATCGTCGGGCCGATTCCCCGCGGAGCTACGTAGGCCATTATTATTGAGTTTTTCAGTAAACGTTGCTGTAGGTTTTCGAAAGGATCTTGCGAGGCTGCATCCTGCGCTACGAAATGTTCGCCACGTAACGCGTCACGGTCACCAAAGGCATCTCGATATAACGAAAGAAAATTGTTCCAGCCATCTTGGTCTAGTACCGTGAGCTCACATATTTTGGCTTGCGTCAGTTTCTTGTCATGTACAACATAGAGATTCAGTGGGATCGCCGATTGGCTTTGATAGACATAAACGGACATTACCAAACCCTCAGCATAAGAATCCGAGATTCGCTGAGGTTGCAAAGTAACTGGGTTTTGGGGCCAAGCAGCAAAGCTTTTCTCTAGTAAAGAATGTTTAAGTGACTTGGTTATTTTTGCTAACTCAGTTCGCGAGGTGACCACTTCGGGCGCCGTTGCCGTCGGCACAAAAGTTTCTGATACCTCCGTGTTCACTTGGTCCGTTGGTAGTTTGTCAAAGACTTTGAGATCCGTCGGTTCGAATAACTTGTCGGCTTGATTTCGTAGCAAATCGGTTTTTCCGTCTTTAAGGTAATAATTGAACCAGCGAAATGCATGCACCCGCAGTTCTTGTGTGTCTTTATGCGGCCCAGATGTGATATGTAGTGAAAATTTATCGCTGGCGCCAAGCAGGTCGTAGACTTGGGATACTTTCCTAAACGTTCGGTAGACACCATCAAGTGGAAAAATACGATCGTTATCGGTATTACTGAGTAGCAGTGGACGTGGGGCAACTAATGCCGCAACCATTGGGTAGTCCCACTGATAGGTGTTTACCATAAACATGCAGTCACAATGACCTTCGACTGTGCCATCGACGACGTGATTACGTAGGTCGGTTGTGCCCGCCACAGGTACTGCTACTTTGATTCGTTCGTCTAGTGCAGCGATCCACCAGCTGTACGCGCCGCCACCACTACGACCCGTGACCCCTAAACGGTCACCGTCGACTTCAGGTCGCGATTGCAAATAATCTAACGCGCGAATGCAATTCCAGGCTTCGACTCCAGCAGGCGTGTAACCTCGGTTTAGCCACCACCATTTATCGTAGCGATAGGTCCCGTGGTGTATTCCCTCGATTTCTCCGAGCTGTAGCGTGTCAATGGTTAGGCAAACATATCCATTGCGGGCGAACCACGCGCCGTGATGTTGGTAATGCGCTTTGGAACCGTAGGCCACTCCGTTAATCTTTACTTGACCGTGGCCACACACATATAGAATCGCGGGCAATTTCTTGTCGACTTCATGGGGCACATAAAGATTACCCGTCACATACAGACCGGGACGTGACTGAAAGTGTATATTTTCTACCCGGAACGATTCGTGTTTCGTTGTACCGGTGATTACCGCTTTAAGTGGCGTCTTTTGAGGAAACGGATTGAGCCCAAGCATGTCTTTGAGTTGGGTCAGGTGTTTTTTGCGTTGTGTGAGCCAGTCTTCTTTTGTTTCAATGCCTGCTAGCCAACGGTCTTCGATCGCAGAAGTTTGTTGTGTAAAGTATTTGGCAATCATGGCATCACCGCGGGACGTGTCGCGGGTTGACTCTTGGGCGGCTGCCGGTAGTAAAGCGGCAAAGTAGAGCAGCGTCAGATATAAAAATTTGCGCATCAAATCGTTTCCAAATACCCAGATAATGTTTATTGCATATATCGGTATTGTAATCAATTTGGATCCTGCTCGCCTATGACAGATGCTCTGGAACAGAGACTTACCGCACGTGACAGCGGAATGTGATGCTGCCCGATTCGCCGACGGCGAGTGGTTCGGTGATTTCCCAACGGAGGATCAAGGATTCGCGAACGGTATCATTAACGAAGAATTGTCCGGCAACATCGCAAGATTGTGTGTCCTCGATATAGACTAGACGTCGACTGAGGTGATCGACAATGGTGACATTGCTGACGGGCTGGTCGCCAACGTTTTTGAACGCGATCATGAATTCAAGTTCATCGCCTGGAAGAGCGTTTAGGTTCGACGATGTTTTCTTGATTTCTAAGCGGCTCTTGCCTTCAGCAATTTCGTAATGAAATGTGGAGCGCATCTGATTTTGCCCGGTTACTTTGTAGGGCATGAAGTCTTTGACATAGACTTTGACAGTTTCTTCGTCTGTCGCAGTGATGGCCGTTGCGTTCTGCTTGCTTAAGCGGGCTTCTTGTGAGTTCTGGATGCGCACTCGAGTGTTGAGTAGTGTTCCGTTTTCAGGTCTTTGACGTTGGCTGCCTTCTAGGCTCGCGGTTCGATACTCCACATCGCGAGCTTTAGATTCGTCACGATACAGTCCTGTTCTGCGGTTGCTGATGTTTCGCCCTGCTTGGATGCGTTGTAAAACTTGTTCGCTGCCAAGGTTCTCCTGGGCGGCGGCAATTTTCAAGGGATTGTCCACTGCTGAAGCGTGATCACGATACAGATATTGAGATGCTCCGCCGATATGACGCACTGATGAAAACCGAGGGGCATAGATCGGAATTTGGTTTGTCGGTTGAATGGCGATTTTTCCATCGCGTGTGTGGTAATGCACGATTGTATCTTCTTCGTCCAAGTTATGGATGCTGCGGTCTGGAGCGACGTTCACTTGTTGCCGGGAGTCGCCGCCCTGATAGACATATTCGTCTTGGGGCCAAGGTTGTGAAATTTGTGGTGGCGACCAATTAGCGGGGTAGGGTGCGCCTGGGTGGATATTTGAAGTTGGGCCTCCAGTTTCGGCCGATAACGGGATGCGAGCAATCGGCCCAGTCTTAACGGCGGTCGCGGCATTTGATGCGGCGGGAGGTTGTTGATAGCTGATTTGTTGAATCGGACTGTTAGCATGTGTTGTGGTTGGGACGGTCGATAGCGGGACAGCGGGAGAATTATCCGAAATCTGTATCGTGGCGGGGGGTCGCAGTTGTTGTTGCGGAAGGCTGCAGGCCGTGAAGCAGCAGATCAAGGTGGCAAGTGAAGCACACTTTAAATGTAGTATGTGATGTTTTGTGCGCATGATGGAATCAACGGGGGAAGGAAAATGATACGGGTCGTGCGTCAGTACGGTTCATTGGGGCGACATTAACAGACGTGGCCTTGGTAAATCCGACAGGTGTGATGGATGCGGAAGTGTTGTTATTCGGTAGTACTGGAGTGGCGATGATTTGGATTGGAGGTGAGGAGAACATGAAGCGATTGGTTTGTGCGTTTAGTTGGGGAGAACGAGATCCGATTCGTAATATTGCGACTGGACGACCGAGTTTATCTGCAACGTGCAGCGGGTCTTCGGTGTAGCGAATATCCAAAGTGCGTTGACGAACAATCGATTCGTCCGCAGGAATCGGATTCGTTGGATCTTCGAGATAGATTACGCGGGTTACGAAAAATCCCTGCACCGCCATTTCGATTTCGCGTTGTGATAAATGAATCGGGATCGCAAATTTGGCCTCTAAACCACGAGGTGGGTAAATGCGATTGATGACTTCGATACTTGGGAATACTTCGACGCCCTCCAAATCAGGGATGTGCGTAATTTTCATGCGGTAGACAGCACCAATTAGCATTCCTGCTTTAGTTGGCGCTAATAGCGACGGTCCAAATTGGCCGTTTGCCACAAAGGCGAGTTGTGTGCCCTGCGGCGCTCTAACTTCTATCGGTTGAAAGTAGCCGGGAATCGGTCCGCCACGAGACAGAAAGCCTTGACCGACTTGACCAGGTGGATGTAAACCGGAATCGCGAAAATGTCGATCGTGCAATGAAGATGGCTCTTGAGCAGCGGTCGGAATAGCGAAAACCGTGGTAATGCAAATTAATGCTACGTACAGCGGTGGGCTCAGCTTGAGATTTTGCAGAAGTCGTTTCATGTGTGAGACGGGATTGAGGGCGGGGTATCGAGTTTGCAACGTGTCTTTAAGGTAGGCAAACCCACTGCTGAAAAATCAACAGTGGGCGGCCTATAATCCGGCGCCTTGGGTATTTGTTTACGGAATCAATTGATTACGTACAGCAGCAGGTTGAATGTTCCGGGCGGTTGGTGTGTAGCTGTGTTCACGAATGCGAACTTCGCTAACCGGCTTGGGATAACTGTAACCGGGTACTTGTCGCACGTGTACATTGAAGTCATTGACTGGGGCGGGCATGTTGACCTTGGTGTTGTTATGGATCGTATAGCTTTTCAAGCCAGCAGGTCCACCAAGAGGTAAATGTGGTGGTCCCGGAAGTCCCAGCGGGGTGGCTGTTATAGGAGTTCCCCATGGCGCTGTTGTAGCGCCTGCGACGTAACCGCCTTGTACCATGCTGGGAATCGCAGTTTGACCTTGCGGTGCCATTGCTCCGTAGAATGCTGCGGGAGCGGTTGCCGCAGGTGCATTAACTGCTTGGACTTTATTACCCATGCGGATGATAGCCATAATACTACCGCGGCGGTCGGCTTCGACAATCGGGTCATCGCCTGGATCAAGTCGCGTGCTGACCAATGTTTCCA
This sequence comes from Planctomycetaceae bacterium, assembly GCA_018660825.1. GTDB lineage: Bacteria > Planctomycetota > Planctomycetia > Pirellulales > Pirellulaceae > UBA721. Next base: position 686 of record JABJJO010000079.1, on the reverse strand, counting down.
CATTGGCTAGTGCGAGGTCTTGGAATTCCGGATCGGGCAGGTAAATGACTTTGGTGACATAGTTACCAGTGGCAACTTGGTCAAAGTCTTCATTGGTAAACTGCACAGGTACTGCGTTGTGGTCGAGGTAAGCTGCTGTCCGAGGGTTAATTGGAGCGACTTCGATTGTTGGGAACAGTTCCACGGCTTCGTGGCCAGGAATGTTGCTCAACTTCATCCGTACCATACTGCCGTTAGTGCCAACGTGGAAATCAAAACGTGCTGGTGCAATGAGCGATTGACCCGAATAGGAACCGTTGCCAGTTGTGTCGAGGTCGATTTGCATACCGTCTGGATTATTAAAGATCGCTTGGATCGACATTCCCGCTGCAGCCGGTCCTTGTTGCATCATCATCGCGACTGGTTGCTGTTGGGGCATCAGGACGCCAGGTCCAGGGCCATCAACCCCAGGTCCGGGATGAGCAAGTTGCTCAGCTGGTGGTAGATTGTGTTGTTGCATTGTTCCGCAACCAGTTGTCAAAAGTGCGGCAATAGCGATTGCTGCCCAGATTCGTGGGATAGTCATTATTTTGCCCCTCATTGCGGTTTTAAAAGCACACAGATTCATTTGATTTGCCAAGTTTCGTATTAAGTGGTTTGTTTCGTCATTACAAAAGGTCGGTCTGTTGTTTGAACTAGACCCCTTT
>JABJJO010000040.1 GCA_018660825.1 Planctomycetaceae bacterium | reverse complement strand
GGTATTGATTTGGCCCATCGCAAAAGCTGCTTTAGCGCGAGTGAGTGAAGGGAGTTGAACGTTATTACGGATTGCTCGAATTTGCAGCATCAATCCGTCGAGTTCGGTGGCCGTGGTAGCGACTTGAACTTGTAGTAACAACAGATCGATGGTAGCAGTGGTTACGGTGAGTGCTTCCGCAATCGCTTTTTTTGCGATGGTTGGATGTCCCATTCGCAAGGCGACTTGTGCTTCAAGTCGATAAGCTTCTTCACGACGAGGATCTAGACTTTGTACCGCACGGGCATCATGCAATGCTCCGTTGTAATCGCGCCACTGCCGATTGAGGCCGCGCAATAGAAACGCGTCAGGCTGCGCCGTTGTGAAGGCCACTCGGGAAACTACGTTAACACCGTCGCTACGTTGGAAGTGCAGCGATATTCCTTCATCGGGCCAAGTTAGTAAAAACTCGTGGGGTGTGGATGTGGTTTGAGTAACCGCTGTGGTCGGGTCATGTCCTAATTCAGAGGCCGCTTGTTTGAGGTTCAGCGGTTGTTTGTAGTGTAGGTGAATCGAATCCGCGACATCCCCCCGCAGCACAATTCCCACTCGGTCGTACGGTTCAATTGCATAGACATTGACAACCCGTCCGCCCGTTTCAATTTTCGCTCGCGGCTCCCCTAAGAGCTCTACGATTTTTGATTTTGGAGTGACGCCAGGCATGACACCCTGAAAACGACTACCGTGGAATACGAAGGGAGTCGTTGTGGCATTATTATTTGTTTCGTCAGTGTTTTTGTCAGTATCCGCTGCGGTATTTGTTGGTGGAGTCGTTTCGTCGACCAATACAGATTGCGTTTTATCATTAATTGTTGCTGTTTGACTGAAAACCACGTTGGGTATGATGAAACAGCCAATTAGAATGGTGTAGTAAAATACCAAAGTAAACGTTGGGGAACCGTAAAACCGTTTCATAGTGAAACTCCGCAGTTTGGATATTTATCAGGACATCCAATAGTAACTGATATGGATTATGCTTTTTTCGGAAATCTGTGTCCGTTAAAGAACGCTGTAGTATAGTTCGGTTGCAGTTTTTACGTCCAGATAGATTAGTCCTGCAGGGATTTATTAGACGTTATTTGTTGTTTGAGAAGCGATTTTTTAGGAATCTGCGCAGTAAGTAAAGCGAAATGGATGCGAGTAACAAAAGCGAAATGGCAATGATGATCGATATTTCGGTGGTGTTTATTATAGGTTTGTCGTCGGTGTAGTCACTCAACGCAAATTGGGCATCGCTGCTAGCATAGTACTTTGCTTGAAAGAGCGCTTCGACATCAGCGTTTTGAGATATCCACAGTTTTTCATCCGCTACGATTTGCGCGTAGTATGCATCGGCGTCAGCTAGTTCTAACGTCAGATAGTGATGGATGTCTTTGTGATCTAGGTTTTTCTTATAGTGTATTACGCGTTTAACCAGTTCGTGATATTTGGTTCGCGACGCCTCATCTTCTTGCGACAGCAAATCGGCAGCACGCATGTAGGCGCGGGCTGCAATTGTGTATGCGGAATTCTGATTGACACCGCTTGTTTCACTCAATAAATCCCCCAAGCATTCCAGCAAAATGGGCGAATCATAATGTCCAAACCGCATCATCCCCAAAATACCAGTCACGGCCTCAGTTGTTTGTTCTTTGTCGATAAGAGCGAGCGAGTCATTGTCAAAATATCCGACGGCAGAACCAAAATGGCGAATTGCTTCATGCTTGCTAAGGGTGCTGGTTTTTGGTGCTGAATCGGTATCAACATCAGACCCGCTGAAATCAGGTTCGTATTCATTTCGCAAAGGCAGCACGAGTTTTCCCTCGCGTAATTGCCCATTCTCTATACGCAACTTGATATATTTGGCGAGATACAATTGATACCGCTCACGGCCAAAGTGGGCGTTGGGATTTATTTTGATGGCAAGTTCGAGCTGTTCGATGCCTTTGTCTAGTTGCCGTGAGTGTAAGTAGAATGTTCCTAGATTGGCAGCAGTCTTATAGCGGTTGTCAACGCTGTCATTGAATTTTGCCGCTTTCTTATGCATCCACTCAATCGCTTGGTCGTCTTGCCTTAGCTTGTCGTAAGCAACAGCGATATCGTCATAATAACTCGCTTGGTCATCACCGCTATCAAGCTTGGCTTGGCGGTCATCGATTCGCCAGAGGTAGAACGCGGGACTATGACGCGGGAATTTTCCAGCGATCAATTCCAGCGCCGAGGGGAATTTCATGCGTTCCTGAGCCAGAGTATCATAATCCCAAAGGCAGGCCATGGTTGTTGAGATGGTCAACAGCACCACAGTCATGGCAACGGCCACGGGCGAAAGATGAAATTTCATAACGAATTCCTGACTATGTAAATTGAGCGCTTTCTTCTCATATCTAATATTATATGCCTAATACCCGACGACTATGGGCTACAACATCTCGCAAACAACCTTCTTTGAATGGGCTGATAAGTTTGGCGCTGGCCACCAATTCCTGAAACGGTGCTTCGCCACCACGTTTGCATAATGCCACATAATCGTGCATTGCTTGTTCGCGATTCTCTTCGGCTTTGATCCAAAACTGTAACGCGCAGGTTTGTGCCAAAGTGTAATCGATATAATAGAAAGGAGATCGAAAAATGTGTTGTTTTTCTTGCCACCGTCCACCGCTGCTGACGTGTGGTAAATCACCATAGTCCAAATAGGGTTCATAGGTTGATTCAAGTTGTTTCCACATTTCGTGACGTTCGTTACGACTGGCTTGTGGTTTGGCATAAACCAAGTGTTGGAATTCGTCGACGGTAACACCGTAGGGTAGAAACGTAAGTGTGCTTGCGAGGTCAATGTGGCGGAAGTCGGCGGCACCGTCACCGAAGAACCGTTCCATTTGTGGGTAACATAGCATCTCGAGAGACATGGAGTGAATCTCGCATGATTCATAGGTTGGCCAGAGATAATCAAACCACGGTTGTTGGCGACTCATGTAGCACTGAAACGCGTGCCCCATCTCGTGAGTGAAAACTTGGACATCAGCTCGAGTGCCTTTAAAGTTGGCGTAGATATATGGCATGCCGACCGTGCTGAAAGCAGTACAAAATCCACCACCTGCTTTACCGTCGCGACTCTGCAGATCCATGAACCCACCTTCGTTCATGATACGAAAGAAATCATCAAGACCATAACCCATGTTATTGAACATCTCAGTCGCTTGACCAATCATCGTATCATAGTCGCTCGAGGGCAACGGATTACCCGCTTTGAGATAAACTGATTCATCCCAAAACATGGTTTTGTCGATGCCTAGAGTGGTTGCTTGGCCGTCACGGATTTGTTGACCCAGTGGTGTGACTTCCTCGCGAACCATATCGCGGTAACGCGCTACATCGTGTTGGTCGTAATCGACACGACTCATGATTTGATAGCCTAAATCGACGTAGTTTTCGAAGTCAAGTTTTTGTGCCATGCCGTGGCGCAAAGTAACCATTTCATCAAACAAGTCATCGAGCTCTTCGGCATGTTCGTCAAACCACTGCCAGCGTGCTAATTCCGCGCCGTAACGTAGGTCGCGGTCGGCGTTTTCACGATAGCGAGTGATGGTCGAGTGGTTAAGCGTGTCGCCGTCAAACTCGAACTTAGCGGATGCCATCAGTGTTGTGTATTTGGTTTTCAAGCCAGATTCTTGGATCATGTCTTCAGCGATGATGGGGTCGAACGTCGGGATTTCGGCTTCCCATAAGGCGAATAACTGTACACCTGTTTCTTGCTCAATCGCCGATCGCAACGGATGGCTGACCAGAGCACGTTTGATGTTAATATCGAGTTCAGTCAGTTTAGGCTGCATTTGGTCCATTTCGTCTTGAGCTTGTTTTGCTTGTTCGTCGGTCGTATCTTGGCAAAAACGTAGCTGCACAAGTGCTTCCCAAGTGCCTGTTTCCCGGCGACCTTGATCCCACTGTTGCAGGGCTAAACGGATGTCCTCGATGCTACTTGTGGACTCGATTTGATTGAGTAGCTCTGTACGTGCAGAGGTGACTTCTTCCAGGTTAGGAGCTGATTGTTGGATTTCTGAGAATTGGATCATGAAGTTTGGCTTTTAAATGGAGTGACGCGTAACAGGTGTGGTTGAATGAAAAAAACCGCAGTCACGAATCAACGCAACTGCGGTTTAGTTATACACGTTTGTGCTCGTCACTTGAAGCAACGAATGCTTACTTGACTAGAGGTTACCTAAAATTGCACAAAGGTCTGTCGTACGGTTGGAGTAGCCCCATTCGTTGTCGTACCAACTAACGACTTTAGCAAAGGTGCCTTCACCACCGAGGATTTGCGTAAAGTCCGGTGCGAAAATCGAACTATGTGGATCACCAATAATGTCAGTCGACACCAATGGATCTTCCGTATACTTCAGAATGCCAGCTAATGGGCCTTCGGCAGCTTCACGGATGGCATTGTTAATTGCTTCGGCCGTTGTTGCTTTGCCAAGATTAACAGTCAGATCGACAACCGAACCGGTGGGCACGGGTACTCGCAGGGCGATTCCAGTGAGTTTGCCATCGAGTTCAGGGATTACGAGACCAACGGCTTTGGCCGCTCCGGTCGACGTAGGGATGATGTTTTGGGCACCAGCTCGAGCGCGATAGAGGTCGGGGTGTGGCATATCCTGCATCCGTTGGTCGTTGGTGTACGCGTGAACGGTTGTCATCAAACCGGATTCAATGCCGTATTGTTCGTGCAGAACTTTGGCAACAGGTGCTAGGCAGTTAGTCGTACAACTTGCATTGGAAACACACTTCATTTCTGGAGTTAATAAGTGTTCGTTTACCCCGAGGACAACAGTTAAGTCAGCACCGTCTTTAGCGGGGGCGCTGAGGATGACTTTTTTTGCTCCAGCGTCGAGGTGCGAAGCATAGCCGGCTTTACCATCACCACCGCGGGCAGTGAAAATACCAGTACTTTCAACTACAATATCAACGCCGAGGTCGCCCCAAGGTAAATCTGCTGGGTTGCGTTCGGCAAGGGCTCGAATTGCCTTGCCATCGACGATTAGGTTGTCGTCGTCATATTCCACATCACCATCAAAACGACCGTGGATACTGTCGTATTTCAACAGTGTACGCAAGGTTTTATTGTCAGTGAGGTCGTTGATTGCGACCACTTCAAATTCATCGCTACGACGAACTAGATTACGAAAAGTTAGTCGTCCGATACGGCCGAACCCGTTAATTGCGACACGAATTGTCACGATATTCTCCTTCAAAACTCAATGAACTAAAACCGGAAACAGTGGCCAATCAAACACCCGTGATTACGGTCTTACGTGTTTATGACTTTTCACTAACAAACAGATTGTTAGTGGTTGTTTACGAGAAACTAAAGCGTATTCGCTTCTTAAAGAGGCAATTATAGGTTTGAAATGCAAGGCTCACAATGGGCGAATTCGGCTGGAGCCAAGGAATTTTCGCAGTTGCCGAAACTTTTTAACGATCGTAGCGTTTAATTACGTTGCTAATTGCTCGCAGATCCCTAGTGTTCATAATACCCGTTAATACTATATCTGCGGGCAGTTAGTTTTTTCGGGGGCCTTGGGGGGAGCCTGAGCAGCGTTTGTTCGTCTAAACGAAGTGTAGGCGAAGCGGGTAAAGTCCCATGACTTGCTTTACTTCGAGGCATCCTCGTCTTTTTCTGCGGGGACTGGTTTTTCGACATAACCGTATGGTTTTTCGGAGATGAACTTTAAGCTGTTGGCTTTGGCTTGCATCAATTGTGCCCGGCCTTCATAGTACCAAGCGTCGATATTGACTTTATCACCCACCCGAATCAGGCTGGGGTTATGGCTTTTAACACGGATGGTCATTTTTTTGGCTAGTGAAACCGTGGTTCGAAATCCTGGTGCTTCGACCACCATTTTTCCGTTGTTGATATTGACCAATCTCCCGGAGATGAGAAAGCGAGAGGTTTGAACGGCATTGGGATTTGGCTTCCCGCCGAATAGATTTTTATTAGCTCCTGAGATTCCGTCTCTCTTAGGTCCTAGTTTAGTATCGTTATTTGGCTGAAATACAAGAATGTCTTTTATCTCAATCTGCGATGCTCCCTTGGCGTCGAACAACCCCGCAAAGCTAACGAACATTCCCCGCTTTAACCAAGGCAGCACGGCAGTCCCCGAGACGTCAATAGCCTCAGGCTTATCGGGTTTATAGATGACCCATTTGTTACCGTCTTTTAACTCGACTTGAATTTTGCCAGCACCTATAGCAATGACAGTACCGTCGCCGCGTAATGTTTTCTTAGGTGGCTGCTGTTGTGCATTGGCGTTGGCTGTAGCGAAAATAAATGCTGTCAAAGCGAACAATGAAAAGATGCGATTGAATTTTTTAAGTTTTGTCATGATTTGGTTCCGATTGAATTATTTATTCACTGAGCCATCTACAGCTAGACCATATCCGTTTAATTGAAAATGCAGTATAGTCGATATGCAACACATCTTCTTCCTCTTACATTATAGCTTGTTAGAAAAGCAAAGCTGAACAAATCAATAATGGCCGCAGCAAAAAAACAGAATACCGTAAACGATTTCATTGACTTTAAGCGTCAAGGTCAGCGGATTACAATGCTGACGGCCTATGATTTCACGATCGCTAAGATTCTTGATCAAGCAGGTGTCGATGGGATTTTAGTAGGTGATTCTTTAGGCATGGTTGTGCAAGGTCGCGCGACAACGCTAAAGGTCTCGCTCGACGAAATTATTTACCACGCCGAAATGGTAGGTCGCGCTGTGGAACACAGCCTGCTGGTGGTGGATCTCCCCTTCCCGACACACCTCGTGGGTGACCACGAAGCGATAGCCGCTGCTGCTAGGATTCTGAAAGAGACTGAGTGTCAAACGGTCAAACTTGAAGGCGGCGTCCAGCAAGCCGGCACGATTGCTGCTTTAGTTGCAGCTGGAATTCCCGTCATGGGGCACATTGGCTTGCAGCCGCAAAGTGTATTGACGATGGGTGGCTATAAAGTGCAGCGGGATGAAGAGCAGTTGTTGGCTGATGCCAAAGCCGTAGAATCTGCCGGGGCGTTTTCTGTTGTACTCGAGTGCATGGAAGCGGCGATCGCCGCTAAGATTACCGAAGCGTTATCGATCCCAACGATTGGTATTGGTGCTGGCGAGCATTGTGATGGCCAGATTCTCGTAATCAATGACCTCCTCGGGCTAACCGATTCTCCTCCGCGGTTTGTGAAAGAATACGCGCAACTGCGAAACACAATTGGTGACGCTGTATCGCAGTATTGCCAAGACGTTCAAACAAAGACGTTTCCAGATTCATCCAATAGCTACTAATGAGTGTCAGTCGCAGTATTGATTGGGTTACAATATTCAGTGTGATCAATAAGATAACCAAAGAATAGAAATCAAAATTTAAAAAGTTGCGTTATGTGGGTGCGAAAACGAATTGATATCGGTTGGGCTGATCTTGCTAGTGCCTTGGCGCATTGTGTCTTTCCAAACCGTGTCGACACGACTGTCGTGAATCAATGCTGGCGAGATTCGCGGCATGCGTTCACTTGCTTAAGCGTGCGATCGGGCCTAGATATTCTACTGCGAGCTTTGGACTTACCGCGCGGTAGCGAAGTCATTGTCAGCGCTATGACGATTGATGGAATCCTCAAGATCATCGCTGAACATGGTCTCGTGGCAGTACCGGTTGACCTGCAATTTGAGACGCTTGCTCCAGCACCAGAAGATGTTGAATTTGCGATTACCGATCAAACTCGACTCGTGCTAATTGCTCACCTCTTTGGCACACAAATAGACATGCAACCCTATGCTCGTATTACGCAACAGCATGGATTGTTGCTGGTCGAAGATTGTGCCCAATCCTTTCACGGTATGCCGCAAGGAAAATCAGATGTTAGTGACGTGGCAATGTACAGTTTCGGACCGATCAAAACGGCCACTGCTCTCGGCGGAGCTGTCCTTTGTATTGCCGACGGTAAGTTGACAAAAAAGATGGCACAAATCCAGCAAGCGTATCCAACACAATCCACGATGGCATATTTTAAGCGTGTGGTGAAATACGGTTTTCTCAAGATTCTTTCCTATCGATTGCCCATAACAGCTTTTATCGCGGTCTTAAGAATGCTAGGAAAGGATTACAGCGAAATACTGAAGAAGAGTGTGAAGGGCTTCCCCACCGACAAGTTGTTTTCAAGAATACGGCAGCAGCCCTGCCAGGCGTTATTAAGTGTGTTGAAACGCCGGATTACAAGTTTTGAAGAGCGACGATTAGAGCGTCATTGCGAACTTGGTGAACTCTTGTGCGACCACCTGAGCCAGCGATATGACTTGCCTGGTAGTGCTGCCGCTACAAATTACTTTTGGGTATTCCCTGTGGAAACAGATAACCCGTCCGAGACAATTCAATACTTGCGAGCATATGGGTTTGACGCGGACCAACGTGGGTCGATGGTTAAAGTACCTACTGTGCCTGCGTTACAAGGCGAAGCGGTTCAATCAATATCGACGACCGATCGTATTCTAGACAACGCCGTGTTTTTGCCAATCTACCCAGCAATGTCGCAGCAAGCTATTAATCAGTTAGCCAAGGTGTTTTGCCAAGTGGCTATTAGGCGTCGTTACCCTGAGGAGGATCAATCTCCGACAACTGATGCTTGTGCCCATAACGTCCCTGAAATTCTTGTGCGGGATATTTGAGTCGGTTCTTTTTCATTTTCTGTTGTAGTGATGTTGAAATGTCGAGGTTGAGTTGGTTTGCCATGGCTAATAAATAGCAGATGCAATCAGCTAGTTCCTCGCCGACTTCTTGTAACTTATCCGCATCGTCACAACAGCTGCGTGATTCATCCATTGAGATCCACTGAAAATGTTCCATTAATTCAGCGGCTTCAATCGCCAATGCCATGCTTATATTCTTAGGGCTATGGAATTGTTCCCAATCGCGTTCGTGCACAAATTCTGCAACGACCTGTTTTAAATCTGCTAGTGAAGTTTCTTGATCAGTGGTCATGGTTTACTCCGTGTTGAGTGAATCAAGGTATGCGGTGATAGCTGCAGTGAGCACTCGCTGTAAAGAAATGCCTTCCCGATCGCTGATTTCGCGAGCGGATTCATATTCTGGAGAAAAACGTTGGTCACCGCTAGGTAGCGTCGCAAGTTTCCCCAATAGTGGTCCCCAAGGTGTTTTCACTGTGTGCGACTGTCGTTGGAGTATATGTCGTTGAGCTATCCATTTGCGTATACCTAGAGTGGTCGTCTGCTCAAACATAATCCTCTCGACTGTTGCAACTGAATCGGAATGGCATAAAGTGGTTAGCGTTACACCAGGACGGTTCTTTTTCATTTGAATCGCTGTGGTGTATACGTCGAGAACACCGGCTTGTTGTAAAAGCCCACAACAATGCCCAATGGCTTCACCGGTCATGTCATCGATGTTTGTTTCTAATATCCACACTTCATCACAGGTTTGATCGTCGGGCGATTTCGCATCGTTCTCGGTTTCGCCAATCAACAACCGCAAAACGTTTGGTTGATTTTCAAGATCGCGGTCGCCGGCACCCAAGGCTACCGTTTTAATTTGCATAGCGGGCACGCCTCCAAATTTATTGACAAGGGTCGCTACGATCGCCGCACCGGTTGGCGTCGTTAATTCGGCGGCAATATCAGATTGAGCCAAAGGGATGTTGGCGAGTAGTTCGGCAGTGGCGGGCGCTGGAATACTGACAGTACCATGTGCAATTTTTACGGTGCCATTGCCAGTTGGAATTGGTGAGCATTCGACGTGATCAACATCTAGTAAATCCCATCCGATGGCACTGCCGACAATATCCGCTATCGAATCGACAGCGCCGACTTCGTGGAAGTGTACTTTTTCGATCGAGCAGCCATGCACTTTAGCCTCGGCTTCACCGAGTTTGGTGAAAATGCGTTTGGCTAAGTCCTTTTGGTTTTCTGTGAGCTGACTATTATCGATCATCTCGGTTATGTGATGAAGATGCCGATGCACATGTTCAGGTTCGTATTGTACGTTTACTTTAGTTGCACGGAAGCCACATTTGCTGACGGTGCCTGCGACAAGGTGACACGTCGGCAGTCCCAGTGAATCAACGCCGGCTTGTATTTGCGCAATGTCGATGCCAGCGTCAATCAATGCTCCGAGCATCATGTCTCCTGAGATGCCACTTAGACAATCTAAATATGCGATTCGCATCGACTGGGGTTCCCTCGATATTTCTAATGCAACAAAAAATGAGTGGTAATGTTATGACGGTTGTTTGTCGAACGTTGTCCATCTAATATACAACTTCTAAGTGCTGTAGAATATGACCTATGGCAGAGCAGCAGGATCGACCGCAGTGGCAGTTACCTACCGGAGTGAGTCGGGGGTTGTGGGATTATACGCAATCAAAGATCGTTGCCGATGACTATGACGACTACTTTGCTTATACCAGCCTGTTTTCGTTTGACGAACAAGTTATCTTGGATGAATTGAAGCAGAATGGTCAGTTCGAGGATTTGATTGCTGATTTAGGCTGTGGAACTGGCCGAGCACTTGAGACGTTGTGCACCGCAGGATATCGTGGATTGGCAGTGGATCTTTCATGGCCGATGTTAAAAGTCGTTCAGCAGAAAATTAAAAAAACGGATTTGGCTATTCACTGTGTGCGGGCCAATATGGTTGAGCTCGATGTATTGGCGACCGCCAGCGTGGATCATTGTATTTGTTTATTCAGCACTTTGGGGATGATTCAAGGTCGTAATAATCGGCGTCAAGCACTACAGCATATGGCACGTATTACACGACCAGGGGGTAGTTGCGTGTTACATATCCATAACATCTGGTTCAATTTTTATGATCCCGGCGGACCATGGTGGTTGTTGAATAATATTGTGCGGAGTTGTTTTTCCAAAAACCTCGAGATGGGCGATAAGATGTTTGGATATCGAGGCGTACCCAATATGTTTTTGCATGTTTTTCGGTGTCGCGAGATTAAAAAGGATTTGCGATTGGCTGGGTTTCAAATTAAGAAAGTGATACCATTACATTCCACGCGACAGCACGGATTGAAATATCGCTGGTGGATTCCCAACCTACGAGCCAACGGTTGGATTATTGTCGCTCGCAACCACCCATGAGGTATTGGTTCGTTAACGAGTGCCGATTTACCAAGCTGCCTGATAGATTGCTAGGGCATCTTGTTCAGTGATTTTGCGAGGGTTGTTCACGAGTAATCTTGTCTGTTTCATGGCATCGCTGGCCATGGTTGGAAGGTCGCCTTTGGTAATGCCAACCTCACGCAGCCTTTGTTGCAGTCCGATAGTTGCGGAGAGTGCGGCCAGGCGTTCGATGAATTCAGCACAGACCTCTTGAGAACTTTGATTTGTATCAATGTTGGGGAAAATAAAAGGCGCCAGTTTCACGTATTCTTGAGCTGCTGCTGGTGCGTTAAATCGCAAAACGTGAGGTAACACGAGTGCGTTGGATAATCCGTGGGGGACATGGAAAGTACCACCGATTGGATAAGCTAGTGCGTGTACGGCTGCCACGGGTGAATTAGCGAACGCCATACCGGCCAGCATGGATCCTAACAACATTGCACCTCGCGCTTTGATATTGGTACCGTCGATAACAGCCCGTTCAATATTTGCACCGAGTAAGCTCAGCGACTGAGTAGCGAGGATTTTTGATATCGGATTATTGTTCGCCCCTCGAGAAGCGTAGCCCTCGATGGCATGAACCATCGCATCAATTCCAGTTGCGGCGGTAATGCTCGCAGGTAAGCTGGTGGTCAACAATGGATCAAGTATCGCAACGTCGGGTAGGATAATAGCAGAGGAAACACCTCTTTTTTCGCCTCGCCCGATTGTCATGATAGCGATCGGTGTGACTTCCGATCCGGTCCCTGCCGTCGTGGGAATCAAAACTAACGGCAGTCGCGGCCCTGTGGCGTTTTCGACTCCCCAAGCTTCCGCTAGATTTTCGTTAGATCCCACGAGCAGCGCGGTCAGTTTGGCCACGTCCATCGAGGACCCACCACCGAACCCAACAATTCCTGTCGCCTCAATCTGTCGAGCTTTTTCGACGGCCGCCATTAAGGTGTCGAGTGATGGATCCGCCTCGACTTGATCAAACAGTGTCACGTCGATGCCCGTTTGCTGTAGCGAATCAAGTGCCCCTTGGGCTAAGCCAATTTTCATGAGTCCTTGATCGGTCACAAACAAGATTCGTTCTCCAAGAGTATCTTGGCACTCAGTACCGAGATTCGCAGCCGCTCCTTCTTTGAATCGAATACTGGCGGTTGTGTTGAAGGTAAAAGGATTCATGGTTGATTGACCTGTTTCGTAAGTAAGCCAATAGATTATTTAGCGAATTGAATCGGAAACAAATTTCCGTCTTTCATAATGGAAAATACCAAACCAGACAGAGGGTATTTATTATAGTTTCTGCGTATCAAAAATGCAGAAACTCACGGTAGCGGTACTTGATTGTCGTAGTAGATGATGGAACTTCGCGGACAACTTAACGGAATTCTTTTAGCAATTTACCTAGATTGTCAAATCTTATGGGATTTCTCCTATGTAAGGCCTTAATCGTGTCTACTTGAGAGGCAGTTTTTTCCGATGTTATTAGTTATACAGGCACTGATTGCCGCTTTGATTGATTCTCGATTGGTTCTTAGACAGTACAAAGAAAATATGGCAAAGAATAAATACCATTCAACCGGAACGTTTCTTAAGCCCGTGTTTAGGCACATACTGTTTAGTAGTATTGTGCTGTTCTTTTTCTGCTTGGTCGTGGTGTCGGGCGGAGGTGGATATGCCCAATTGCCTCATTCTGCGTTAATGCCGATTCCGATTGCAGTTCATTCGATCAAAGCATCTCCGATGGTGTATACGATGCCAGTGAGTACGTATGCAGCACCAGAATCGCTACAAATTGACGAACTCCCGCAGCCAAAAACAGGTATTCAATTGTGGCTTGCTAGTGCCACCGAAGATATAACATCCGCTGCTGCGACTCAAGCTCCGACTACACCACCAAACAAACCAGTTGAACCGGCTATGAGTGAAGTTCCGCAGCAACCGTTCCGCCGTGGCAAGGGAAATAAAATCAAGCGTTTGCAAGTTGCTTCGCCGGAAGATTTATCGACGCTGCCTCAACATCAAACAACTCGGCCTACTACGAGCTCCTTGCCTCGGCTGAATATCGCGACACTACCGCCTGAAGCTGAATCAAGTCGCGTGGACCAGATAGAACGAGTTGAGAATGAACCTTTAGATTTGCAGCGATTTAGTTGGCCCGAGTGTCCCCTGTTGCACCGCCAATTGAAGAAGTTGGCCGAGATTAGTGTTTTAACCCAATGGTCATTGGAAACACAAAGTGAGCTTAATCGACTACATGCAACCCGCGGATTTGATAGTGTTGAATCCATTACCGTATTGGCAAAACTTCGTGAATTACAAAACCAAGGAATCCAAAAAGCGTCGACACTGAAGGAAATGCAGCACCAGACAGCGTTGTTCAAGATGCTCAGTGGCTTAAAACGGCGGCTGGCAATTTGGCATGCAGTACAAGCGATCATTACGAATGAAAAGGCGTTAACCGAGAAAGAAGTTGACCCGCGAGTCGTCGTGGCAGGCGCCCTCGAGGGAATTGATGAACGTTTGGATGGTTCAGCGGAAGCGGAAAATTGGTCGACGTACTTGATGCTCCTGACGCTCAAACAATATACAACCGTTGCTGCGACTCTAGATGCCGAGCAACGCACCAAAGATTCCCAACGAGTGCTGACTCGGTTGCACTCCAACTATTTAACCCCAGACCAAGTCGAGCTTTTGTTAGAAGAGCCTTTTATTTCCTTAGAAGAGGGTTTGCGACATTGGTGTGCTGAACCGATTGATTATACAAGACTATTAATGGATATCGAGCGATACGAAGCAGGCCGTTTTAGTTATCAAGCTGTTCCGGTTGCCTTAAGTTTCCAAGCCATTCGCTGGTCGGCTGATGAACCCGTTGCTCAACTCGGAGCGCTGTTGGACCAATATTATCGCGGCGGCAACATACGGATTCGTATCGCAGAAAAGTTTATGAATCGGTTGCTTCCTGGGCAGACAAATCAAACACAAAAAATTGCCGACACATTGGGAGGTGCCAAAGTCACCGGCACGAGTCAGACGACATCCGAACTCAAAGTTCGTTTACACGCCGATGGTTTACGTTGGGTAATCGGGGTAGAAGCAGTTGGAGATATCAAGACCAAAACGGAAACCCAAAAAGGTGCCGCAACATTTGAAAATGCAGCGAACGCGACGTTTGAAACGGGCAAGCAGATTTTTATCTCACCGAGCGGCATCGAATTCGGAGATACCACGGCGTCGGTGACGAGTGACACCGAATTACTTGAATTTAAGACGGATTATGATAGTTCACTGCTAGGTGGTTTGGCTCGTAATATGGCGAAAAAACAATATCGGCAAAAGAAAGACCAAGCAGTCAAGGAACTTGAGAATCGAGTTCGTACGCAGGCAACCGAAGCGCTTGATGAAAAGGTGACTACAGGCATCTCGAAGGTTGACGGCCAATTCAACGATCGTTGGCTAGAACCAATGCGGCAATTGCAACTCAGTCCTGTGGCGACCCAGTTGCGTACGACAAAGGACCAGTTGGTTGTTGATTATCGATTAGCCGGAGTTAATCAACTTGCCGCGTATGGATTCCGCCCAGAAATTCTTGGAGATTCGTTAGTGTCGATTCAAGTTCACGAGTCGGCGATGAATAACTTGTTACATAAATTGGCACTGGATGGCACATCCGGCAAGTTACGTGATGTGATGTCTACAGTTGCTGAGCAATTGGGCTTTGCCGATTATGAAGTACCTGCAGAAGTGTCAGAGACGGTGACGATCAAACTGATTACGCGAGATGCTATTCGTATCCGCTTTTATAATGGGCGAGTACAATTGTTAATGCAGTTTAAAGAACTGCGGAACAACCGCATTGTTTGGAAGAACTTTGCTGTATTGGTTGAGTTTTTTCCACAGTTGGATTCGATCAATGGAAATCTAAAACGAGAAGGCATACTACAGATCATTGGTCGTAGTTTGCGATTAGGTGACCGGATTGCGTTACAGACGATTTTTAACAAAGTTATTCCGTCGACACGTTCGATGAGCTTGCTTGGCAGCAGTATCGCTGAGCACCCTAACTTTGAAGATACGCGAATTGCAACTTTCCAAGTACAACATGGATGGTTGACGTATTGTGTGGCATCCGAGACGCGGATAGCGGTAACGAGCGAATAATATCGCTCACGGGCAGAACGTTAGCTTGACTGATTGGCTTCTTCTTTGCTCAATCGACGTTGTCGTATGAACAACGCTAGGCTCCATCCTCCGGCGAATAAGAAAACAGTACTCAATGTGATGACTAGCTTCATCACTCGCTTCGGGGTAGAGATTAGGTCCTCAATTTGTGCTGGTTCACTTGCGAGTTCAATGCGGTCCCACGACAGAAAAGCACCGACTGCTAGGATCGCACCCCAGAGGATAACGACTAGGACGAGGCTCCAGGTGGCTCGCCGGCGTTGTTGTGGTTCGTTGATGGAACCGTGGTCAGTGCTATCAGGTTTGGTATCCATAGAATCCTTCGACGCTAAGTCCGGTTTGAGTGGCGACTTGGTTTACAATAGCATCGACAGTTTCGTCTGCCAATGGTGTCACATAACTCTCAGCTGGTTGTCGCGCGATAGTATAGATCTGCACGCTTGCGAGCGATCCTCCGTGGTTGGTGATATCGTTGAGCCGTTGACAATAAGCCTGTATCTCTTGGTCACTTGGAGGCGTGCTATTAACTTGCATAAACAGTGATTGAATCACAATTGGCCGGATGCGAGCTGTACTTAGGAGGTTATCGAGCACTTGTTGAAACGGGATCGCAGTGCGTTCAATGAGCTGGTAGTAGTCGTCGGTGCCAGCATCTAATTTGGCCCAAATTTCGCCTTGATTCTGATCTAAGATCTTTAGCCCCCGCTCGACATGTTCTCGATGAAACATGCTGGCGTTGGTAATGAGCACCATTTTTATGGGGTCTTTTGGTAGCTGCGAATTTGAGTCGGTGTATTGTCGGCTGATGCTTTGTTTGAGCTGAGCACATTGACTGATGATATCATCAAAATTTTTATAGGTTGTTGGTTCTCCATCACCTGAAAAGGCAATGTCGTTGAGTCGCCTGAGGTGGTTGGGTACAGTGGAGAAAAATTCGGTGGTATAAATTTCACCGGAGAGGACGAGGTCGAGCATGTCTTGCAATTCGTCGAGTAGATGTTGCATCTCGACGAAACGAGTTTCACTGGCAGTGGTCCGGTTGACCTGGCAATAGATACAATCGAAGTTACAGATTTTATCTGGATTTAGGTTCACACCGATCGACATACCCCCGCTACGTCGGCTTAGGACGGGGTACACGAAGCGATTGTCCGCAAAAGAACGGTCGTGTGATGAGTGTAAAGAACTGGATATCATGGCACTATTATAAGCCTGTTTTACACAGGGCAGTGGTCGATTTAATCACCGGATTGATTATCTGTAGTTGTGATCGGATTTGTTCCTCGCCTCAGAGCAATCACCGCTGGCGGATAACTGCGGACATCCCACAATTCTGGATTGGGTAATTCTTGCGGGTCAAAATGTTCATCACATTCCACAATGATGTGACTACCCGCGGGGAAACGGTTGATCATGGTTTGGATCATATCGAGCATTTCTTGTTTGCGGTCGACGAAGAATGCATAGGGCGGGCAGAGAAAGATGGACCAGCAAGTGTTTTCTGGAGGTGAGAATTCCTCGAGCATGCGATGTTCTACCCAGTGAAAAGCATCGCCGCCAGTGACGGTGGCAATGCCGTCGACGCCTAAGTTGCAAATATTATCATTGATCAAACGAACGGTGGGGAAATGTTTTTCGATACAGAGTGCGCCGACGGAACCACGACTAATGGACTCGAGGGCGACAGCGCCAGTACCGGCGAACAGGTCCAATGTGAATGTGCCTTTGACGAGGGGGCCGATTAGATTGAACATCGCTTCACGTACTCGATTTTTCATCGGTCGCGTATGTTGTTCGCCGCTGTATTGCACGGGACGACCGCGCAAATCTCCGCCGATGATCCGCAGGTTGGTGGCGTCGGCAGCGGTCGGTGAATTGATTTGGTGTTTCTGTCGTCGAGGCGAGTTTGAGCGTTTGTGAGTCATAGAATTAGCGTAGCGTGTGATGTTAGGTGGTGAAAGTGACCTTTTTAGGAACTCGAGACGTAGGATATTACGGCGCGTATGAAATATAGCGGTATAAAGTGGTATTAGTTCTTTCGACTCCATACCGGAAACTAATGAATTAACTCCATTTGTGTGGTACTCTTTTTGTATACAGGTATAAAGTATTGCCCATCTGTGCAGTACGTTTGATACATAAAGTTATTATGTTGACAATTTTAAATAGAAGGTAATTGACGTGCTTTATCGCTTATTGATTTTCACAGTTTGTTTTTCATTGATGCTTTTGTCACCGTTTGAATTAATGGTGAATGCTCAAGTTTCCCCAACCGCCTCAAGTGCAGGGCCAGCTCGCAATATGTACATTGCGAAAATGGGTGAATGGAAGCAAATGCTCAAGGATCTACAAAAGTTGCGTGGTGAATTTGATTTGGCCAAGCCTTCAGAAATACCAGCCATTCGCAAAAGTTGGGCGGAGACTACCGCTAAAGCAGAGACGATTTTGCCACAGTTGCGCAATGCAGCAGTTGCCGCTTATGCCGAATCGCCAAACACCGATCGTCAGCTAACACGCTTGTTAGTGGAACTCGCGAGCAAAGCGTTACTTGCGGATGATTATGAAGTTGCTGAACAGATTAGTGTGTCCATGTTGCGCAGCAGTGCGGAAGAACGCAAGCTGTATGATATTGCGGGTATTTCGAGTTTCGCGATGCATAATTTTGAAGACGCCCAACAGTATTTCATCAAGGCAGAACAGCTTGGTGTGTTGTCGCAGATGGGCAATAATTATTTTGGCGAGATCAAAAAAGGTTACATCAAATATTGGGAACAGGAACAGGATATTCGAGCTGCTGAAGCGCAGGCAGACGACTTGCCGCGAGTACGATTAACAACATCGGCCGGAGTGGTTGAGTTGGAGCTATATGAAAATGAAGCGCCCGAGACCGTCGGGAATTTTATCAACTTAATTGAGCAAGGGTATTACGACGGCTTGTCGTTTCATCGAGTGTTGCAGAATTTCATGGCTCAAACAGGATGCCCCACAGGTGATGGAACTGGTGGGCCTGGATATAATATTTACTGTGAATGCCTGACGCGTAATGACTTTCGGCGTTTTTTTACGGGTACATTAGGGATGGCTCACGCTGGGGCCAATACCGGTGGCTCCCAGTTTTTCATTACTTTCCGTCCAACTGGAAATTTGAATGCTAAACACACTGTGTTTGGTCGAGTCACCACAGGGTTGGGGATTATGCGGAAGATTGCGCGGGTTGATCCTGACAATCCTAATGCGAAGCTGAAGCCTGATACAATCATCAAAACGGAAGTGATTCGTAAGCGGGAGCATGACTACGTGCCCCGGCGAGTCGCTAATTAGTGCGGTGATTCTAAAGCACTCGTGACAAGGGCTTGCGGGTCATTGACACACGTGGTGCCCGTGATATTGTTAAATAATCTGCATCCGTAGCTCAACTGGATAGAGCATCGGTCTTCGGAACCGAGGGTTGGGGGTTCGAATCCCTCCGGGTGTACTTTTCTCTTTTCGCCGGCAAGCCTCTCTCGGCCTGCTGCAGCATATCAAGGACTTTTTCAAGTAGTTTAGGCCGATCTGCTTCATCAACGTCCTCTAACATCTGCTCTTTAAAATCATGGGTGCATTTTTTAACCATGATTCCACCATGCTCCAACTCGAGCGTAGAAATAGAAACCAATTCCAACCACGAATAGAAAACCTCCTAAAATCGTAACACCGGTCGCTGCTGATTCTGAGGTGTTGCTCAATGCCGCTGCTGCTATGAAAAACAGAATTCCGAGGATTATTAGCGGAAATCCTATGAGCATGATTTTCTTATATTTCTTTGCGGTCAGCTCTATCGTCGTATGTTCGGTATTAGGGTCGACCTGTATCGGAGATTGAGATTGCGGACCTGCGCTTGGGGCAATATATGGTGATTGTTGCGGTGCAGTTAGATCACTGTTGGCAACTATTACAACAGGGTTATTACAATTGGAACAATTGCTTTGCTGCCCGGCTATTTCCGCGGGGAAAACAAAGGTCTGCTTGCAATATGGGCATGTAAATGAAATCTGTGACACTACTAGTACCTCCGAATGTAACACTGGTCAGAAAGTTAACCGCGATGATTTAGTTTACCCGTTAATGACTTGCGAAACAAATGTTAATTTGGCTTGATATTTTGGTGTATGAAGATGTTTGTTTTTCAAAGGAAAAAGATGTGGAATGGAGTAGATTCAAGCAAATCTGGATGCGAGGCGCAAAAGACTATAATATGAACCAATTTTCCCACTGCTAGGCACGCCATGGAATCAGAAGACGGTTAACCCCTTGCTTTAGCCATGTTTTAGTCATATCTTTTACATCCACTGAGTGTGCTCCCTTTTTTCTCCGGAAAATCTGTCTCGGCCTGCTGCAGTAAATCTACACCACTAAGTGATTGTCCAGACTGCGGTCAAACGGCTTCAGTGAGGGTATCCGAGTGTCCCCACTGTGGAGGGTCGCCCGGCCCCGCAGGAATTGTTTTGGGAGGCAATTCGCTGGAGTGCAGGACGGTCGGTTTACGATCGGTAGCAACCGCCTGGAAAATCGCTGTCTAACAAGGTATGCCAGAGCGAGGGGTTTGTGGGTAATGGCTATTTTTGGGATACGTTGACTACTCAAGCCGCGGTTCATTTTTTTGCTTGCCATTCTTCGGCGGCCTGACGGGAACCGTTGCAAGCGGCGCATCCCCAGTAGGGAGACCACTCCTTGTAATTGTCTGTTTTGGCCATGAGTTTACTTAATTGGGTTTTGCCTTGGTCGAACCGGGTTTTGACTCTTTGCTTCCAAGCCAGGATTTCCGTGGGTTTCAACTCCGCGTGGCTATTCAATTTGATTGAAACCCATTTGTGGACAACTGGAGCAAGTCCTTGGAGCCTAGTTTTGGTGTCTTGACTGAGCAGTTGTTTTGCGTCCTCGGTAGAGAGGCCAGCAGCAATTTTGTTAGAAGATAATGGAGAATTGGTTGTGCGTATTGCGTTCGCCCCTTTTTTGAGAGGCTTTCCATTTTGATAGGCGAAAAACGCCGCAAAGGTTGGTTCGCACAATGGGCACTCCAGTACAAAACTCCGTTTCATCCGCTCCTGTAGGGCTTTCTCGTCATTTTTCAGGGCTTTCTTGCCAATGATATTGGTGACAATTTTTTGGCTGACCCGGTCGCGATAAAGACCTTCGAGAACACCATCATAGACTGCTTGGCATACAGGGTCTTTTTTCCAGTCGGTGATCGGGTCGGCCTCCTGTTTTTTGCCTTGACTGAAATGAATCGATTGAGAAACAAAGGCGAATGCCGCAACTAATAAGATTGAAATGCGCATCAAATTTTCTATTCCGTGGGTTAAAAGAAATTTTCATAATTACAGGGTAACGGTGCCACACTCCAAAATAAAGGTAAAAATTCTAAGGGGAATGCACTTTACGCGAAGGCCGTACACATCGAACGACAATACGATAGCTTGAGGCAGTCCTATCCTCTTGTTCATTCAAAACAATAAATCACAATAGAAGATAGAGAATGGTATAAACATAAGAGTATCTAAAAACGACAACCGGCAACCGGAGATAATGAGGCATGGAATCTGATGAAATACAGCTTGGGCGATACCGTCATTACAAGCGCAAAGAATATACAGTTTTAGGAATCGCGCGGCACAGTGAAACGGATGAGATGATGGTATTATATCGGCCTGAATATGGAGAGCGAAATTTGTGGGTGCGTCCACAAACGATGTTTTTTGAGGATGTAACTGTTTCAGGTACCAGCATCCCCCGATTCGAGTATCTTGGTCCGGCGGAGTCGGAAGAAAAATAATGGCATGTGACGACACTATTTGAAAACGATTACAATGAGCGTCATCGGACCATGCCCATGTGTATATGTAAATTCAAGTCGCACCACAATTGACAACAATATGTTATGCCCCAAGAAAAGGTGATATTCAGAGGGGGGGAATGTTGTTGCCATTAGCATTGTCAAGTTTGCTTGTGTTTATCTCTTGTTTCGACAGGGTTTCAAAAATAATATTTAAGGATTCATGATATGTCCTCAGGTTCCGAAGGCGAACGCGTTCTCCAAAAACAATATGGAAGTGACGATCGCGCCAATGACTTCTATGATACGCAGATGCGTAACCAACTGAATAATCGCATGGTCAAGTTGATTGAACGTCAGGAAATGATGTTTATTGCAACGGCTGATACAAAGGGTGAATGTGATAGTTCGTTTCGGGCAGGACCTCCGGGATTTGTCGTTGTATTAGATGATAAAACATTGATCTATCCGGAATACCGTGGCAATGGAGTTTACGCTAGTCTCGGGAATATGAGTGAAAATCCGCATGTCGGCATGTTGTTTATTGATTTCTTTGATTCGACGATTGGTTTACATGTAAATGGAAAAGCGATGGTGGTTGATAACGAGCAGATGATGCAGCGTGTGGCTGCATCAGAAACTGTTTGTGCGTCAATCGAAGTTATAAATGGGCTTCATCCGGAACGATGGGTAGAGGTCACCGTTGAAGAAGCCTATATTCACTGCGCGAAGCATGTGCCGCGACTTGCAAAGGTAGAGAAGAAAATCCATTGGGGGTCTGATGACGAATCCTATAAGGGTGGACGGTTCTTTGACGTTCCGTAGTAGGGTCTGAAAGGACTGTTGCCATCAGAAGCAATTATGTTTGATACTGATAAAGGTAGTTGCAATCTCTGGTTTAGTTTCTGTTCCAGAATCCAGCGTTCTACAGAGATTTTATGAACATGAGCAGGGCATTTCTGTCGACCAGTGGCATCGTGCGAAATGCCTGCATGGATTGTTCTCCCTCGCCACCATGCCACAGAATGGCTTCCGCCAAAGTTCGAGCTCGGCCGTCATGCAGGTAGGCTTCACCACCGCTAATACCCGTTGTCAGTCCGATCCCCCACAGTGGTGCCGTGCGCCATTCCGCACCGGTTGCTTGTCGTTCATCAAGATTGTCGGCCAGAGCTGCACCCATATCGTGTAATAGCAGATCTGTGTAGGGACGAATGGTTCGTGACCTTAATTCTGCCAAGGGATGAAAAGGAGACGTGGTAAAGCGGGCATGGTGACATTTTGTACACCCTGCGGATGCAAACAGATTCTCACCCCGCAAAGCAATGGGATGATCAATGTCGCGGCGCGCATTGACACCGAGTGTAGAGATGTACCGCGTTAGATGAGCCAGTTGCGCATCGGTGATCTCAGGTGGTTGAGGTTCGGATGTTCCGTCCAAAGCAGGGAACAGGTTGGTGGTGACGCCCATGTCCGTATTGAAAGCTGCTCCAATTTGATGCCGCACGGCAGCCTGCCCCCCTTTATAACCGAACCGTCCTAACAGGATTCTGTTGGACTCTGGATCCGGTACCGTCTGCAAACGCCCTGAAATCCCATCCCCGTTGGCATCCTGCGGATCCGCCATTGAGGTGATGGAGCTTTCCTTGATCGCTTCAAGTAAACCAAGGCCAACCAATGGAGGTGTGAGTCTGACAGAATAATATTTTGCCGACGTTCCTTTAAATGCGTAGATTGGCCTGCGTAGTTCAAACGGCATACCGTCTTCATATTCACCACGAATTCGTTCATAACGGCTTAACACCATGGTTGATTCAGCAACGTCGGACGTGGACTGAGACTGGAGTGTTGAACCGAGTTGTGGATGAGCATGGCCCTGAGCGTTCGCTCCGACTTTCACCACGCTTTGGTGCATCGGTTCATTAATAGCGGGCGGTAGTGCGCGGCCATTGTTTACATGACAGGCGATACAACTGCGGGCCACAAAGTCAGGCCCTAATTTTCCCGCCTGCTGTGGGTCAGGAGGATTGGGTTGTTCAGAATGGGCTCCCGTTTCGAAATCTGTATGATGTAGTCGCCGCCCAAGCATGAACGATTGACCACTTAATGGGGCAATGTTCGTCATCATCTGCATGAAGCGATGTTGAGGTTCATCGGAATATTGATAGGGTAGCGTTGTGCGTCCGGCCAGCAGCGCCAAATCTGGCAATGGCTTTGAATCCAGCTTGTCACCAGTCCCCTGCCAGGGCACGATTCCGCTGCCAATAACGTAAAGGATTGCTGTCCCATAGTAGTTTGAGCGACCGTTGGTAGGTTTCACCAAAAATGGGCTGAATTCAAACTCCATCAAGTCACCGATTTTGAGTCCCCGCTGCTTGATGTTGTTGTACGAGATGGTGGTTGAATATTGGTTTGCCGAGATTTCTTTTACTGCCACATTGTGGTGATATTCGGCAACGGTGTTGATCCCGCGAAAGAAACAACGGAAATCCGGTTTATTAAGCGGGGTGAGCGACGAAATATTGATTGTGATGTCCGTTCCACCGGTGGCAACACGGTCGACAATCTCAATCTCAACAGTCCGTTGTTGCCAGTACCAATTCAAATAATGGTTATAGGCTCCTTTTTCTCGTGCATGACGATCTCGTACACGATCTGATATCCGTGTGATCAGTGCCTCGGTGGTTTTAAATGTCGTCTCCGGTTCCAATCCGGTTTGAGCGTCATAGAGAACGCTTATCTTTTGCTGCCCGTTCAGCGCCGTACAATTCGACATGATCATCAGAATCAGGATGGCAAATTTACTGTCCATGAGAAACTTTGGCATTAAAGGATTGTGGTGGTTACTGGTGATGTCGTAGTCTCGGTCCGATTAACCATGATCCTTCTTCCACTGGGGATAGTGTTTTTGTAACAGTTCTGCAGCATAAGTACCCAACCATGAATAGCCATTGCGTCGTTCATGAGAAATTTCGGCGATGGTTTTTTTGGGAATGCCGTCGCGGCTGCAAAAAAAAGGTTGCTGGGTTTGCAGATCATAGAAGCGTGCCCATAAGGGAGGCGCAGATGGGTCAGGAATTACTTTTATGTCCATTCCATTGGGCGCCGCGGGAGCTGCAACCTTAATCTGCCGCAGCCCTTTTAGCTGGGCACTTTCAAACCAAGAGATTGCACCTTCAATTGCCGCAACGACATCATTGTCAGGATCCTCGATCTTCATCAGGTAGCGGACGATACCAACCGATTCGTTGCCACTGATGGATGGGAGTTCATAGGATCGAGCCTTTGCCGGCGCGAGTGTCTTGACGTCATGCTGAGCACACCATGCCGTTAATCTGCCATCAACTCTGATTTGTGTTTTGAGGATACATTGTAGACCGCGCTGCAGTGCTCGGTCACATTGTCTGCGGATATCGCTGGATACAAATTCAAGATCGCCAGAACCCTGCACAATGTTACGAAACAAATTCATCACGCCGATCATGGCATCGTCGTTATACGTAATATGCTGGTGGTAACTGCTGGGCTGAGGATAGCGTTGAGGCCACCCCCCGTTATCGTATTGTGCCTGTAGCAGGTATTTCACACCGGCAACAGCGGCATCTTGAAATTGTTGATTTCCTAACCGGTGGTAGGCTTTCGCCAGAATCCGGATTTCGCGGTGGGTGGCACCATTGTCGATTGTTGAGTCGGTTTGTGCTTTATCCAGTTTCAACTGTGTGCGTTCCGTCTCGGATAACTTGGCATCCCTATCGTAATTTTTAGGCCAACCTCCAGTGTTCCGCTGATACAACAGTATGTTATTGGCCGTCTGCAGTAAGTTGTCACCGCATACGGGTAAAGCAAAGTTAAGTAACGATATTAATAGTGTGAGTTGGAGAGATCGCAGGCGTGGCATAAAAAATCCGATCAGCGGCGATTGATTTGGGGGGCGTTAACCAATTAAACTGTGGAATTGATTTTAACACTTTAAGGATATCCGCAATGTATGTAATGCCCCGTTTTGTTTTGTTACTGTCCATTTTCGTGTCATCCGCTCTTGTCCTAGACGCGCAGGACAGCAAATACGCCTTACCTTCCGTTGCCGCGGAAAAAGACCTTCCTGGAGAAGGCGCTCTGCGACGATATGCAGGTTACGTAAATACATGGGCCCGACTCCGAGAACAATGGTCTACGCAGATTAAACAGGATCAGGGAACGGTTGTATTTTTGGGAGACTCAATCACGCAGGGTTGGGGCCCAACATTTCGAGGACATTTCGCTGGCGTCAAGCTGGCGAATCGTGGCATTGGAGGTGATACCACTCGCGGGATGCTCATCCGACTTGAGCAGGATGTTCTAGCACTGAATCCTAAAGCCGTGGTCATTTTGATGGGTACCAATGACATTGAGATTGGGCTCGAGCCTGAACTCATTGCGCGGAACTTTACGAAGATCATCAAAGCACTGCAGCAACATAACCCCGCGATGCCCATTATTCTGTGCCGGATGTTTCCTAGCTCTGCGGTCAAGAAGCGACCGACTGAGAAAATTCAGAAAGTAAATCAGCTCTACGAAAATGTTGTCCGCAATGATTCCCAAATCACCGTTGTTGATACCTTCACACTTTTTGACGATGGAACCGGCAATGCGTTGCCGCCCTATTTTCCGGATTTGCTCCATCTCAATGCGGCCGGCTATTCGAAATGGGCCAGTGCATTGAATCCCATCTTGGCCACGTTTGGTTTTATGGAAACCGAGCCGGATGCGTTTGAACTGGAAGAAGGGTTCCAGAGCCTTTTCAACGGTCGCGATCTGACAGGATGGGGATTTCGTCCGACTCCTCCCCGCAACCCTCCTAAAAATCCACGACCAGGCGCGCCGGTGTTTGTCCAAATCAAGCAAGCCGAAGATTTCAAAGGTCAAACACAAA
Source organism: Planctomycetaceae bacterium (assembly GCA_018660825.1). Lineage (GTDB taxonomy): Bacteria > Planctomycetota > Planctomycetia > Pirellulales > Pirellulaceae > UBA721. The sequence continues at coordinate 6,865 of JABJJO010000040.1, read as the reverse complement.
GCAGTGATCAACGTTATCGGGCGGTGAACGGTCGGTTGGTGGTCACCACGCCCGCTGAGGGTCGACGCATTCAGCAATTGTGGACAACCACAGAATTTGCGAGTGATTTTGTGCTGAAGCTTGAGTTTCGAGCCACTCCTAATGCGGATAGCGGTGTTTTTATTCGTAAACCGCAACTTCAATGCCGAGACTATGTGCTGGCCGGTCCCTACAAGGATCTGAAAAGCTATAAGCCCCAGCTTTGGAACGAACTTGTGGTCAAGGTTACCGGTGGTGTAGCGCATGCTACCTGTAACGGCGAATTACTGACGGATAATATGACGGTGCCGGCCACCGGACCGATTGGTCTTGAAGGCGATCGAGGACAAATGGAATATCGGCGGATTCGGATCAAAATTGTCGAATAAAGCGTTGGTCACCGTGTTCTATTTTGTCAGAAACACGTGACTTTGAACAATCAGTTTGATCAGGTCTCGGATGCGGTTACCATCGGCCTGCAACTTAAGCACGATTTCATCAACGTCACCTCGATCGGTGGGTTCCAAAATTCGCCCGCTGGAATAGGCCAGTAGTTTTTCGGTTAGGCAACGAGTGACCTGCTGTTCTTGCTCGATCAACATTTTCTTGAGTTCAACAATGTCCGCCAATTTGTATCCATTCGCTGTCGTTGTGGATGTATCGATATTGTCGCGGGCCCCACGGTATTTGTCTCGCCAACGCCCGATGGGATCGAAGTTTTCGAAAGCAAACCCAAGAGGATCAAATTTGCGATGACAGTTGTTGCACGCCTGCTGATTCCGATGAATTGCGAGTTGTTCTCCGATGGACTTGGCAGAACGGAGATCAGGTGAAAGCGGTTCGACATCCGGTGGGGGTGGTGGAGGTGGTGTGCCGAGGATATTTTCCAATAACCATGCACCTCGTATGACAGGAGAAGTGTCAACGCCGTTGGCAGTTGCAGTCATGACGCTCGGCTGAGTCAGGATGCCTCCGCGACGAGGATCGTTGGTAGGTACCTTGCGGAGGAAATCTCCCTTGACATCATCACGTTGATAGAAAATGGTGGCAATGGATTCGTTCAAAAAAGTGTAATCGGAATCGATCAAAGCATTGATGGAGCCATTCGTTTTGAGAAGGTCGGCGAAATAAGCATCCGTTTGGGCAATGAGTTGTGGCTCGAACTGCCGATCCCAATACACGCGGAAGGGGCCGTTTCGTTCAGGAGGGCTGTCGCTGATTTTGTCGAGTCTCAACCAACGCTCGGTAAAGTGTCTGGTAAAGGCTGCAGCTTTCGGATCGTCCAGCATGCGGTCTACTTGCCGCAAGAGTACGGACTTGTTGGTTAATTGTCCTGTTTTAGCCAATTCTCTTAAGGTTGCATCCGGCATAGAGGACCAAAGAAAATAACTAAGCCGCGAAGCAAGTTCGTAATTGTTTAATTGCCCAGGTTTCTCCCGCAGATAGAGAAAATCCGGCGAACAGAGGATTGCCGTGTACCCGGCCCGTAACGCTGCCATCCTCCGTAAGATGTTCGGGCTGACGTTGTGGGGTTGTTGAGGATTGGATTTAACGACGGCCAGTGGTTCCGAATCGAACCCAGGTCCACTCCAGAAAGCTTGTAGGCTATTCGGTTTGCCATAAGCAAAGTATTCAACTCGAAGAGGGTGAGCCCCCGCAGTTAGTGAAATTTGTCCATTCTTTGTAGAGGCTCCGTGCAGTCCGTCGTGCTCGATGACGGCATTTCCATTGATAGTCAACCGTGATCCATCGTCGGATGCCATTTTGAATTGATAGGTTCCTGCCTGAGGCGCGGTTATCTTCCCTTCAAAGACCATGCCAAAGTGTTCATCAATTTTTGCCGGTCTAAGGTCCAGCAGACCACTATCGAGTGTGCCTTGCCTCGTAGGTGTGAGGGTGGAAAAATCAGGAAGTTTCGACCAGCTTCCTTGATAGGACTTGTAGGTTAGATCCTCGATTGTTTTAGGCGAGGGGGATTGAAGGGGATCTAATTGGGCTTGGACTAGGGCAACGTAGGGTGCGACTTCGTCTGGCGTAACGGGTCTGCGAAAGGCGCGCTCGGCAAAATTGAGCAATAATGCTTCCATGTTGACCGATTTGTCAGGATCCATACCGTACAGAGCGGTATGACTTTTTGGAGGCCATTGATCCATAAGAGGTTTCAAGGTGAGACTATGAACATGAACACTAGGCCCTTTATAATTCTGGATAAGCGTGACAGCCATCTCACGAGCCCAAGCATCGCGGGCGGTGTTGTACTCCTCTTTTTTAGGAAATTCCTTGGCATCAGGTGCTTTTCTATAGTGTTGGGCAAGGTATTTCTGCATGATTAGATCGGTACGGGCACTTCGCGGGGATGGGCCGTTGTCCCAAGTCAACTGTGGAAGCCATTGCTTGTCGATCCATGTTTCAAATGTGAACGTGTGGATTTTCCCGTCTCCGGGCAGTTTTATTTGAGTAAGTGGGATGTGGTCGTTACGAGTACGAGATTTGAAAAGTCGTATTCCCAATAGAAAGGGTTCATCTTGATCGTGGGGCATTAGTTCAACCCATGGATGTTTCTGGTTGTGGCCGGAAACCTCGATAGTAATCTGATATCGGAGGGAAGTACCGACGCCACCGCCCAGTTGATCGGAGCTAAGGGTTGCGGCACGATATAAAACATCGAAATCAGGATGGAGCTCACGGGAGTAGAGTTCCAGATCGCCGGTGCCCCTTTTATTAATATGACCGGAAAACCGACGGGGACTCAGATCGGGCGGCGATGACATTTCTGTTGCCAGTGCCAGACTTTCCTCGGCCGCATCGAGCATTAATTGCAGGAGGAAATCAGACATGACGAGGCGGTCACCAATATTGTCAAAACCTCCTTCGATTTCATCTTTGGGAAAAGATCGAAATGGATCGGAGCTGGTGTTTTCAACCCGACCGTTACCATTATTATCCACCAGTTTGGAAACGTTTCCGACCCGTAGTTCTGGATCGTTGATGTAGAGCAAATCCCGAATGGTATTCCGTAGTTCGAAACGATTGAGCCGCCGCGCCACTGTTTGGCTGCCGGTGCTTCGGTGTTGTGCATAGGCTTCTTTTAGTTGAGCCGTCAAAATATTGATGACTCGAGTTAGCTCGTTAGCCTCTGGTGGAGGTTGATCTTCCGGTGGCATATTTCCAGAATTCAGTTGATCGAGAATTTCTTGCCAGCCTTGGATTGTTGGTATGTCCGAGAGCTTGGTCGATAGCGAATCAAATCGCTTGTTGTTCTCCTGTTTTTTTGCACCATGGCATTCGTTGCAGTGCTTTTGCAGAAAGGGTTGTACTTTACTGAGCGGAACTGCCGCTTGTATAGAACTCAGGGATACCAGAGTAACGGTTAGTGCAAGAATAAAACGTGGCATTATGCGGTATTGCGTTGAAGGCCGGTCAGCGTACCTGTACTGGGCCCAAAGCGATCAAGCTCCAAGCCGTGATTTTGAAGAATTGAGAGTAGAAGATTAGCTGCGGGGATTCGTTGGGCGGGAGTGTCCGGGCATACCATGTGTTCGCCAAGTTTGAATCCGCCTCCAGCCAATAATAGTGGAAGATTCCGGGTCGAATGTGGCCCCGTTGCCATACCACATCCAAAGAGGATCGAAGTATGATCAAATAGCGTTCCGCCGTTGATAGTGTCTTCCTGTGCCTTCAATAGGTCTATCAAGTAAGACATTTGTGTGATTTTATTACGTTCGATGAGGTTTAAAGCAGCAATGTGATCCGGCCGTTCGCCGTGATGGGAGAAACCGTGGTACCCGCCGTTTAGGCCAAAATCACCATTTACGAATCCGGATGAAAGGGTGATGGCGCGTGTCGAGTCCGTCTGAATTGCTAGAGCAATTAACTCAACCATGGCTTTGAGATCTGCGGCAGTACCGTTCCCTTGAGCGGGTTCAGGATGTTCGGTTTGGGGTTTAGGTTTGTAGAGCCAAGGTTGTTGTTGGACGATTTTCTTTTCTAAAGACCGTACGGCATCAAGATATTCTGTGAATTTGCGTTGGTCTCGTTTGCCAAGCTGTCTGTTAACAGCGTTGGCTTTTTCCATGACCACATCGAGGATGCTGTTGTGTCGTTTCAGTCGTTCGGCGGAAGTGGCCGTCTGGTCTTTGCTGTCCGCCAGAAACAAGGCCCGATACATTTGACGTAAATCAATAGCGGGAACTTGGACTCCCGTGCGTGTAAAACTGACAAAATTGGATTCATTGACTCGTAACGTCATAGACGAGAATCGTGTATCCGCTCCCACAAACTCTGCTATTTTTTGATCTAGACTGATGTTGCCCTCAGGGAATTGCGATGCGAGGTGAGGGCGTACACCGCTTAGTAGTACAGGTACCCCCTGATGCCCTATTGTGTTGCCATGATCGAGATTTGAAAAAACCGTGAAGTCTTGGCGGTGTTTTTCTAGAGGTGCTAGTGTCGCGGGTATGTCGTAGTTTGCTGTCGTTTGTTCGGACGTGGGAAAAAAAGTTTTTTTATAGATGCCATAATTATTGGACAAACAAACAAAGCGTTTGACGGGCTTAGCGGTTTGGGTGGATGCGTAACTGGGGGGAACCATCGCTTCGAGCATGGGCATCGCGATAGCTACACCGGCGCCTTTTAGAAAACTGCGTCGTTTTAGTGTGGATCGCATACAACGCTCTCTTTTTACGCGAAAGGATTTTTGTTTAATGCTGGAATAGACTTAAATGGCAACCGCCGAGACTATGTCATTGTAGTACTTTAAATGTTGTTGAGACACGTCATTTTAGTATTGTTGGAGTTTGGTGTTTATTGAGTTGAGGTTGCCAACGGAACTGACGAAACGTTTGTTCATGCAGTCGTTGGTAGTTGGAAATATACTACCCTTACCAGAATAAACGAACAAAGGCATGAAATCGAATGGAAAAGCGTTGATCTTTCCAGAGTTCGTGGTCGTTCCCCGGTCTGTTGTTCTGTTGGTTGGCAAGCTGTCCTACTACTATACTAACGAAAATCAAGTTACAATTTGGCTAGTAAAAAAATAACGCACACCTTTTCTTTCCAATATATTAGGACTAATAACGATGTTCAGATTCACTACACTCACCACGGTTTTATTACTCGTCATTACGTCCGTGACGGCCAATGCACAAGACAAACCAAACAAACAAAAAAAACCTACTGCAATCGGAGCCAAGCTGGCTGAGAATACAATCAAGCGGCATGCCAAGGCGGAACTTACTGAAGAACAGGTAGCCAGTATTAAGAAGCTTGCTGCTGTAGTGAGTCCCAAGATGAATGCCTTGCGTAAAAAGGCGAACTTAACTCCGGAACAGACTAAGGCAGTGCAGGCGGCTCGAGCCAAGGCGAAAGCGGACGGAGTCAAAGGAAAAGAAGCGACCGCCGCAGCGGATGCAGCTGGAAAATACACCGAGGAGCAAGCCAAGATTCTCGCTGAAGTAAAGCAACTCAACCAGAAATACTTCAAAGACGTTCAGGCTCTGTTGACCGATGAACAACGCAAAGCGAGCAGAGTGCGTGGGGCAAATGCGAAGAAGCCTGCACCGAAAAAATAGGTTCGCGAACAGGGATAACCCGACAGCGGAAATGTTTTGAAGTGGATTGCGGTTCAGCGATTTAGATTATTGCCTCGCTGTGTGTGGGGGTGCGCCGATTTACAAATTCAACTTTTAATTGGATTGAAACATGACAGATACGTTCCGTAGCAAACTGCTTATTCTTTTTCTTGTCCTGAGTGGGTCGGTTCACTTGGACGCTCGTGAACCAGATTCCAAGAAGCTTCAGGTTTTTATCCTGGCGGGTCAGTCCAATATGGTGGGGCACGCTAATTATATTACCATTCCAAGGTTGTTCGCAGATGAACGACAAGAAGTAAATGATCTAGCAGGGTTTGTCTTTAATCCGGGCACAAAAGTGACACGGGCGGAAGTGGATGCACAGATCGCTGTTCGCATTGAACGTGATGCGATCAATAATCAGATTCGCAAGAAGGAAATTGTCGGCGAACAGCAAATCGCTGCGGCTCGAAAACAGATCGAAGTTTTACAGGCGGATTACGATGCGAAAACCTCAAAAATCAAAGGCACCTTTGCTGTATCTGATCGCGTTTATATCAGTTCGATCGCTGACAATAGTCGCAAATCAGGACCGTTAACCGTTGGATATGGTGGCAGCGGTGACAAGATCGGACCGGAACTCGGTTTTGGTATGTCGTTGGCGAAACAACTTGATGCGCCCATTCTGATTATCAAAACATCCTGGGGCGGCAAGTCGCTGCATTATAATTTTCGACCACCATCCGCCGGAGCGTATGAGTTGAACGAGAAAGAACTCGCTTCAGATAAAGTGGAACAAATTAAAAAGGATACGGGGCTAAACTACCGCATGATGTCCGAGAAGGTTGATGAAGTTCTAGCAAACCTTAAAGATTATCATCCCGCCTATGATGAAAGTGTTGGATTTGATCTAGCTGGTTTTGTTTGGTTTCAAGGATTTAACGATCAGTTTTCAGATCCCTTTCGCGATAATTACAAAGATAACATGATCACCTTTATCAAAGATGTTCGCCAGCAGTATAAAGTACCCAAGATGCCGTTTGTGATTGGTGTTTTAGGTACGGGCATGACGGCGGAAAAAGTGGGGGAAAACAAAGTCTCTCTAGGTCAACGGGCGGCTGCCCAACACGCTGAGTTTAAGGGGAACGTTTCGGCTGTGGAGAGCTATAAAGTTTATGACCTGAGCGCTTATGCAGTCTACGAAAAAGGCTGGCAAAATCACTTTGCCCAATGGTGTGCTGTGGGCAGTGATCGTCCCTATCATTATTTGGGAAGCG
>JABJJO010000139.1 GCA_018660825.1 Planctomycetaceae bacterium | reverse complement strand
TTTTTCGCGGCCATCATGTAACAACCGTACTTTTCGATGCACACCGAGCAACGAAGGCGTGTTAAAGCCGTCGTATCGATCATCCTCTTCAGTAGTACCCACATCGTGGATCTTACCGTCGGTAAAATGGGGTCCTGAATGGCACTGTACACAACCGGTACGGTCGCTTTGAAACAACACTTTCCCACGCTGTGCTTCCTCACTGAGTGACCCGTCGCGTCGCTGAAACGAATTAGGCGCCGCTTTCAAACTCGCAAAAAACGAAAGTATTGCATCCGCATCTTCTGATGCTACTGCCGTACCCTGCATCGTCATTGTGAATGATTTATGCATCGCGTCATGCAAATTAGTTTGCCACCCATGCCATGTCCAAGGCCCGGTCCGCGGAAGATTATACAAAGGTATGACTGTTTTCATCGTGTAATTAGAACCGTCATTCATCGTATCCATCGCACGTGAATTAGTGCCACCATTATAGTGACAACTGTGGCAACTGTACCATTGATCCAAACTTCGCTGTCCGTCATAGAAAACTTCCATGCCGCGACGAGCTAACGTTTTTTCAGGCACTGTGCCTAACGAAATTTCCCGCAACACCTTCCGCGACTCGATATCAACCACTTGAATACTATCTTTCAAATAATTTGCGACAAATACTGTACGATTATCATTTGCAATCTCCATGCCCATCGGTCGTCCACCAACGTCAATGCGATAAAACAAATCGTCATCAGCAAGTAGACTACGGTCAATTAGATCTCCCGGACCACCAACACCAATAAATGGCAACCCTCCACGACGGTAAACCAATAATTCATGAGTTCCAGATGCCGCAACAACCAGACGTCGTTGATCGGGGCTAATCACCAATCCATGCGGATCGGAAACGGCCTTACCAGGCACATCCAATGAAATCGCTTCTCGATAGCTATATTTATCGAGTGCCACTCGAGCAACACGGCTTGCCAACACCCAACCCAAGCGGATATTGCGAATCGTGATCGGATTCGTTCGATACACCATCCAAGGGAAATAAACGTACTTGCCATCAGACGAGCATTGCATGTGCCCGATGTTAATTGCACCAGTAAGGGAAACTTTAAATTGCACTTCACCAAGCTTGGTATCAATCACACAGACTTGGCTGCTACCACTGCAACCCACTGCCAACTTAGATCCGTTCGGCGAGATCGCTAAATATCGAGGCCAGCGACTTACGCCGATCCGCTTAACAACTTCACGGCTCTGCAAGTCAACTTGTACTACCTCGCCGGCAACCGACAACGCCACATAGGCTTGCTGACCATCGGGCGTAATCGTTGCGCCTACAGGTTCAAACCCGACATAAATAGTTCCCCGCTGCACCAAACGACCCGCATCAACACCCACAACCATCAGCTCACCACTGTAGTGGCAACAAACCAATACATGTTGTCCATCCAAACAAATCGTGACGGTTGCTGGATTATCACCGCAGGCAAGTTCATCAACGACGCGGCCAGAATCAACATCAATTAACGAAATTGAATTGGATGTTTCGTTCGCCGTAACGAGCCACGTACCGTCCGCCGATAATGCTAGATCCACCGGCGAGCGATGACCGAGTTGTTGCGACAATTGTCGATCGGATACTTGTGCTGCCAGCCTATTCACAACAGGTTGAGGCACTAGGAAACACGCTAATACGATTATTGCAAGCAATATCAATAGCCATGGTGATGCCGTTTTGCAGAGTCTTTGAATTCGCACAGGTAATAACGCCACTAAACAGCCAATCAAATATAAAAACTAGATATATACCATGATACCAAATTATTACTTGTAGCTGCTGTTACAATGGGGGGGAAGCAGTAAAGACTATTGCTTGCCTTTGGCTGTAGCTACTTATATACTTACCGCTAACGGGTAACGGATGGTAGACACGATTTTTCTTAGTCTACTACATCTAACAATACACACTATTTTGTTTTCAAGGAGAAAAAGATGAAACGTTTAGTTGCTTGTGCAGTTGCGGCTGTCATGATTCTTGGTACTACGGTTGTTTCAGCTGAAGAAGTCAAAAGCGGACTTCAAAGCGGCACCTCCGTCGGTGCATTTTTTGTAGAAAAAATTGCTGGTGCAGATACCGATGGTGTCTCCATTGGACGAAACTTGTGCTATCGCTGTAAAAATGGCGGACGTCCACAAGTCATGGTATTTACTCGTTCCACAGATGCTAAAGTTGTAAACTTGATCGATCAGCTTGATGCTGCGATTTCAAAGAACAGCAAAAAGGAACTGCGAGCGTTCGTAAACTACCTTGGCGACGATAAACGTTCGGCTACAAAAGGTGCGAAAGAATTAGCTGGAAAATCAAAAGCTAAGAATGTACCATTTGTTTTGCCAAACGAACATGAAAATGGTCCTGACAATTACGGTTTAAATGCCGATGTTGAAGTCACGATCATTTTGGCAAAGGGCCTCAAGGTCCAAGCTAGCCACGCATTTAAAGTTGGCAAAGATGTCAACGTAGATGCTGTCGTTAAAGATCTTTCAAAGATTTTAAACTAAGAAGACTACGCTATTGCGTTCAATATAAACGTGTCAGATAAACAATTATCTGGCACGTTTTTTATGCGCGATGGTTAATCCGAACCAGAGAATAACATTGTCGCTGTGGGGCAATGGTATAAATATAGGTAATAAACTGTCGTTACTTTTCACAAACATCAACTTGAATATTCAAGCTGTGAAAACGCAGGTTGCCCATGAACACCTCATTTTCTCAATCTAATCGCACATCGATGAAGACGCATGCGTCGCTAAATCGACGCCAGCTGTTGCAGATTGGCGGCGTCAGCATGCTCGGCTTAAATTCGTTCGAGCTCCAACAACTGCGAGCTAATTCTGAAAACAATGAAAATCAATCTGACTACCAAGGAAAACACCATGCTTGTGTCTTTATCTTTTTGTTCGGCGGTCCAAGTCACATAGATTTGTGGGACATGAAACCCAACGCGCCCGCCGAAGTCCGGGGAGATTTTAAACCAATCTCTACCAAAGTTCCTGGTATCCAAATATGTGAACACTTACCGCAACTCGCCTCGCAGATGGACAAAATCACACTACTCCGATCGCTGCAGCACAGGATGCCAGTCCATGGCCCCGCCTGCAGCGAAATGTATACTGGTCGAGAATATTTTGGCCCTCCCACCACCGATCAAGCCACTCCCGAAGATTGGCCCAGTATCGCCTCGCTCGTATCGCGATATAAAACTCCTGCCAATCAATTACCACCTTCCATCGTCCTACCTTTGTATTCCCAATTCATTGGCCAAAGCAAACGTATCGCCGGTCAATCGGGTGGACGAATGGGAGATGAATTTGACCCTGTTGTCATTCAATGCGATCCAAGTGAAACCGACTTCAAGGTACCCGGATTTCAAACTCTCCCCTTTGTCGATGCTCAACGACTAGGACAGCGTCGAAACTTACTTCAGGAACTCGAGAAACAGCAACAAGCCATCAAGGCTGGATTCGGATTACCCGCTAAAACCTATTCCGAACATGTTGATAGAGCCTATTCAATGCTGCATCAACCAGGTTTTCGCCGAGCGTTGGATCTGCAGAAAGTACCCCCAAAACGTCGCGAGCGATATGGACAAACCACTTTTGGACAAAGCCTATTACTAGCGCGACAACTTATCGAATCTGGCATCTCTTTAGTCACCGTTAATTTTGACCACGAGAGCAAACACGATAAACGTTCTCCCCTGTGGGATACACATCACGATAACTTTGCCAAACTCAAAGACCCGCTATGCCCACTGTTTGACCAAGCGTTCTCAGCCTTCATTGAGGACTTAAGTGACAGTGGACTACTGGATTCAACACTGGTCGTCGCTACCGGCGAATTTGGTCGAACGCCCAAAATCGGACAATTCTCTCAAAATGCAATGACTCTGAAAACGGGGCGTGACCATTGGCCACATGCATTTACAACTCTAATGGCAGGAGGTGGAGTAAACGGCGGACGAGTCTACGGCCGGACAACGGATGACGGAGGCTATGTTGCTGACAACCCAGTTTCACCTGCCGACCTAGCGGCCACGATGTTTCATCATTTGGGTGTAGATACAACTGAACAATATGATGACAACTTCCAAAACATCCGACGTGACATCTGCTTAGGCAAACCAATCATCGGACTATAGAACGTATCCACTAATCTTCATCCGTGTCACCGAAAACTAATTGCAGTTGCTTCAACCCCCGACCGTGAGCTCCAGACAATTTCACCGGATATGGTGTCTTCCAACCCTTTACGTCATGCCAGATGAAACGATTTAGATTGTCTTCATCTTCCTCGGTTTTCATCCCAGTCCGTATAATAGGCACTGTCGCCAGCACTTCTCGCCAATGCTTTTCTTGACTTGTCCACTGATTTTGTGGCGGCGGTGTCTGATTGATTGCCACTTCCGAACTCAGAGGCTCGTAGGGCGTCAAGTCAGGTTCAGCTTGAAAACACTCTCGCATTAAGGGTGCCGAGGCATCCTGTTGATTCATGGGCGGAAGTCCCAGAATATGCAACATCGTGCGTAACACCGATGTTTGGTTATAGAAATGATGGTTCACTCCGGGTTTGTTATAAGGACTGACAACAAGACAAATCGAACGATGCCCATCAACATGATCCCAACCTGCTTGCGGGTCATCTTCATTGACAAAAATAACCGTGTCCTTCCACAATTTTGAATGACTGACGACTTCAACCAATTGACCTAATGCTAAGTCGTTATCTGCCAAATGAGCCGCACTCGTAACGCCACCTGCACCTGCATGATCTTGTGGCAAATAGACAATGCTAAAATTCGGGAACGTACCCTGTTTCTCATATTCGCGAAACTCCTTGATAAATCGCGACATCCGCAACACATCAGGAATTTCCATATTCCACCCCGGATATGTTGGTGAAGAATATTTGCGCAGTCGTTCCACACCAATATTCTGGCCAAACACCATCTCCTCACCAGCGCGGAATTTGCGATAGATTTCATGATATTTGATCCCATTTGGGGTGGATGAATAATTCATCTCACCATAATTACGAAAAGAGAGTCCAGCAGCCAATACATGATCCCAAACGAATCCGCTTGAAGAATATGTAATCGGGTCATCACCAAATGTATAGCTACGACTAAACCCACCAAAAGCGCGTTCCAGATAGGGAGTTACATTTCCTTCAGTTGCCCATGAATGGCCATCGGCAGAATTCACACCGTTGCAATAATAGTTATCAAGGATCCCAAATCGATCTGCCAAGGCATGATGATTTGGTGTGACTTCGCGTGGAAAGACGCACAACCTCGCAGCACTACGCGCTTTTTTATAATCACCGAACACCTGATCAAACGTGCGATTCTCTTTGATTACATAAATAACATGTTTGAAAACACTCGGTTGACCTAATTTCTCAGGAATCGGTACCGCCGCCACGTCCTCACCATCTTCGGACAACATTTGATTACGTAGGATCTGCGAGAATTTTGAGTTTTTGGCGACTTGAGCAGACCATGCCGTCCGGTTGACTTCAATTAGAATATCGGCAAATGCGATACGTTGTACGACTCCTTGGTGCTCGTGACTATTGTGACCCTTCTTGCCTCCAACTTCACCAAAACGCGATCCAAAACCTTTGACGTTTGCTACAAACAAATAGTCGTCGTTGAATGCTAGACCCGCTGGATACCAAGCGGTGGGGATATGGCCAATGCAATCAAAAGCGCCCGCTGCTGTTTTCTGATAGATGCCGACTGCATTATTCCCTGCTAGTGTCACCATCAACAATCCTTTTTTGGGGATCCAACGTACACAACTTGGCATCGAACCAAACGCCAAACGTGCATCGGGTTTAACATCCATCATTTGCAAACTGATTTTTGCCAAATCGACAATTGCCAACGAATCTTCATTTGTGTTACACACCATCGCGGTGCCCTCAACATTTTCGATGACCGAAGGATGTAATCCAGCGGTAATCTCACTCGTAACGCCATAGTCTTTCAGTGAAACAATCGACACGGTGCCTGTGTTGGCAATTCCTCGTTTATCGACAACCGTTTCTGTCCCACCTGAGGGTGCTGTCTTGTCACCATCCACCGCACGTCGCCCACCGATATTTGACACGACCAATTGTTCTCCGACTTGCACGACGTCAAACGGAGCAACACCAAGAGCAATTTCCTTTTTTGTTTTGCCCGTTGCTAATTCGACAACGGCCAACGAGTTCTTCTTTGATAAACATACGAACAACTGTTTACCATCATCGGAAATAGATAGGCCACAGGGAAACGATCCTGATGGCAAAGTGATGGGCTCCAGCGTTTCAAGCTTAAATTGATCATTAAGGCGGTAAATGTGAACTAGGTTTTTCGTATCCGAATAATAGACCCGCCCATCGTTACCACTCGCCAAACCATACAGCGACGCTCCACCTTTAATTGTTACGCTATCCACCAATTCAAATGTCACTGCATCTACCACTCGCAACGATGATTTATCTTTAATGAAAACGTGCTTACCATCTCGGCTCGTTTCAATATCTACCGGGCGTCCTGAAAACGTAATGAGGTCACCCACTGGGCTAATCCTTCGTCCTGTCGGCAATGTTGATCGATTCACCACGCTGACCATTGCCGACGGTACTCCTTGATTTAAATGAATAGTGAACTTGGCTACATCTGATGTCAACTTTTGACCACCAGCGGTCGTTGATTCAACGAAATAGAAATACTGCATTCCCGTTTTAAGATCCGCAAGTCGAACTTCATGAATTCGCTCGTCCGCGGCGGTTGCTAACAATTCGCATTTTGAAGTCACTCCATAATGTACCTGTGAAGATGCGAGTAAGTTTGTATCCCACATGATCGTTACATTGCGATCGTCGACGACGTGCAAATAGGGAAGCAGCGCCAATTCCAACTGCCGCTCTGCTGCATTAGCCGCTTCCGAAGCTAACGCTGCCTGCTTTTCAAATTCCTGCTGGACCCAAGCTACGCTGACAGCTTCAGTGAACACTTTTACTTCGCGAATCCGCCCATGATGCGGATGGGTTTCATCATCGTCGACATAGGACCCGATAACATACGGAGCTTTTTGGGGATAGAGAATTTCCCCGTGCTGTGAGGTCTCTGTCGTTTCAAGTTTTCCATTGACATAGATTTTTGTTATTTTGCCATCGAACGTGGCAACGACGTGATACAGTTTCCCAACTTCATAATGCGTTTTTGCTGCAAAATAGCTAATGATACCATCGCCATCATCAGCGCCGGTTGTCGCTAGTCCAAAGGTAAACGTCTCTTCTCCATACCCTAGATACCACCCCTTTTCATAATTACCGTTATCTTGAAGTACATTGATAATTCCGCCCCATGGTTGCCGAGTATCAACACTAAACCAGGCGGCAACCGTCATCGCCGACGTCGGCAATTGTGTTTTAACGTCATTGAAATCCGAGGCTAATACACAGCGATCACTTTCATTTTCAAACAACGCCGATTGGCCGAGGCCATCCTTCATAAAGCGAGGAGCGAAGGTCAAATCGCCATCGAGACCAACGATTGCCTTGAGCTTCTTGCCTTGAACCGTCTGAGAATTCAATTGCCAATGGGAAATCGGTTTCGGTAATTCTTGTGCGTTTGCAGTGCCAATTACGAATAAGAAAAGTGCCAAATAACGCAAATTTAAGGAACAAATATTCATCAATACTACTCCAAATAGCGAGTGTTCTTTTTCCTTGAGTTCCACCAAAACAGAGACAATCAGTTTACACTATTGCTGCTAACATAGGCATTAGACTAAATAAAACCTGAGGAGTTCAAATCAAACACTGCCAAATCCGTATAACGAAGGTGCTCGCCGCAACCTGACTTGGCGTCAATGTGACTGCGGCTCAGAATAGGGACAATTTCACCATGGCAAATTCCATTCATACCTTCAAATACAGCTGACAACTACTATTTACGTGTTAAAATAATGCGATGTCACGTTTTAATACAATTTGCCTTGTTGTCATTGCCACAATGACTTCATCTGCTATGTCGGCAGCCCCGCTGAGTTTCTCTCGTGACATCAAGCCTATCCTCTCGGACTCTTGCTATCACTGCCACGGCCCAGATGATACGGCACGAGAATCTGAATTGCGACTTGACCTGCGTGCGTCCGTTTTCGAATTAAAAGTACTCACCGATGGGGCTATGCTTGAACACCTCACTAGCAACGATCCCGACGTACGAATGCCACCTCCAGATTCAAAACGCATCCTCCGAACGGAAGATCGACAAACCCTCATCCTCTGGATAGAGCAGGGGGCCCCTTGGCCCACCGACGACCGACACTGGGCTTTTGTTCCGCCCCAACGACCCGCCGTACCTACTTCAAAAAAGAAGGATCAAGCCGCCAATGCAATTGACCAATTTATCCATGCTCGACTTGAACAAGAAAATCTTACGCCCGCAAAAAGAGCCGACAAAGCAACTCTCTTACGGCGCGTGACTTTTGATCTAATCGGTCTGCCACCCAGTAAACAAGACCTCGAACAATTTATGGCAGACCCGAGTCCCGCTGCTTATGAACAAGCCGTGGATCGTCTCTTAAACGATCCACGCTACGGCGAACATATGGCACTCGATTGGCTCGAAGCCTCACGCTACGCCGACACCGATGGATATCAAAATGATCGGCTCCGTTACATGTGGGTCTGGCGAGATTGGCTCATTCAAGCAATCAACACCAACATGCCCTTCGACCAATTCATCACCGAGCAGATGGCCGGCGACTTATTACCCAATCGCGATTTTTACACGCAAGTCGCCACCGGATTCAATCGTAATCACCGTATCAATTCCGAGGGTGGATCCATCCCAGACGAGTGGATTGTCGAATATGTCGCCGACCGAGTAGAAACGATGGGCACCATGTTTTTAGGATTAACCTTAAACTGCTCGCGCTGCCACAACCATAAATACGACCCAATCGAACAACGCGAGTTTTACGAGTTGTTTGCTTTTTTCAATAATATCGCTGAGGCAGGGTTAGGGCCTAATAATGGCAACAGTCCGCCCTTCATTGCTGTACCAGCGACTTGGCCACATTTAACAACTGCCCAAACAATTTTTATTGTTCCCGACCCTGTGAAAATTCAAGTTGTACAAACGTCCGTTCCCCGACCACAATCCGGTAGCCCGAAAACCGTAATGGTCCTGCACGAATTGGAGAATCCACGCGATACATACTTACTTAACCGAGGCCAGTATGATCAACCTCAGAAGTCGGAGAAACTAACACCCGCGATCCCTCAGGCAATCGGTGGGTGGGATCCACAATGGCCTCGCAATCGATTAGGCTTAGCCCAATGGTTGACCAGTGCCGATCACCCACTGACCGCTCGTGTCACCATCAACCGTATTTGGCAACACTTCTTTGGCACAGGAATAGTCAAAACAAGCGAGAACTTTGGTGTTCAAGGTGAATACCCAAGTCACCCGCAGTTATTAGATTGGCTGGCAACCGAGTTCGTTGCTCAGAATTGGAACGTCAAAGCAATGCACCGATTGATTGTCACTAGCGATACTTATCGGCAATCCTCGGCGGCCTCGGCGGAACTTGAACAACAAGACCCAGAAAACAAACTGCTTGCACGAGGCCCTCGCAAACGGCTTTCTCCCTACGCCATTCGGGATGCTGCGCTTTTTAACAGCGGACTGTTGGTCGAAGATGTCGGTGGACCCTCAGTCAAACCTTACATGCCCCCGCAAATTTGGAGAAGCATTTCCAATGCTGCTTACCAACAAGATCAGGGGGCCAAAATTTATCGCCGCAGCATGTATACCTACTGGCGGCGAACGGTTCCGCCCCCAACAATGATGGCGTTCAACGCCTCTTCTCGTGAAACCTGCATTGTCCGTAACGATCAAACTAATACACCACTGCAAGCGCTCACAATGATGAACAATATCACGTTTGTGGAAACTGCGAGATTACTTGCCCAACGCGAACTCGCAAACACAACCGTCACTGCAGCCACCCGTGTGGTATCTGGTTTCCAACGAATAACAAGCCGTAAGCCAACCGGCGATGAATTCACTGTGTTAATGAATGATTACGACGCGTATATAGCCGATTTTGCAGCCGACCTTGATTCGGCAAAAAAACTGCTCTCTATCGGCGCATCACCATATAATCAAGACTATGACATCAGCGAACTTGCGGCATTAACATTAATAATGAACACAATATTGAATCTCGATGAAGCGATTACACAAAACTAAATAATGACAACATCCGACACACAATGCGATCACCTGCGACACAACCGTCGGACGTTTCTCAACCACAGCGCTGTCGGTTTAGGTACAATCGCACTCGCTTCGTTGGCAAAGGGCGAAAACAAACTCCTCGGGAGTGAAGCGGGGCACATCAACGCACCACCTTTCCAGCCTAAAGCCAAACGCGTCATTTACTTATTTCAGTCTGGTGGACCTTCACAACTAGATTTATTCGATTACAAACCGGATTTACAAAAGCGTTTTGGCGAGGAAGTCCCGACGTCGATCTATCCCGCCGAACGCAAAACAACAATGACATCTGGGCAGAAATCTTTTCCTGTTGCCCCCACCAGCTTAAAGTTCGCGCAACATGGGCAAGCAGGAACTTGGTTCAGTGCACCTCAACGACATGTTGCAAAAATGGCAGACGATATCTGTGTCGTTAAGAGCATGTACACCGAAGCGATCAACCATGACCCGGCAGCGACGCTATTTCAAACTGGCTCCGTTAATCCGGGCAGGCCCAGTATGGGTGCCTGGGTTAGTTATGGGCTTGGCAGCGAAAATCATAACCTACCCGCCTTTGTCGCGATGACATCCAATGGCCGCGCCAAGGCCGGACAACCACTCTATGATCGCTTATGGGGAGCGGGATTTTTGCCCGGACATTTTCAAGGCGTGAAGTTCCGTGGACAGGGTGATCCAATTTTAGATCTCTACAATCCAAACGGCGTCACTCAAGCTCAGCGACGACGTATGCTCGACTCACTACGAAAACTAAACGCTCAGCAAGCCGAGAAATTCCGTGACCCCGCAATCCTAACTCGTATCGCACAATATGAACTCGCTTTCCGTATGCAAATGAGCGTCCCCGAATTGATCAATATTAAAAGCGAAACCCAAAGTACGCTCGATATGTATGGATCGCAAGTCAATAAGGTTGGCAGTTATGCCTACAATTGCCTGCTGGCACGCCGCCTTGCCGAACGCGGTGTCCGGTTCATCCAACTCTATCATCGTGGTTGGGACGCCCACGGCAACGCACCAACCCAAGTCCCCACTCAATGTGCTGGTACGGATCAACCGACAGCAGCACTGCTACAAGATCTCAAACAACGCGGCATGCTCGACGATACACTCGTTGTTTGGGGAGGTGAATTCGGCCGGACTGTCTATTGCCAAGGCAAACTCACAAAAACAACCTATGGCCGAGATCATCATCCCAGTTGCTTTTCATATTGGCTTGCTGGTGGTGGAGTCCGCGGTGGAATGTCTTACGGTAAAACCGATGACTACAGCGTCCGTGTTGTTGATAAACCAGTACACGTGCATGACCTACAAGCGACAATCTTAAACCAACTGGGAATGGACCACGAACAGCTCACCTACCGATACCAAGGACGCTACTTTCGTTTGACCGATATTCACGGTAAAGTTGTCCACGATATACTCAGCTAATTTTCAATACCTTCTAAGTGATCACAACCATGTTGAAATTCAAAATATCTCTGCTACGTAAATCCTGTGTTGCCGCCATCATCATGATGTCTGCGATGATGTTTTCATTGGGTCCTTCTGGCTCTGTTCAAGCCAAAGACAAAAACAACGTCACCGGAACAAATTCCAATGCACAACGCCCCAATATTCTGTTCTTGTTTTCCGACGATCATGCCATTAAGTCTATTTCTGCCTACGGTGGGCCACTGGCAGACGTTGCGCCCACTCCCAGCATCGATCAACTTGCGCGACAAGGCGCTGTGTTCCTTAATTCCTTTTGTGCCAACTCCATTTGTGGTCCTTCGCGTGCGACAATCCTGACGGGTAAGCATAGCCATAAAAACGGGTTCATGCGCAACACCGGCAAAGGTTTAGATCAAACCCAGTGGACCGTCGCCAAAGAACTCCATGCCAATGGTTACAACACGGCGGTCATCGGAAAATGGCACCTTAAAACCACACCCGTCGGCTTCGACCATTGGGAGATCTTTCCGGGGCAAGGCAGTTACTACAATCCTGTTTTCGTCCAAAAAGACGGCTCACAAAAAAGGTTTGAAGGCTATGCAACGGATCTGACAACCGACAAGGCAATTGGCTGGCTTGAGTCCCGCGACGATAGCAAACCATTCTTTTTGATGTGCCAACACAAAGCGCCACATCGCACCTTCGCACCAGCGTTACGACATCTCGACGCTTTCGATGATATTCAGATTCCTGAACCTGAAACCTTGTTCGATGATTATGCCAACCGCAGCAGCACATTAGCTCGCAATCAGATGGAGATTGACCGACATTTTGACTGGGCATATGACGCAAAAGTACGAAAGAACGAACGCGGCGACGTCGTGTTGCCAAAGCCCGACCGCTATGGCACGCCCGAATATAATCGTATGACCGACCAACAAAAACAAGTTTGGGATGCTCATTTCGGACCACAAAACCAAGCATTCTTAGCGGACTTTAAAGCTGGGAAACTTAGCCATCAAGAAATCGTCCGCTGGAAATACCAACGCTATATGAAAAACTATCTCGCCACAGTTAAAGCTGTCGACGAGAGCGTTGGCCGGATGCTCAAGTACCTAGACGATAACGGATTAGCTGAAAATACAATCGTCATCTATTCATCCGATCAAGGATTCTTTCTCGGCGAACATGGTTGGTATGACAAACGCTGGATGTTTGAAGAATCTTTTCGGATGCCATTTCTTGTACGTTGGCCAGGAGTTGTGAAACCTCAATCGCAACCCACTGAACTGATTCAAAATATCGACTATGCACCAACTTTTCTGGAAATGGCCGGTATATCAGCGCCTGCAGAGGTCCAAGGAAACTCACTCGTGCCCATCATGAACGGCACCGTGAAAAAATGGCGCGAGTCCCTTTATTATGCATACTACGAGTTTGGTGAACACGCTGTACCACAACACTTTGGGGTACGCTCAATGACTCACAAACTGTTCTTTTTTCCTGCCACCAACGAATGGAATATGTTCGACTTAACCAACGACCCACAAGAAATGGTCAACGTTTATAACCAGCCAAAGTACAAACGGGTACAAGCTTCACTCGAACAAGAATTCGATCGATTACGTGTTCAATATGATGCGCCTCCGTTCCCTATCAAAAAATAGCCCTCACAAATGAGAAACCCCATGACGACGTTTCAACGCATTATTGCCTTCATTATTGTCGCCGCCACAACTACATCCTACGCTGCGGATGGTACATATACCGTTATCGTTTCACAGCAAACCAATAAGAAAGCTGAATGGAAAAAGGTCGTGCAGACGCTCGTCGCAAAACATGAGGCACAAGTCATCGTATTTGACGGCCAAGTCGGAGATTCTCTACCTAAACTTACACAGCAGTTTCCCAAATATGTCTGTTTTGTATCCACGCCCAACGAAACCACAACTGAGTTCGTCGCTGCCGTTCATCAACTAACTCGTAAACTTGATGACGATCCCTATACCGATACCTTGTGGGGCATATTGACTGGCTTTGATGCAGCGAACGCACTGGCCATCGCTAAGCACCGTGAACCCTTAACCATCCACAAAGTTGCATCCGGTACTGAAATTGCCTTGCAGTGTTGTACTGAAGGCTTATGGTACGACGAACTGGTAAAAAATAAACTTGTGCAAAAAAAACGCGACACAACTGCCAAACAACTGCGTGGTCCGGACGATACAACTGCTGCCCTAGTCGACACACTCAATCAATATCAAGCTGACTTGTTTGTTACATCGGGTCACGCCACACAAGGCGACTGGATGATTGGCTTTCGCTATCGCAATGGTTTTTTTCGTAGCAAAGCAGGACAAATGTTCGGCGTGGATACAAATAAAACACGTATTGATATCGATTCGAACAACCCTAAAGTCTACCTCCCAATCGGGAACTGTTTGATGGGTAGTATTAATGGCCCCGATGCAATGGCACTTGCCTGGATGAACGACGTGGGTGTCAAGCAAATGATCGGATACACCGTGCCCACCTGGTACGGATATCAAGGCTGGGGCATTTTGGACTACTTTATCGAACAACCAGGTCGATACACGATGAATCAAGCGTTTTTTGCCAATCATCATGCACTTGTGCATCGGCTCGGCGAATCGTCCACCAGTGCTGGTGACAAACGTGGCCTTCAATTTGATCGTGATGTTGTTGCCTTTTATGGCGATCCCGCCTGGTCAGCCAAAATGGCAAATGGGCAAAATAGCTTTGAACAGACAATTGACAGTGGTCGAAATAGCATGACCTTTACAATCACGCCAAACCATGGTGAAGCGAGTTTTGACACCGTCAACAACAATGGTTCGCAGCGGGGAGGGCGACCCTTTGTGGGGTTTTTTGAACAACGTATTAAAAATATTAAAATTACTAGTGGACATGACCTGCATCCTATCGTTACTGATAATTTCATTCTTGTACCGCGACCTCAAAAATGTGACCCTACTCAAGAATATAAAGTGACACTAACATTCGAAATAATTGATTGAGGTATCACTCACAAGAGTAACACTGTTGGCGCCCCACCCTTTGACGATCTATACCCTTCCCATGACCAAATTTTACCCATCATCGCCAATAGCTTCTGCCGGGATCATGCTGGCCATTGTAATTGCGTTGTCGTATTTTCCGTCGTCAGTACAATCGCAAACTCGGAATGCTGAAGCGTCAAGATCTTTTCGCAAATCCATTCAACCCTTACTCAATAAGTATTGTGTGAGTTGTCATAATCAAGACGACCTGATTTCTGGGATTCGCGTGGACCACTTAGATGGCTCTCTACCGGAAAATCAAATGCGATTGTGGGATGCGATTTATCATCAAATAAAATCAGAAAAAATGCCACCTGAGGATGAATCACAACCCACCACCGCAGAACGACAATTATTACTAACATGGATTCAAAAGAATCTAACTACTGCTCGAAACCGGAAACGCGAATACAACGGCTCAATTCGCCGACTCACGATTAAACAGTATCAAAACACATTACAAGATTTACTCGGCCTCGATGAAAACCTAGCCAACGGATTACCACCCGACGCAAAATCCAAGGATGGATTTCTAAATAATCAACAGACTTTGTTGTTATCCCCGTTATTGATTGAATCTTATTTCAGTATTGCCGAACAGGCATTAGACCGCTGCATCGTCGACGAAACCAAACCTCCGGTCATCCAGAATTTTAGGATGGATCTAGGGAAGAGCGTTAATCAGAATCCCTATCCCAACAATTTGATTCTAGGGGCTTTGAGTACACTGCTGCCCAACGCTGATTTCCAAGTCACCGAGTTGAATCCTAGCAAATCATTTACCTATGAACCATTTAAGATGCAAACTGCCTTTAAATTCATCGAAGGCTATCAGGGGAATTCCACAGTCCGCGGTTGGCGAGAATACGACAGTATTTATCATGCGGTTTTTGCCTGCATGCGTGGAACGAATGGGTACCCTGATGGACTTCTTGCTTACCAGAGCGTTGAAGACGGTTTGTTATTGCGACCGGCCATCCCCAGTGCGGAGTTGTTCCAAATCGAAAGTACGTATGGGCCGAAGGCAAATTTCAAGATCTCCCTGCGAGAGTTGCCAGACGACGGGAATTTCCGTATCACCGTGAATGCAGCACGCTATGACGAACCCCTACTGCTAGAATCAAACAGTCTCCCTCAGGACGAATCCTCGACAAATGCGATCACGATCACATCCCTTGCGGAACCCCAAGTAGTCTCCATAGACACGGAAGGGATCTATCAGGCGGACGTCTACGTTACGCCACCTGCCAAGAATATCGTCAAACCCGATGCCTCCAAGTTGAATGTCGGTTTAATCGGAGCCTGGCAACTCGACCAAAACACGCATTCAACGCCCAAACGTGACGAACTGCAGGGGCAAATACAGGGAGGTGCGCAATATGTGGCTTCGCCATTTGGTCAGGCAATCTCGCTAGATGGTAACGACGACTGTGTTGTTGTGAAACGTAATGATTCGATGAATGTGGGAACAGGAGATTTCTCTGTAGCTGCTTGGATTCGACCCACGCAATTAAGACAGGGAGGAATTGTCTGCCTCGGTAAGTACAATTGGACGCACGGTTGGTATCTGGATATGCCTAATAATCAGGGGGTGCTGAGAATTGAAACGATAGGACCCAATAACCGACCCAATGGCACTGTTGCCTCACGGCCAGGTATCATTCGAGTCAATACATGGCAACATGTCGCGGCCGTCGTACGTCGCGGTGCCAATCAAACTAACCTGTATGTCAACGGATATTTAGTGGCTACTGGGACAATCAATGATGGCAATCTGGACAATCAATCTGTGCAACTGCATATTGGACGCATTCAGGAACTGTATGATGGACGCCAAAAGGAATCGAATTTGTTTCAGGGTGATATCGACGATGTTCACATGTACCGCCGGGCGTTAGACTTGTCCGAAATCCAGGCCCTCGTGGAACCGGGCCGAAGTTTGATTCAGCCTCCGATTGAAAAACCAGCCAGTTTGACGTTAAAAATGGGTGACCGACAATTTTCAGCAACGCTAAATCAACCTGCCTTCATGGCCTTACACATCGGAGCAGGCCCTTTGCCGGTGGCAGTAAAATATGCCGGTGGTGCGGCTCCCCACCGTCTGGTCCTCACACGACTACATGCCACACATCCCCTGGCAGAACAATTTCGTACGTTTGAAAAACGAGCACCTCATATCGGGGTCCACGTCGGACTACGCCGCGATTGCGGCAGCACACTAACGCCCGTTGGAAAACCACAAACTGCCAAATCGACCAATATCCAACCCTACGTTTTTGAAGGTGCCATTAGAAATTTCCCCAGCCCAGACGTGGAAAAAGACAATGTCAATTATCTAGCCGGAATTCGTGAGATTGGCGTACGCAGTGAATACACCGACGGACGGGACATGCCGCGTTTGCTGATCCAATCCGTTGAGTTTGAAGGCCCTTTTTATGATACGTGGCCACCGGCGACACACACCAATATCTTTATTACATCAAACCACACCGACCAACCCAAAATATACGCTCGTGAAGTGATTGAAAAATTTGCGTCACGCGCTTTTCGCCGTCCGCTGACAAATGCAGAATTGCATTCGCTGATGGCGATCTGGGAACAATCCTTTCAAGACAATCAAGATTTTACACAGAGTATCAAAGATGCACTCGTAATCGTGCTTACGTCACCGCAGTTTCTATTTTTAATTGAAAACAGCAATACACCTAAACCAGAACCTATCAGCGAGTATGAACTTGCATCCAAACTTTCTTATTTCCTCTGGAACCGAGCACCCGACGATCGGCTGCTTGAACTTGCGGTTACCAACACTCTCACGCACTCTCTCGCAACCGAGACAAACCGACTGATTCAAGATTCGCGATTTAGTGAATTCGCTGCTGAATTCACAACTCAATGGTTGGATCTCGACAAACTAGCTGTGGTGGAAATAGATCGGAAACAATACCCTAATTTGACGCGTGATACCAAAGTACAACTTGGACAAGAACCCATCCAATTTCTACAGTATTTAATCCAACACAATCTTCCATTGCGAAATCTAATTCGATCAGACTTTATCATGGCAAATGAAACCGTAGCAAATTATTACGGACTCGATAAAAGCACAGAAAGTGGATTTGAATTTCTCCCACTATTACACGACAACGAACACTTAGGCGGGATACTTTCGCAAGCCGGAATATTAGCCGGCTTATCTGACGGCCGAGAATCTAATCCGGTTAAACGTGGTGCGTGGGTCGCCCGTAAGATCATCGCCCGACCGCCCGCTGACCCGCCCCCAAACGTACCCGACCTTGAACAAGACAACTCCAATCTCACACTGGCCGAACGATTATTCCAACATCGCAATCAAGCCGGTTGCATCAAATGCCACCAAGGGATCGATCCCTGGGGGTTACCTTTTGAGACTTTTGACGCCGGAGGGTTATATAAAACTGCTGGGAAAATTGAAAGCCGATCAACATTACCAGACAAGACGATCGTCGACGATTTGGACGGCTTGAAACAATACCTTGTTAATAAACAGTTGGATCAGGTCGCCTTTAGCTTCCTAAAACATTTAACCAGTTACGCTATCGGGCGCAGTCTCAGTTACAATGAACTTGTCGAACTAAAAGAAAACCAACTAGAATTACGAGCGTCAGACTACCGGATGCAGGATCTATTCCGATTCGTCATCACCAGCGAGTTGTTTTTGAATAAATGATTGTTTAGAGGAATGTTCTAATGAGTTCAATAAAAAAAATAGCTCGCCGTAGCGTTCTCAAAGGTATCGCCGGTACCACCTTAGTTTTACCAATACTTGAAGCGATGGGTGACGACATTGTACAGCGAACACCACGCCGTTTTTGCGCTATTTATACGGCCAACGGCATGTCTCTGCCGCGTGAAGCAAACAAAATTGACGATTGGCGGTGGTTCCCACAACAGACTGGAAGTGATTTCAAATTTGGTGAATCAACCAAACCCCTCAGTCGTTTCCGAAACCAATTGAGCTTTATGGGTGGATTACAACATGCATCCGGTATCAAATCGGACCCTCACGTCTGTTCTGACATGTGGCTTACCGGAGCACCATTACACAATCCCAAACCGGGCACTTATAACAGCGTCGGACTGGACCAAGTCGTTGCTCAACATACCAAACAACATTGTCGACAACCCTCGCTGGTGCTATCGATTGATGCGGGCGTCGGATTTCTATCTCGCACAGGAACAATCTCATACAACACACAAGGCAATCCGATCCCAGCCGAAAACAATCCTCGCAGAGTATTCAACCGTCTATTCCGAGGGGACAAGTCGACGCTTGAGGTAGAACGAACAAATTTAAAAAAACATATCCGATTAGTCGACGCGGTTTTAGAAAATTCCAAAGCGTTTAATAAGAGACTAGGGAAATCCGACAGAGCTAAAATGGAACAATATCTGACATCGCTCGATGAAGTCGAATCGCGACTGATCGCGTCAGAACAATGGATCGACATCCCTGTCAAGAAACAGGATTACTCCCATCTAAATTTAGATGCCACCACCGAGGGCGAACCAAGTGAATATTATCGCAACATGTTTGATTTGATCGCCCTCGCATTTGACGCCGATATTACTCGCAGCGTTGCTTTCATGCTAAACCGCGAAGATGGGATGGGAATCAGTGATACCTTCCCGCTTAAACTTGGATTATCCAGTACCCACCATCAGTTGTCCCATGCGAATGACAAAAATGGGCAGTTGAATTTTGCGAAGTATGATCATTTTCTGAGTGAACAACTCGCTTACTTTTTTAATCGCCTCGAGCAGTTCAAAGACCACAAGGGTTCAGTGCTTGATAATAGTATCGTGCTTTATGGAAGTGGTGCGAGTACCACTCATAATCCACGTAACTTACCAACACTAGTGGCTGGGGGTGCGAACATGGGACTTAAGCACGGCACGTATTGGTCGCAAGACGCAACGCCAATGGCCAATTTACACTTGAGTATTCTACAATCCATGGGAATCGAACAAGAATCGTTTGCCGACAGCACAGGCACGTTAAGCGATTCGATATTCTCAGTTTAGCTTGTAACTATAAGGGATTCTATCTGTGAACATGCACCGACGTAGCTGGATCAAATCAAGTGCCGCGACATCGGCAGGGATTCTCACATCAATATTACTGCCTCACAATCTGGCGGTTGCCGGGCGGCCGACCAAAAAGTGGATCATCAAGCCTGGTAACAGCATGCGATTTGGACTCGTCACCTATCAGTGGGGAAAAGACTGGGCGTTGGATACACTGCTGGAGAACTGCCAGCAAACCAAGGTTCAGGGGGTTGAACTAAGGACAACCCACGCGCATGGCGTTGAACCGGAACTGAACAAAGATCAACGCAAGGAAGTACAGCAAAAATTTGCGGACGCGGCAGTCGTTCTGGTCGGTATCGGCAGTAACGAACGATATGACAACCCCGATGCGGCTGTTGTCAAACAAGCGATTGAACGTACCAAGCAATTCATCAAGTTGAGTCACGACGTCGGTGGAACCGGTGTTAAAGTCAAACCAGATCGATTCTATGATGATATCCCCCATGAAAAAACCATTGAACAAATCGGGATGGCTCTCAATGAACTCGGGTCATTTGGAGAGGGATGGGGACAGCAAATCCGCTTAGAAGTCCATGGGCAATGTGCCGAATTGCCCACCATCAAGGCAATTATGGAAATTGCTGACCATCCCAACGTGGCCGTCTGCTGGAATTGCAATCCACAGGATCTTCAGGGCGATGGGCTGGAGCATAATTTTAATCTCGTGCGGGACCGTTTCGGTGCGACGCTTCACTGTCGTGAAATAGATTTTCCCGATTATCCCAACCAGGAACTTATGCAATTGCTCGTCAAATCTGACTACGCGGGCTGGATCATGCTCGAACAGGGAACAGTCCCTGCTAACCCAGTCACCGAACTCGGCAGGCAGAACCAACTATTCTACGCACTCCTGCAACAGACTCAGAAAGACTTTCTTAGAGACCAGCAACGGGAAAGCCGCAAGAAATCCGGACGTGCGATTTAGGTCGACGTCAGTTGTTGCTGTGTTAGTTTAAGGTCCCACATTTTGCGACCGTTCATCTGTACCCATTCCGCATGCAACGATGCTGGAGCCACGCTGGAATCCACTTCTAACCGCAGCCATACATGAGGAATTGCGGCACCATGGACCAAATCCGGATGAGGAACATTCAGGGCAGGAATCGTACTGTCATGAATCGGTGAAACAATAAACTGGTGGATTGGATAACCGACTTGTTGCTCTGTTTTGTAACGCAACAATCTGGAGCAATGGATATCACCACCGATCAACACAACACCGGAGATCTTTTTCTCACCCAAAAAATCAAACAATGCAGTCCGCTCATGAACGTAAGTCATCCAGTCATCCGATTCCGTATTGCGTTTGTTATCCCAGATCATCCCGGAAGCGATCAGTTTGAAGGGTGCTGTTGATTCCTGTAAGCTTTTCCGTAGCCAATCCCACTGCCGATGACCTAGTAGCGTTTGTTTTTTAGCATCGACCGGTGAGGGCTCGGTTCTGGCAAACCAGCGAGTGTCCAGTAAGAAGACTTCCACCGGCCCCTGACGGAACTTTGTATACACCCCTTCGCCTTTTTCTCCGTAGGCTTCATTTGCGCGATACTCTACAAACGCCTGACGGGTATTTTCTTTGCCCGGCAAATTGCCATCGGAATCATTCCGGCCAAAATCATGATCATCCCAGGTACCCCACACAGGACGCTGCCGCATAAATTTCGATAATTCAGGAATCGACAGAAACTGACGATGTTTCTGGCGTGCTATCTGCAATACAGTGGAATCGATATAGGGTGTATCGCCTAATAGAACAAGCCCCTCAGCACCACGGTCTGCCATCTGTGTCCACAACGGCAGCGGGTCATTCTTGGCACACGATCCGAATGCCAGACAAATTTTTGATTTACTATCATCAGGCGGCGCGGTATTGAAGAAATAATCATCACCCGCGACTATCGTTTTTCCGTTGGACTGAATTTCATAGCGGTACCGCGTGGCAGGCTCTAAATCAGAAAGCTCCCAAGTAACACAACGGTCATTATCAGCAAGAGCCTGGCTTGTTGCCTGCGTTACCTGCGCTCCTGATGTATCACGAACCGTCAGGCTATAGGTTCCCACTTCACTGGGTCGATACCATAGCATGGCCTGGCTGCTAGAGACATGTCCAACCATTGGGCCAACGGGAGCTTCTGCCTTGGTTTTTGCAGACACTGTACTTGCCGTTACAATTCCTGTTGCCACAGAAGCACTAAATGTTCGTCGGCTAATAGGATCCATCAACACACCTCCACTGAAATATCAGTTCACTTTTGCTTGGATGCACAATTTTACCACACAACGATCTAAAATATGTCAAATGTGATCACAATCTGCATACTACATCAGTCCCTTAAGTTGATTCAATCAGAGTGGTTTGAACAGACCAGCAGAGTTCCCGCCATACCGTTGCCAAGCCACACTTAATGATTTAACTTAAACATAGCCATGTTTTGGCAGACGACACTTCGAACGAATCGCTTTCCATTTCTAGGGATGCCGCATGAAGATCACGATTGCCATTAAAACCACCATCACCGTTTTCCTGTGCATCTATACCTCTTTGACTGGCTTCGCTGCAGGTGCGGAGATTCCGTTCCGAGTAGATCATACCGCACCACTAGCTGGTACCGAGTCTGTCGTCAAAGATGCGGCAGATCATCTTCACTTACGAGTTGAATTCAACGGAATTGACGGAGACCGCGTGCCAGCCTTCCTTTACATTCCCAAGGATGAAAAGGAAAAGCACCCAACGGTATTTTTGCAGTACGGATCTGGCGGCAGTAAAAAAACTGACTACATAGTGCAAATCGGAAAACAATTTGTAGACAACGGTTTTGTCGTCCTAACAATCGACTCAGCCTTCCGAGGGGAACGTCGTCATCCCGATAAAAAAGATCCATTTGTTCTCAAACAAATGGACTATCGCCGTTTTGAACATTACTGTGCAGACTACAGTCGAGCCGTTGATTATCTGATGCAACGCAAAGAAGTCGACACAGAGCGTCTGGCTTTTGTCGGAATTAGCTGGGGAGCAATAACGGGCGTTACGTTTGTGGCACATGAACCGCGTATCAAAGTAATGGGTGCGCTTGTCGGTGGTGGTGGGTTTCCGGTGTTCTTTACAGGTCGTGAGTCTGACGACCCTGAAATCGCTAGGCCATCGTTAGACCCTGCCGACCATGTGGGGAAAATTGCCCCGCGGCCATTAGTAATGGTTAACGTCACTCTGGACCTACTTGTAGCACCCATGTTCGCTAAAGCATTACATGCCGCCGCTGGCAAAAACTCAAATGCTATCTGGTATGAAACTGATCACTATTTCAACGGTCAAGACCGAGCGAAGATAGTGCAGGAAGATGTGATAGATTTCTTGCTGGCGCATATGCCCACAAGTCGTCGCAAGCGTAACAAGCCGAAACGTCGACTCGCACAATGATTGCGTCGCTTAGTGACTGCTTTGGCTGAAGCTACGTTGGAAAAATTAACTAAAACCTACCAGACTCCATTTGGCGATCTATAATCTACGTAGTTGAAAAACCGGCTTTGCGCTGTCAAAATGGACTGGACTAAGGAAACTATCCTCAAATTACAAGCTTTCCCCACAGGGATTCCAGACATGAACGAAACAACCAATAACCAAAAACCTGTCAACGTCGCAATGGTCGGCTTAGGATTCGGAGCAGAATTTCTGCCCATTTATCAAGCGCACCCAAATGCCAATGTTGCTGCAATTTGCCGCCGCAATGAAGTGGAACTCAACAAAGTCGGCGATGCATTAGGAATTGAAAAGCGATACACGAAATTCGAAGACGTACTTGCGGATCCCACTGTTGATTTCGTCCATATCAATAGCCCAATCGATGATCATGCTTGGATGAGCATAGAAGCGTTAAAGGCTGGCAAGCATGTAATGTGCACCGTGCCGATGGCAACCACCATTGAAGAATGTGATCAAATCTGTAACCTCGTTGCCGAAACTGGGCTCAAGTACATGATGGCGGAAACTGTCGTCTATAGTCGCGAGTACCTCTATATCAAAGATCTCTACGCCCGCGGAGAACTCGGGAAAATCCAATACATGAAGGCCTCGCACCCTCAGGATATGGACGGTTGGCCAGCGTACTGGGAAGAAATGATTCCCATGCATTATGCAACACACGTCGTCAGCCCTATTCTCGGACTCGTCGATGGCAAAGCGGAATATGTCTCATGCTTTGGTTCTGGAACCGTACGAGATGACATCCGTGAAAAATCCGGTAGCCCGTTTGCTGTTGAATCATGCCATATCAAAATAGCCGACAGCGACGTCTCTGCTCAAATCTGGCGATTCCTGTACGACACCGCTCGACAATATCGTGAAAGTTTTGATGTCTATGGCACCAAAAAAAGCTTCGAATGGACACTAGTCGAAGGTGACGAACATGTACTTCACACTGCAAAAAAAGCCGAACATGAAATACCTGAACGTGTCAGCGTGCCGGATTTCGCACATTTACTTCCTGCCGAAATCCAAAAATTCACCCAAACAATCGAAGATGCCGATCATCTATCATTTGTGCAAGGTGGTGGTCACGGCGGATCGCACCCACATCTTGTCAACGAATTTGTCTCGGCCCTACTCGAAAATCGCGACCCGCTTCCAAATGCTGTGACCAGCGCCAATTGGACCTGCGTTGGAATCTGTGCCCATGAATCTGCAATGCAAGGCGGACAGGTCGTTAAACTGCCTGAATTCACCTTGTGCTAAACATCGTTCGCAGATTTCAATTTCAAGACCAAGTTGTCCGTTAACCATGCGTTTAAGATTTTCCTACGACGGAAGCCCATGATGTCTATTTTCAACCAATCGTTCGTCATCAAACGTAATTCATTAATCACGATTGCCGCCTCTGCTATCGGATTTGTTGTATTGATCGCAGATCCGGTCGCGGCAGAAGAATACGTACTGCACAACTTTAAACGGCAGCAGTTGACGGATGTTTATTACAGTGAAGGTGCCAGCGCCGGCGATATCAATGGTGATGGCAAAATGGACCTCGTACACGGACCATACTGGTTTGCCGGTCCAACGTTCGCCGAAAAAAAGGAAATCTATCCAGCATTAGCACAGCCACGCAAAGGTTACGCTAATAACTTCTTTCAGTGGATTTACGACTTTGACAATGATGGACACCAAGACATCTTGACCGTAGGCCTGCCCGGATCCCCTGCGATGCTCTATCACAACCCAGGCGTTGATGGCCTCGACAAGCCTTGGCCGAAAGCAGCGGTTATTAATGATATTGGTAACGAATCGCCACAATTCCTAGATATCAACGGTGACGATCGCCCTGAACTCATATGTAATCATGGCGGACATTTCGGCTATGCATCACCTGATTGGGAAAAACCGTTGTCGGCCTGGACGTTTTATTCAATCTCAGAGAAAGATGGTTTTAGCAGATTTACACATGGATTAGGCGTGGGAGACATCAATGGCGACAAGCGCCTTGACATCTTGTTTCGCGGCGGCTGGTTTGAACAACCAGAAAACACCAAAGAGAATCCTGCTTGGCAGTTACACGCAGCCAAATTTGCAGCCGGTGGTGCGGATATGTTTGCCTACGACGTTGACGGTGATGGTGACAATGACGTAATCACTAGCCTATCGGCTCATAACTATGGCCTCGCTTGGCATGAACAACTACAGGATGGTGGAAAGATAATTTTCCGACAACACCTGATTATGGGCGACCATCCTTCCCAAAACCGCTACGGACTAGTGTTCACGGAACCGCATGCCGTGAACCTTGCGGATATCGATGGAGACGGACTTAAAGACATTATTACTGGCAAGACCTATTGGTCTCATCATGCCCAAAGCCCGATGTGGGACGCGGGAGCAGTCGTTTATTGGTTTAAGTTAGAACGTACTAAAGAAGGCATCAACTGGGTGCCTCAATTAGCTGATGATGAATCAGGGATTGGACGACAACTAACGGTTGCTGACGTTAATGGCGATAAACTACTCGACTTCGTTGTCGGCGGAATGAAAGGGGCTAATGTTCTGCTGCACACTACGGAAACCGTAGACCTTGAAACATGGAAGGCGAGCCAACCCAAAAAATATATCGGGCCCAAAATCGGCGCTGTTGAAGGTGTGCAAACGTTGCGTGGACCGCTATCTCCAATTGACAAAAATACTAAAAAGGTCGCCGGAGCGTTAGAAGCTGAAGGACTCAAATTCACAACCACCGGTGGCACAGCTCGCAGCCAACCGATGGCAGAATTTAGTGGTGACTCGTGGAGCGGAGTTGATCATTTGTGGTGGACCGCTGCCCGGCCTGGTGACAAACTACATCTTGATGTCCCCACAGAAAAACCTGGCAAGTACCAACTAGAAATCGTCCTGACATGCGCCAAAGACTATGGCATCGTCCAGCTATCTTTAAACAACAAGCCACTCGGAAAACCAATCGATCTATACGAAATTGATGTCGTTACAACTGGTGTACTCACCTTTCCAACCGAAGAACTAAAGGCGGGAGTAAACACGGTAACCGTTGAAATACTCGGAGCAAATCCAGTTGCCATCAAAAACTATATGGCGGGCATCGACTATCTTCGCCTGATCTCTGCCGATGATACAGCACAACTTCACGGTGTGCTTCCGCAAAATGCTGCGGGTGAATCGCTCAATACCGACTTCGAACTCGGCACACTTAAGGATTGGGGCGCTGTCGGAAAAGCTTTTACCGAACAACCGATCAAAGGTGACACTGTTTTCCTCCGCCGGACGGATATGCACAGCAACCATCAAGGTAATTACTGGATTGGTGGATTTGAAAAAGTCGCCGATGAACCCCAGGGGACACTTACCTCAACGCCTTTCAAAGTCACTCATCGCTGGGCAACGTTTCTATCTAATGGTGGTAGCCACGCCGAAACACGAGTCGAACTTATTCACAAACCCAGCGGCGAAGTTATCTATCGCAGCACAGGAACGAATACGGAAAAGATGAGACAGGTGGCCGTGGATTTAATGGATGTCCAAGGGGCTGAAATCATGATACGACTCGTCGACGAACACTCCGGCGGTTGGGGACACCTCAATTTTGACAATTTTCGTTTTCATCAAAATCAACCCGCTCGCATGGGACCACCGCGAAAAATTCTGGTCGCGGACGACTACCCACACAGTGGCCTGACCGCCAAAGAAGCTGTCGCTGTAATGAAAATGCCAACG
Organism: Planctomycetaceae bacterium; assembly: GCA_018660825.1. GTDB lineage: Bacteria > Planctomycetota > Planctomycetia > Pirellulales > Pirellulaceae > UBA721. The sequence continues at coordinate 7,008 of JABJJO010000139.1, read as the reverse complement.
GGTTTCACCGCGACCGTTTGTGTGTCAGAACCCGACGTCAAACAACCTATCGCCATGGCCTTAGATGACCGAGGCCGCGTATGGATTGCGGAGGCATATGAATACCCGCAACGTGCTGCCGAAGGAAAAGGCCAAGATCAAATACTGGTATTTGAAGATTCCAATGGTGACGGCACCTTTGATAAGCGAACTGTATTTGCAACTGGCTTGAATCTAGTCAGTGGACTCGAAGTGGGATTTGGTGGCGTCTGGGTCGGTGCCGCACCTTATCTGCTGTTTATTCCCGATCGTGATGGCGACGACGTACCCGACAGTGAACCACAAGTGTTACTCGACGGCTGGGGATATCAAGATACGCATGAAACTCTCAATGCCTTTACTTGGGGTCCCGATGGGTGGTTATATGGATGTCACGGTGTATTTACACATTCGAATGTTGGCAAACCGGACACACCTAACGATCCGCGCACAAAATTGAATGCAGGAATTTGGCGATATCACCCCGTACGACATGAATTTGATATTTTTGCACATGGCACAAGTAACCCTTGGGGCGTTGACTTTAACGACCACGGACAAGCATTTTGTACAGCCTGCGTGATTCCCCATTTGTATCACGTGATTCAAGGTGCACGCTATCAACGCCAAGCTGGACCACACTTCAATGCTTTTACCTACGACGATATTAAGACAATTGCTGACCACCGCCATTACCTCGGGGCAACTCCCCATAGCGGTAATAACCGCTCCGACGAGGCTGGGGGTGGACATGCACATGCTGGGGCGATGATCTATCTAGGCGGTGCGTGGCCTCAGGAATATCGCGGGCAAATTTTCATGAACAACATTCATGGGCAACGCATCAACATGGATACGTTACAACAAAACGGCTCTGGCTATGTCGGCAGCCACGGACCGGATTTTCTGCTTACTGGTGACCGCGCTTCTCAAATTTTGAATATGCGATACGGGCCGGATGGACAAGTCTATTTCATCGACTGGTATGACATGCAAGCGTGTCATCACCGAACTGCTGATATTCACGATCGCAGCAATGGGCGTCTCTACAAAATAACCTATGGGCCAAGCGTCAAAACCAAAGTCGATCTACAGACATTCAGCAATAGCGACTTGATTACGATGCTGCTCAACGATAATGATTGGTACGTACGCCATGCGCGACGTATTCTACAAGAACGTGCCGCCGTTGAACCTCTGACTGAATCCGAACTAAGTCAGCTCATTGAAATCGCCACAACCCATAAAGACGACACTCGGAAACTTCGCGCAATGTGGGCATTGCACGCTACCCGTGGCATTTCTAACGAGACCACCATGACGTTGCTTGCTGATGACAACGAGTACGTCCGCGGCTGGGCAATACAACTTGCGCTAGAAAACAATGACCAACCAACCGCTCTATTTCTATCAACAGTCACAAAACTTGCCGCCACGGATTCCTCACCGGTCGTACGCTTGTATATTGCCTCGACTCTCCAAAAAATTAACTTGGAACAGCGCTGGGATATTTTGACGGCGTTAGTTGCACATACGGCGGACAGCAAAGATCACAACCTACCGTTAATGTATTGGTATGCCGCCGAACCTTTGGCGTCAGTTGACCCCGAACGAGCACTTACATTCGGATTGTCCGCCGGTAAAACAATTCCGCTCGTACGAGATTACATGTTACGACGAATCGCGAGCTCGACCGGACCAGAATCACTTGCCGTTCTCATTAATGGCCTCAGCCAAGTAACCGACGTAAATCTGCAACTTACATTTTTGACGAGTATTCGAGCGGCACTTCAAGGGCAACGTCAAGTCGCCGCACCTGCGGGATGGGATCAAGCATTCCAACCGTTGTCAAAACATAAAGACATGCGAGTTCGAGTTCAAGCGATTGGCTTGAGCGTGACATTTGGCGATGAAAGTGCAAGGCAGGCATTTCGCAACATGGCCACGGCAGATCAAATCGAATTAGGTTTACGGCGGACAGCACTACTATCCTTAATTGGCGCCAAAGACCCACAACTCGCACCACTACTGCAAAGCCTGATACCTATAGCGGGCTTGCGTGACGTTGTACTTAATGGGCTGGCACAATATGACCATCAAGCTACGGCACCGATCATTTTAAAAGCTTACCAATCTTTTTCAACCGCCGATAAACGATTGGCTTTGGCGACCCTTTGTTCGCGACCGACCTATGCTATCGCATTACTCAACGCAATGGATCAAAAACAATTCTCCGGAAAGGATCTAACTGCTGACCTAGTACGCCAATTAAGCAACCTGCAAAATGAAGAAATCGACAAACTGCTTAATAGTAATTGGGGAACAGTGCGGTCGACCGCTACGGATAAGTTAAAACTCATCGCAACCTACAAGCAATGGTTCAGTGAAAAAATACATGATGCACCGGACTTAACTTTGGGACGAGCCATATTCGCTCAGACATGCCAACGTTGCCATCAGCTTTATGGCGTGGGCAACAATGTCGGACCTGATCTTACCGGGTCCAACCGAACAAATTTAGATTACCTACTAAGCAATGTTGTCGACCCGAGCGCAGTCATGGCGAAGGAATATCTTCCAAGTGTGATTATCACCGATAATGGGCGAGTACTTACTGGAATCGTTCGCGAAGAAACTGCCAAAGCAATCACACTGCAAACAGCAGACGCAACTGTGATTATCCCAATCAATGAAATTGACGAACGGATGCTAGGCAAACAATCAATGATGCCCGATGACCAATTAAAGCAATTCTCCAAGCATCAGATCCGTTCCTTGCTTGGATACCTAACTGCCAAAAAGCAAGTCGCTATGTTAGCCACGCCTGCTACCGCAGCCATGTTGTTTAATGGAAAAGATTTTTCCGGATGGTCGGGCAACAAGGATCTTTGGAAAGTCGAGAATGGCGAAATCGTGGGGACGTCACCTGGAATTAAGAATAATGAGTTCTTAGTAAGTGATATGATTGTGGGAGATTTTGAGCTAACAGTTCAAGTCAAACTAATGCCTAACAATGGAAATAGCGGTATTCAGTTCCGTAGTTCAGTAAAAAAAGACGGGCACGCCGTCGGATATCAAGCGGACATTGGCGAAGGGTGGTGGGGTAAACTCTACGAAGAACTCGGTCGCGCACTGCTCTGGGACAAACCTAGTGATCAACATGTAAAAGTGGGCCAATGGAATGAATATCGTATCGTCGCTATTGGTGATCAGATTAAAACTTATGTCAACGGCAATCTATGTGTCGACCTCGACGACCCTGATGGAGCTAGCGAAGGAATTCTCGCTTTTCAGATCCATTCAGGTGGTCCGATGGAAGTCCGCTTCAAGGACATCAAACTCGTTGTTCCAACCAAGGAAAAATAATAGGTTGCTCCGAGAACCTGTTTAATCGCAAATCGGCCGGAAAGGGAATCTGCATGCCTATCAACATCCGTTGCTTAACACCTAATTTCCAACATGGAACGGGCGGAAACTCCGTAACGGCAAAGCGTTGGGGAAAGTTCCTCAAAACACTAGGGCACAAGTTCGAGATTACTTCTGATCCAACTCCAAAGTCGTGTGATCTTCTTATTGCGTTGCATGCACGGAAAAATGCTGTGGGCATCAGGCGAATGGCCAAACAATTCCCACACGTGCCTATCGTTGTGATTTTAACCGGAACCGACCTGTATCACGATATTGTGGGTAACCAGGCAGCCCAACATTCTCTGGATTTGGCAGAACGGCTCATTATCCTGCAACCCTACGGAGTTCACGCTCTGCCTGATGAATATCAGAAGAAAACGGTTACAATCCTACAATCCGCCAAGCCTCCAGCAGCCTTTTGCAAACCATTAAAACACAACTTTGAAGTGACTGTGGTTGGTAATTTACGTACTGTCAAAGACCCTTTCCGAACCGCCATGGCTGCGCGGCTTCTGCCAGATGCCTCTCGGATCGTTGTGACACATATTGGTGCCGCGCTGACACCCTCGATGAACACGCGAGCAAATCGGGAAGAACGAATTAACCGCCGTTATACCTGGCGCGGCAGTTTGACGAGGCACCTCACACTCAAAGCAATCGCTCGCAGTCGCTTGTTGGTAGTCTCGTCTAAGATGGAAGGGGGTGCCAATGTGATTTCCGAAGCGATTGTCGCAGGAACCCCGGTCCTATCGACTCATATTTCTGGATCATTGGGCATGCTTGGCAAGAATTATCCGGGGTACTTTCCAATCGCAGATACGGTGGCGCTCGCCGAATTATTATTGCAAGCAGAAACAGACACAACTTTTTATAAACAACTGTGTGATCATTGTCTAAAACGAGCAAAAATGTTTAATCCCGACAAAGAGCGCAAAGCACTTAAACAACTACTGTCTGATTTACGACTGACATAATTGATTTTACTAAATGGAAAGTACGCATTATGAAACCATCTCGATGTCGATCGCTACTGTTACTGCTATTGATAACCTTCGTTGTGGGACAAATTATTCCATTTAAAACAGCGCGGGCAGGCGAAGATTTACAAACCACACTACCACCGATTATCTATGCCGTTACAGGAATCAAAACAAATATTTACTTCGACAATATCGTCTTAGTGAAAGACACCACGGCTTATCAATTCAAGTTCATGTGCGATCTCGGTACGACGCATGCTAAACGTTGGACATTAACAGCAACAGCACAACAACTGGGCGACCATCCATTATCACTGCAAGTGAATACGTCGGACGGCACCCCTCTCGCAAAGGCCAACACTATAATTCGTGTTATCTCCGCAAAGTCCAAATCACAAGAACCAGTTAAACTGTTAATAATTGGAGACAGCTTGACTCATGCAACAACGTACTGCAACGAAATCGCGAACCTTTTGTCGCGACCAAATAATCCGCCATGGAAAATGTTAGGGACTCATAAACCAACTTCCGCCGCAAATGGTGTTGCCCATGAAGGATACGGTGGTTGGACTTGGCAACGATTTGCAAGTCACTATGAGCCTAATCCTGATGGCACGTACAAGAAGAGAAGCAGTCCGTTTGTTTATCAAAGTTCAGCGGGGAAACCAAAACTGGATGTGGCTAAATATTTCAATGAGGAATGTAATGGTGAAATCCCTAATATTATCGTGATCATGCTGGGAATCAATGATTGTTTTAGTGCCAACTCGAATGACCCAGCCTCTATCAACAGTCGAGCCGATACCATGTTTGAGCACGCTGATATTTTGTTAGAAGCTTTGCGGTCCGCTGCTCCAAAGGCACGCATCGGCATCTGCTTAACCACACCGGGAAATTCACGGCAGGAGGCCTTTCAAGCCAACTATCAGGACCGCTATACCCGCTGGGGTTGGAAACGAATTCAACACCAACTCGTCCAACGACAAATCGCCTTCGTGCAATCTGCACAAAAACAAGATGAACCCTTATTTATCATTCCCACTCAATTGAATTTAGATACGGTTGACGGGTATCCAGTAAATAACGGAGTGCACCCGAACGCTGCCGGTTACCAACAAATCGGAACGACGATCTACGCTGCCATCATGGCAAATTCTGTTGGCCGGTAGATTCACATTTAACATGATGCGGCGCCATCCGTTCGGCTACTTTTTAGGCTTGGACAGTTTCAGGTGGTGTGAAAGTAGCCAATCATAGACCTCTTTGTTCGCATACGTCTGACTCCATGAATTGTGATTCACACCAGGATAAATCGTCATTTTAGCTTTCTCTCCACCCAGTTTTTTGATCGCTTCTACCATTGCCGTGCTTTGAGAAGCGGGAACAACGCTGTCTTTGTCACCATGAAAAGCCCAGATCGGAATATCCGTAAGACGCTCAGCAGTGGCTGGATTCCCCCCGCCACAAATAGGCACGGCCGCAGCAAACAACTTGGGATATTTAGCGACCAATGTCCAGGTCCCATACCCCCCCATACTCAGGCCTGTACAGTAAATTCGTGACCGATCAATTTTTTGAGTTTTTGCTATATGCTCAACCAACATGTGTAAATGAGTCGCGTTCCAAAATATGCCTTTGGGACATTGTGGAGAGACAACAACAAAAGGGAAATCTTTTTCCTGGCCAACACGTTTTGCCGGACCCCATTTTTTGACCAGTTCCAGATTATCACCACGTTCCCCTGCACCATGTAAGAACAGCATCAAAGGCCATGCTTTGGTCTTTTTATATGACTCGGGAAGAAAAAGACAATACTGGATGTTTGCTTTGGTGTCGCCTTCTTTTACCTCCAGTTGCTGAAACACCTGAGTGCCTGGTTTTGGCTCTTCTTGGGCAACCGTAACCGACCCCAACCAACAAAGCTGTGCGGCCAGCACTGCAGTAAAAACTGTTTTGGATATCCGGTCATGTTTTTTCATAATCATTTTTTTTCTCGCAAACTAATAGAACTGTTATTGAGTCGCAAACTCTGTAACTAATCCAGCAGCTTCAAAGCTCCCGTACTGTCACGACTGGTTTCAATAGCTAATTGGAATATTCAGTTTAAGCGACGCGAGTTCAATATTCAACTTTGCGATAGCTTGCCCGCAGCAATCTAGTCGGTGGTTACTCCGAGTGAACCTTCTTACGGATCTTTGAACCGGAGTATGGTTTATGTATTGATCCGGTGTCCGGTAAGACGAAGAATCAAATCACTCAGGGTGATTACATCGTACGTGCCGTTGACCGCATCGATGCGGCTTGCCGCAGCGCTGATTAAAGCCAATAAGGATTTCGACTTGATTGTTATTCCCGGCGGAGGACATGGTGACGAGGGCCGGTATGGAAGCAGACGTCGCAAGGATTTCTTCCGGAAACATCTGCTCGGGCTGGAGTCACCGGACATTAATGCGATTCCCTAAGAGAACAAATTATCTTTCCGCCGTCTCGCCAGGTTGAGACTTATTTGCCCGCCACACTTGCTGACTCAATATCGGATAATCTGTCAACATACCATCGGCACCTGCTGCTTGGGTTTGCTGCCAAGCACTGGGGTTCCGCC